>CAZOXB010000145.1:0-9824 GCA_964583635.1 uncultured Opitutaceae bacterium | reverse complement strand
GGCAGCACGCACGGGCAGCGCCCGCGCGCGGTGGGGAACATAGTCGAGATCGCAATCGGGATCGGGTTCCTGGAGGTTGATGGTCGGCGGGATGATCCGGGTCTGGATCGCCTTGACGCTAACCACGCTCTCGATGCCGCCGGCCGCCCCCAGGAGATGGCCGGTCATCGACTTGGTGGAACTAACGGTCAGCTTGCGTGCGTGGTCACCGAATACCCGCTTGATCGCCAAGGTCTCAAACTTGTCGTTGTACGGCGTGCTGGTGCCGTGAGCGTTGAGATAATCAACTTCCTCCGGAGAAATCCGTGCACTGGCCAGCGCACGCCGCATGGCCATGGACAGTCCTTTCCCTTCCGGGTCAGGCTGGGTGATGTGATGAGCGTCCGCGGTCGCCGCATATCCGAGCAGTTCGCAGTAGATCCGGGCACCCCGGGCCTTGGCGTGGGCGAGCGATTCAATGACCAGCACGCCCGCCCCCTCGCCCATGACAAAACCGTCGCGCCCCAGTGAAAAGGGACGGCTCGCCGTGGCCGGGTCCTCATTGCGGCAACTCATCGCCTTCATGGAGCAGAAGCTGGCATAGGCGAAGGGCGTGATCGCCGCTTCGGCACCGCCCGCCACCATGACATCGACATCGCCGCGGCGGATCATGTGCATGGCTTCGCCAATGGCGTGAGTGGCCGTGGCGCAGGCGGAAACTACGCCGAAATTCGGGCCGCGTGCCCCGATTTCGATCGCGAACAGGCCCGAGCACATGTTGCCGATCAGCGCGGGAATGGTGAAGGGAGAGACCTTGCGCGGACCGCCTTCCATGAGGCGCTTGTGCTGGGCCTCAAATGTGGCCATCCCACCAATCCCGGATCCGATGATCACGCCAATGCGATCCGCATTGCTCTCATCCACCGCGAGCGCGGCGTCGTGCACGGCCTGCTTGGCGGCGACAAAGCCAAAATGGGTGTACCGATCGTTGCGACGCACCTCCTTGGGATCCATGTGCGCCTCGGGATCCCAGCCGACCACCTCCGCACCAATCTGGCTCGCAAAGCCCGTGGGATCGAACTGGGTGATCCGGTTGATGCCTCCCTTCCCCGCCACAAGGCTGGACCAGAACGCATCCACCGTGTGACCGAGTCCGTGGACAACACCCAGACCGGTGATGACGACGCGCTGCGAGGCAGGTGGGTGCTCCATGGGCTCGAGAGTGGGGGCGGGAAAACCAGCACCAGTTCAAGGTCGCGACCGGAGGCCCCGCAAACAAAAAGGCGCCCTTCCGCGACAGGGAAACAGGCGCCTCAAAATGAAAAAGCCGCTTATTTTCCAGCAGCCTTGGCGTTGATATATTCGATCACCTGCCCGACCGTCTGCAGTTTCTCCGCATCGGATTCCGGGATCTCTCCCTTGATCTCATCCTTGAACTCCTCCTCAAACGCCATGATCAGCTCGACGGTATCGAGGGAGTCCGCGCCGAGATCGTCGAGAAACGAAGCTTGGGGCGTGATCTGCTCTTCGTTCACATTGAGCTGATTGACGATGATCTCTTTTACGCGTTGTTCGATGGTTTTTTGATCAGCCATATGGGTTAAATCGCAGGGTGAAAGGCTTCACATTGCCATACCGCCGTCAACGGTAAAAACTTGGCCGGTGACGTATCCCGCTTCCTCGGAACAGAGGAATGCCGCCATGTGGGCGATGTCTGCCACCTCGCCGAAACGTTGCATGGGAATGAGTTCCTGGGCCGCCTTTTGCACATCCTCCGACAGGGTGGCGGTCATGTCCGTCTTGATGAAGCCCGGCGCGACGACATTGGCGGTCACAAACCGGCGCGCAAACTCCTTTGCAATCGATTTGGTGAAGGCAATCATTCCGCCCTTGGCCGCAGCATAATTTGCCTGCCCCGCATTGCCCACCAGACCGACCACGGAGGCGATGTTGACGATCCGTCCGTATCGCGCGCGGCACATCGGCCATCCAATCGCCTTGGTCCAGTGGAAGCAACTGGTCAGATTCGTCTGCAGCACGAGGTTCCAGTCGTCCTCCGACATGCGGGCCAGCAGGCCGTCACGGGTGATGCCGGCGTTGTTCACGAGGATGTCAATCCTGCCGAATTCCTTGAGCAGGGCATCGGCGGCAGCCGCGACGGCAGCGCCGTTGGAGACATCCACGGCCACGGCCCTGGCCTTGCCACCCGCGGCCGTGATGCCGGCCGCGACAGCGCCGCAGGAGGTCTCCGATTTGGAGATACAAATGACGGTGACCCCGTTTCTGGCCAGGACCTCCGCGATACCCTTGCCGATGCCACGACCCGCGCCGGTGACAATCGCTGTTCGTTCTTTAAACGTCATAAAATTTCCAGGACTGCATGCCCGTCGAGTAATCAATACACGTCGCGCTGGTAACGCTTGTCCTTCTTCATCTGTTTCACGTACTCGGCCGCCTCCTCGAGCGACATCCCTCCCTGGTCGGCGATGATCGACAGCAACGTCTGGTCAACATCCTTGGCCATCCGCTTGGCGTCGCCGCAAACGTAGAAATTCGCACCTCCCTTGATCCACTCCCATAACTCCGGGGCGTTTTCGCGCATCCGGTCCTGCACGTAGATTTTTGTCGGTTGGTCACGCGACCAGGCAAGGTCCAGCCGGTGGATCTGTTGTTTTGCGATCCATTCCGACCATTCCTCCTCGTAGAGAAAGTCGGTGGCCTTGCGCTGGTCACCGAAGAATATCCAGTTCCTCCCGGTCGCCTTGTCTGCAAAGCGATCCTGCACAAACGCCCGGAACGGCGCGATGCCCGTGCCCGGACCCACCATGATGCAATCGCGGGATGCGTCTTCCGGCGGACGAAAATGGGAATGGGAGACAAACACCGGCGTATCCGTTCTGCCAACCTGCACGCGATCCGCCAGGAAGGTGGTGCATACCCCGTGTCGCTGGCGGGAATTGGTATCGTAACGCACCACGGCGACGGTCAGGTGGATCTCGTCGGGATGGAGCTTCGGTGACGACGCAATCGAATAAAGACGCGGCATCAGCCGGCGCGAGAGATCGACGAACTCCTGCGGCGTCAGCGAGGCACTCGGAAATTCGACCAGGAGGTCGATATACTCGCGCTCGTCGAGAAATGCCGCGAGAACCTCCTTTGACTCCGGTGCCAGCAAGCCGCCCAGCCGGGCCTTCTCATCCGCATCGGTCGCCCTGGCATGCAACATTTCGATCGCCTTCCGGGTGGGACCGGCCAGCGCCAGTTTGGAAAACAACGCCTGCCGCAGCGGTACCGGTTCGGTGGCCTTGGGCAGGAGCACCATCTCGTCACCGGTGGCTCGCAACGCCTTGAGGATCGCTTCGACCTCCGAGGGTCGATTGGTTGGATACACTCCCAAGGAGTCACCCGCCTTGTAATGCAGTCCGCTGCCGGCGAGGCTGACCGCGAAATGGCGTGTCTCCTTCGCGGACCCCGGACGATTGAGGAGCCGGTTTTCCAAAACCTTGGCGGGAAAGGGATGCTCTTTGTTGAACGGTGAACCGTGTGCGGACGCGGACATACGCGCGGACAGTCAGTTCGCCGCGGCTAGGCCGCGCAAGAATCAATTTTGTCCCCAAAGGCGGCTTGCACGGTGGAAAGCGCGGACTGGATGCAATGAATTGGAGATCAACTGGCCGCCGCCTCAATTTGCCCATGTCGGCCGGAATTGACAAAACGCCTCCCAAGCCCGTCGTTGCGGAGACCATGCCAGGCTCGCCTCGCGAACGCATTCTTGTGGCCCTCTCGGGGGGGGTCGACAGCTCTGTCGCTGCACTCCTCTTGAAGCAACAGGGTTACGATGTCGCGGGCGCCTACATGAAAAACTGGATCAACGAGGATAACATCCTCGGCGACTGCCCTTGGCAGCAAGACATCGCGGATGCAGGGGCGGTCGCGGAGCAGATCGGCATCGATTTCCAGGTCGTCAATCTCATGCGCGACTACCGTGAACGGGTCGTCTCCTATCTGCTCGATGGTTATGCGCGCGGCCTGACACCCAACCCCGACGTGATGTGCAACCGGGAAATCAAGTTTGGCATCCTGCGCCAGTGGGCGCGAGAGCACGGATTTGGCGCGATCGCGACGGGACATTACGTGCAGAGGATTTCCGTCGCCGACGCCCCGGAAACCGGCGAACGCGTCGCTCTGCTCGAAGGCGCGGATCCCAACAAGGACCAGAGCTATTTTCTTGCACTCCTGAGCCAGGAACAACTCCGCGATGCGCGTTTCCCGATAGGACACCTGAGAAAACCCGAACTGCGGGCGATCGCCCGAGACGCCGGTCTCGTGACGGCGAACAAGAAGGACAGCCAGGGCATCTGCTTCATCGGCGAGGTCAAAATGCGGGACTTCCTGCGCGCCTACGTCCCCGATTCGCCCGGGCCGATCATCCGGGCGGCGGACTCAAGGCAGCTCGGTCGGCACCGGGGCCTTCATTACTACACAATTGGCCAGCGCAAGGGTATCGGGGTTCCCTCGAACACCGACCATCAAGCCTACGTGGTGGTCGGAAAGCGGGCGGCAGACAACGCGCTCCTGGTCGCCTTTGATGCGGCAGATGCTCCCGGACTGTTTCAATCCGAGCTGCGTGTCCACTCGCTGCGCTGGAACGCCCGGCCGATCATGGTTCCCACCACGCTTGAAGGTCGCGTTCGCTACCGGGATCCGCGGGTCGCACTCGATTTCATCCCCGAAGGCAATGACGCCGGTTTTGTGCGTTTTCATGCTCCACAACGGGCCTTGGCCAGCGGCCAGATCCTCGCGCTCTACAAGGGCGCCCGGTTGCTCGGAGGCGGTGTCTACGTCTGAGACCTGACATCCGCCTTTTCGCTGGCCGCATGCAAAACGGGTGGCTAAGAGCGTCATCATGAATCCGGTGAAACGCTGCCTCATTGTCGCTCTCGCTGCTTCCGCATGCTGTCTCCTCCGTGCCGCACCTCCGCAGCTTTCGGAAACACGGCTGCTGCGTTTCCCAACGACGAATGGCGATCAGATTGTCTTCTCCTACGCCGGGCAACTCTACACCGTGGGCATTGCGGGCGGCACCGCGCGGCGCCTGACCGACGGCCCCGGCTACGCCATTTTCCCGCGATTCTCCCCTGACGGGCGGCAGTTGGCCTTCACAGCCCAGTACGACGGCAACACCGAGGTTTACGTGATGCCGTCAAGCGGCGGCACGCCCGCGCGGCTCACCTACTCGGCAACGCTGTCACGTGATGACCTGGCCGACCGCATGGGTCCAAACAACATCGTGATGACCTGGAAAAACACCTCGCAGGAGGTCGTTTTCCGATCCCGCTGGCGATCGTTCAATCCGTTCATCGGCCAGCTCTATTCCGTGCGCCTCGACGCGGAGGTTCCGGAGCAGCTGCCCGTCCCCCGCGGCGGCTTCATCTCGTTTTCCCCCGACGACCGGAAGATCGCCTACAACCGGATCTTTCGCGAATTCCGTACGTGGAAGAATTATCGCGGCGGCATGGCTGATGACATCTGGATCTATGACCTCAAGTCGGGGAAACTCGAGAACATCACGCAGAACGAGGCTCAGGACATTTTTCCGATGTGGGCACCGAACGGAAAGATTTACTTCGTCTCGGAGCGCACGGGCCGCGGCAATCTCTTCGCGTACGATCTTGAATCCAAGAAGACCACCCAGATCACCCGTTTCACCGAATTCGATGTGAAGTTTCCCTCCCTGGGACGCGGCGGCATCGTCTTCGAGCAGGCGGGACAGATCTGGCGTCTCGATCTCACCAATGACCGCGTCGCCCCCGTTCCGATCCTGGTAAAGGAGGATTTTGCGGGCGCGCGTGGCGGGCAGGTGAACGTCTCCAAGATGGTTCAATCCCTCCAGCTTTCCCCCGACGCGCATCGACTTGCCGTCATCGCCCGCGGCGACCTCTTTACGGTACCCGCCAAGGACGGCCCCACCCGCAATCTTTCCCGGACATCCGGAGTGCACGAACGCGGAGCGACCTGGTCCCCCGATGGAAAATGGATCGCCTACATTTCCGACGCGACCGGTGAAGCGGAACTGTACATCCGCCCCCAGGACGGCACGGGCACGCCCAACCAGCTGACCCAAGGCGCCGACACCTATTACTTCACCCCCAGTTGGTCGCCGGATTCCAAGCACCTCGCATGGTCTGATCGCAAGCAGCGGCTGCGCACCGTCGCCATCGAAACGAAGACGGTGTCGCTCGTGGCCGAAAATCCAAACGCCCAGATCCGCTCCTTTGCCTGGTCACCGGATTCCCAGTGGATCGCGTGGACGAGGAGCGGGCCGCGCCGCATCGGACAGATCATCCTGTCAAGGCTCGCTGACGGCATGCAACTGGCGGCCACGGATGAGTGGTTCGATGCGAACTCCCCCCATTTCTCCGCCGACGGCAAGTGGCTCGCCTTCGCTTCATCGCGCGACTTCAATCCGATTTACTCAGCCACCGAGTGGAATCACGCCTATCAGAACATGGAGCGTGTCTATCTCCTTTCACTCGCCAAGGCCACGCCTTCACCGTTTGCGCCCAAGAGCGATGAAGTCAGCGTCGCTCCTGTGGAGGGCGACAAGACCGTGCCGGACAGGAAGGATGGTGCGAAGCCTGCCGCAGATTCCAAATCCGGCGGTGCCGCTGGTTCGGGAACGGCACCGGCCTCGATCGTGCTCGATCGCGAAGGCCTCACCCAGCGCGTCATCGGGCTCCCCATCGTTCCCTCCAACTACGGCCAGATCCACCTGGTCGGTGACAAGGTCTACTACCTCCGCACGCCGGCCGGCCCGGTGACGGGCGGTGGCGGCGGCGAAGGCTTCGGCGCCGGTTCCATGTCCCGCTCGGTGGTTGCACTCTACAACTTGAAGGACCGCAAGGAGACGGAACTGGGCAACGCCGATTTTTTCAGCATCAGCCGGAACGAAAAAAAGATGCTGCTGCGTGTCGGCAAGGATTGGTCACTGATCGACACGCCTTCGGCCAAATGGGATCTGAAGCCCGAGAACAGGATCGATTTCGGCGAACTCGAGCTGACGCTCGACCGGCATCAGGAATGGACGGAGATCTTTCAGGAAAGCTGGCGGCAGATGCGCGATTTTTTCTACGCGCCCAACATGCACGGCGTGGATTGGGCCGCGCAAAGGGAAAAGTATGCCGCGTTGCTTCCCCATGTCTCCACGCGCAACGACCTGACCTACGTCATCGGTGAAATGATCTCGGAGTTGCACGTCGGCCACGCCTACGTCGGCGGTGGCGATCGCGTGGAGGCACCGCGGAAGCCCACGGGCTTGCTGGGCGCCGAGGTGTCGCGTGATCCCCAGAGCCGCGCCTACCGCATCGACCGCATCCTGCCCGGCGAGAACTGGCAGAAATCCACCCGGTCGCCCCTCACGGAAATCGGGGTGGAGGTCCACGAAGGCGACTACATTCTCGCCGTCAATGGACAGCCGGTCCGTGACCTGCCCAATCTGTATGCCGCCCTCACCGGCACGGTTGGCAAGCAGGTGATCCTGCGTGTCAACAGCACCCCGTCCGACGAAGGCGCACGCAATGTGACCATCGTACCCATCGCCGACGAGGCGCCGCTCTATTACGAAAGCTGGGTCGCCAGGAACATCGCCCATGTGGCCGGGAGGACCGAAGGCAGGGTTGGCTACGTGCATATTCCTGACATGGGTCCCGAAGGGCTCAATGAGTTCGTCCGCCGCTTCTATCCACAGTTGACCCGCCAGGCGCTGATCGTCGACGTGCGCGGCAACGGCGGCGGCAACGTCTCCCCGATGATCGCTGAACGCCTCAATCGCGAGCTCGTCATGATCAGCATGCCGCGCAACGGCAGCTCGTATCCCAACCCAGCCGACCAACTCGTCGGCCCCAAGGTGGCCTTGCTCAACGAATACTCGGCATCCGACGGTGACATCTTCCCCTTCCGGTTCCGTGCGATGGGCATCGGCAAGCTGGTCGGAAAGCGTTCGTGGGGTGGTGTTGTCGGCATCACATCTCCCCTTCCCTGCGTGGACAACGGAATCCTGATGCGCCCGGAATTCGCACCCTACTCAATCGATGGAAAGGACTGGATCATGGAGGGCCACGGGGTCGATCCCGACATCGTGGTTGACAACGATCCTTACCGCGAATTCCAGGGCGAAGACCAGCAGCTGGACAAGGCAATCGACGTCATGCTCGAAGAGCTCAAGACCAAGGCTGTCACGCTGCCTCCACCGCCGCCATATCCCGTCAAGAAGTAGCCCCGGACGGCGGCCGCTCCCTCACGCCGGGCCGCCGGTCCGGAGCCAGGCGTCGAGTTCATCCAACACCCGCGTGTTCTGTTCGCGGGTGCCAACGGTGATGCGCACCCACTCCGGCAGTCCGTAGGATTTCACGGGCCGAACAATCACGCCCCGGCGCTGCAGCGCATTGAAGCACTCGATGCCCCTGCCCACCTTCACCAGAATGAAATTGGCGGAGCTGGGAACGTAGTCCACGCGCAGGCGCTTGAATCCCTCTCCAAGCTGGGCCAGACCCGCGCGGTTCTCCTTCTCACAGCGCGTCGCAAACTCCCCGTCGTCGAGCGCGGCAATCGCCGCGGCTTGTGCGATGGCGTTGACATTGAAAGGTTGCCGGACGCGACCCAGCAGTTTCGCCATTTCAATCCCGGAATAGGAGTAGCCGATTCGCAGCGCCGCCAATCCGTAGATCTTCGAGAAGGTCCGGAAGGCAACGATCTTGCGCCCCTCGCTGATCAGCGGCCGCACGTCGGGGGCGTCCGGGACATATTCGGCATAGGCCTCATCATAGGCAAGGATCACATGATCCGGCAATGAGCGGGCAAAGGCGAGAAGGTCGGACGCGGAATTCGCGACGCCGGTGGGGTTGTTGGGACTCGCGACAAAGACCAGCTTCGTCCGGGGGGTTATGGCGTCCCTCATCGCCTTCAGATCATGGCCGTAGTCAACGGTCGGCACCTCCACCGCCCGGGCGCCGAACAGCAGCGTCACCAGCTTGTAAACGACGAATGCAGGCAACCCCATCACGACCTCGTCGCCAGGCCGGAGAAACGCGTGCCCCAGCAGTTCGATGATCTCGTTCGAACCATTGCCCACCGTAAACTGATCCGGCGACAATCCCCATCTTTCCGCCAGCTTCTGACGCAGGACAAAGCATCCGCCGTCGGGATAAAGTTCCCCATGGGTCAGCGCGATCCTGGCGGCGGCGATCGCCTTGGGAGAAGGACCGAACGGATTCTCATTCGATGCGAGTTTGATGATGCCGGCGGGATCCAGTCCCAATTCCCGGGCGACATCCTCGATCGGCTTTCCCGGCTCGTAGACCGGCTGGGCGAGGACGGAAGGATTGACGAGATCCGCAAGATGCATCGCTACAAAGAACACAATTGAACACCGCCACAAAAGCCCGAAATCATCGAAGCATGGCAATCCGTCGTCTCATTTGCGCATCGCTCCTCTGGCTCCAGGGCACCCTATCGCCTCTGGTTGTCGCAGCCGACTCGCCTCTTCCGCCTCTTCTCAAAGGCGAAATCGAGCAGGCGCCCTTCACGATCGCCCGTCCCGCCGTTCCCTGGAATGGATGCCTGCTGCTTCACGCCCACGGCTACCGCAGCCCTACGGCGCCCCGGATCGCCGACGTGCCGACCGAACGTGCCGCCTACGCAACCCTGCTGGGCGAAGGCTGGGTCGTCGCGACGACCGCTTATCGCCGGAACGGATTGATTCTCGGCGACGCCATGCAGGACCTCGATGCCCTCCGGGAGCACATCGCCAAGGAAATTGGCGAACCGAAGCTGGTGATTCTGGAGGG
>CAZOXB010000144.1:0-9912 GCA_964583635.1 uncultured Opitutaceae bacterium | reverse complement strand
CTAGTGTAGTGATTTTCAAATGGAATCACAAAACAGTCTTGGCCTGAGCTTCGCGGGCGCGCTGGATTTTTTCGAGGATGGCGGCGCCTTGGGCCTTCGAGCGGTAGGGTACGGGGCGGAGGTTGTGGTGGGCGAGGTGGACATTGATGGCAGTGACCAGTTGACCGACGCTGGAGAAGCGGCCCTCACGAACGACGTCGTCGGTGGGCTGTTGCGCAGCTGGGCCAGCGCGCTCATCTTGCTCTTGGTTAGAGTTGCCCTTCTACGGTTTGTTTCTTTCATCACTCGGCCGCTATCGCGACCGGCGAACCGGGGTAACTCCAACCGCTTTTCCTCAATTCCTGTGGGATGCCTGTGGCCCACAACAAGCCAGGCCGCCGACCGTGACTTGTGCAGCAATCCGCCTTTCAGGGCCGACCGTGGCGCAGTGCGGTTTGGCCCGACGGCAGCGAAATCGTCCCGAAGCGCATTGCAGCGTCACATCATTCGTCCGCTGCGTCCGGGGACTGCGGGTTGTGCCTGTCTCCAGGTGGCAGGTTCTGGCCGATACGGTCTCCGGCTCGGTTGCCTTTCCAACCACTCACGGGGGGGATGGCCGAAGCGTGCGCGGAAGAGCCGGTAAAAATGCGACAGGTCACCGTAGCCGCTGGAGAACGCTGCGCCAACGATGGAGTGGCGGTTCTCGCTGAGCAGCCTGGCAGCGTGGGTCAGGCGCAGCTCGGTGAGATGTTCGAGGAAGGTGCGCCCGGTCTGCTGATGGAAGAGTCTGCTGAAATAGCGGCGTGAGATGCCGGCGCGGGCGCTGGCCCGGTCCAGACTCCACGGTTCGAAAAATGCGACCGCGAGCTCGCGCACGACAGTGGCGACGCGGCGGCTGGCGAGGTCGCTGAGGGTTTCGGCCGGCAGACGTGCGAAGGTCACGAGGATGCCCGCCGCCGTGGCCTGCAGGGCGACCTCCCGACCGGGACGCTGGCCGGACTGCTCCACCACGCCGGAGCGCCACAACGCCTCGAAGCGACTGCCCCATGCGCCTGCGGACTGCAGCGCAGAGCCCGATCCGCGAGTCACCTGTTGCCAGAGTTTCTGCAGTCCCGAGTCGCGCGCCACGAACCCCGGCGCAAGATACAGCAGAAGCAGGGTGGAGGGCTGGGTGTCGGTGAAACGGTGGCGCACGTTGGCGTTCACGCAGATGGCCGCCCCCCTGCCTGCGACCCGGGCCTTGGCATGATGCGCTTCGGAGAACTCAATTTGGCCCTGCAGCACGTAGAGGATCTTGTGGAACGGGTCCACACGGTCTGCCATGCGGAAGCCCGGCCCGTGCACGCTTTCGGCAAAGGCGATGCCGCTTTCCGGCAGCGGTACGACGATGGGACGGAAGACTGGACCTTTCACGGAGTGCCCGATATGCCAATCAACCCAAGCCCGAACCGCCAAGACGCGCAAGGGCATTTGATCTAACGTTGCCTCCCGATTCAAAACCCCTTTCTGCGAACGTGAACACGCTGTCCGGAAAATTTGCCCGCGCCTCCGATTTTCTCATCGGAGTGGAACTCGTCTCGACCCGTGGCACGGTGTTGGAAACACGCGCTGCGAAAACGGTTGAGTTCGCGCAGCACCTCGCCGTGGCGCCGGGCATTGATTGGGTGTCGATCACCGACAATGCGGGCGGCAATCCGATGCTGGCGGCCCCGGCGCTGGGCGGTCCGTTCCTTGGCGCCAAGCGCGAGGTCGTGATTCACCTCTCGTGCAAGGATTTCAATCGCAATGGCCTGGAGAGTCAGGCATGGCACCTCGCCAGTGGCGGCTTCCACAACATCCTGGTGTTGAGCGGCGACTACGCCGGCACGGGCGTGAACGGCGGGGCCAAGCCGGTGTTCGACATCGATTCGGTGGGCCTGCTCACCCTGCTCGGCCAGATGAACGCGGGCCTGGATGTCACGCGGCCCGGCGACAAGAAGCGGCTGCAGCTTGAGCCGACGAAATTCTTCCCGGGCGCAGTGGTCACGAATTTCAAGCTGCATGAAGGCGAGACCATCCCGCAGTTGCTGAAAATGGAGCGCAAGATCGCGGCGGGTGCGCGTTTTTTCATCAATCAAATCGGCTATGATTCGCGCAAGGCCCACGAGCTCATCGGGTGGATGCGCCAGCGCGGGCACGGCCAGGTGCCGCTGATTGGAAACGTTTATCTGCTCAATCCGGCCGTGGCCCGGGTGTTTCAGGCGCAGCGCATTCCGGGTGTCGTGGTATCGGACGAGCTCGCGCAACTCTGCGGGCGTCATGGAGCGAGCCCGGACAACGGCCGGGCGTTTTTTCTCGAGCTCGCAGCGAAGCAGTTGGCGATTTATCGCGGCCTCGGCTACCGCGGGGCCTATCTCGGCGGTGTGCGCACGGTGGAGCAGATCCAGCGCGTGCTGGAGATCGAGCGTGGCTTCGCGCCGGGCGATTGGCGGGAATTCGCGCGCGAAATCCGCTTCTCGCGCCCTGGCGAGTGGTTTGCTTACGCGGAGGACGGCGCGACGGGCCTGGCCGACCTGGAGCGCACGAACGCTCCCGGCCTGCCCAACGGGCGCAACCTCACCTACACGTATCGCTTCTCGAAGTTCGCCCACGATCTGGCTTTTACCCCGGGCCGGGGTCTCGCGAATCTTGGTGGCAAACTTTGCTCCAGCGCGAAGGATCCGATGCAGGGTCCCGGCTGGCTTCGCGCCATGGAGCGCGTGAGCAAGCGCGTGCTGTTCGACTGCCGGGATTGCGGCGATTGTTCGCTGCCGGAGATCGCGTTTCTCTGTCCGGAATCGGCCTGCGCGAAAAACCAGCGCAACGGCCCGTGCGGCGGCACGCGCGACGGCAAATGCGAGGTGGAGGACTACGAATGCATCTGGTCGCGTGCCTACGATCGCCTGAAACGCGAAGGCCGGGCTGGCGAACTTCTGCTCCACACTCCGGTTCTGCAGGATCAGAACCTGCGCGGCACGTCGAGTTGGGCCAATGCCTGGCTCGGCCGTGATCATATCGCGAAAAGGAATCCCGCACAACCGCCGCCGTGACACGCCGGCCCGCATGGCCCGGGTGGCCCGTCCGCACCAAGCCAGGTCGGAATTCCGCCCACCCATTTCATTCACTTCATGAGCTCATCCCATCCCATCAACCTCGAAGCCAAACTCCAGCAATTCGGCGGCAATGCCGTCGACATGCTGCGCCATGCGCCCACCGGCGGCTATCAATTCCCCGACAAGCCGGAGTACTCCAACTGGCGCGACGAACAGGCCGCGTGGCAGAACACCGTGGTGTTCTTCGACCAGTCCTTCCACATGAAGGACATCTATTTCGAGGGCCCGGACGTGATGCGCCTCCTGTCCGATGTCGCGGTCAACACGATGGCGAATTTTGGACCGAACAAGGCGAAGCAGATCGTGACCTGCAACCATGACGGCCACGTCATCGGCGACGCCATCCTCTTTGGCCACGCCCCGAACAAGGTGAGCGTGGTAGGCCGCCCCTCGGTGCCCAACTGGGTCGAGTACAACGCGATCAAGGGCGGATACGATGTGCGGGTCACGCGTGACGAGCGCACCGTCGCCAATGCCGGCCGCCGTCTCATCTATCGTTATCAGATCCAGGGTCCGAACGCATTGGATCTTATCAAGGCCGCGCACGAGGGCGAGTTTCCTGAAATCAAGTTCTTCAACCTGGGCGACCTCAGGATCGCCGGCCGGCGGGTGCGTGCGCTCAACCACAGCATGTCGCGACGCGGCGGACTCGAGCTCCACGGCCCGGCCGAGGACGGCGAAGCCGTGCGGGACGCGATCCTGAAACACGGATCCAGGTTCGGCCTTCTGCAGGGCGGGGCACGTTCCTACTCCACCGTCTCGCCCGAGAGCGGTTGGATTCCCTCGCCGATGCCCGCCATCTGGACTAAGCCGCTCAAGGGATACCGCGAGTGGCTCCCGGCGGACGGCTTTGAGGGCAATGCATCGCTTGGCGGCAGTTTTGTTTCGCCCAATATCGCCGATTATTACCAGACGCCGTGGGACCTCGGTTATGGCCGCCACGTGAAATTCGACCACGACTTCATCGGCCGGGCTGCGCTCGAGAAGCTCGAGGCGCAACCGCACCGCCGCAAGGTCTGGCTGCGCTGGAGCAAGGAGGATTCGCTCAAGGTCCTGGGCAGCCAGATCGGCGATGGCCCGCGCTTCAAGTACCTGGAGATGCCCAACGCCTTCTACGCCATCCTTCCCTTCGACAAGGTGCTCGTCAATGGCAGGCTCGTCGGCCTCTCCACCTACACCGTTTACACCGTCAACGTGAAGGGCTGGTTCTCGCTGGCGATGCTCGATGCGGATGTCGCCGACGGCGCGGAGGTCTCGCTCGTCTGGGGCGAGGAGAACGGCGGTTCGCAGCGTCCCTGCGTCGAGCGTCACGTTCAAACCGACGTTCGCTGCACCGTGTCCTACAACCGGCTCAACGAAGCATGAACGTCGCGGACCCAGTCCGGTTGCGGCTGATCGCCTCCTGTCCTGATCGCATCGGCATTGTCGCCCGCGTGGCGACCTTCCTGGCCGGGCACGGTGCGTCGATCATCGACGCCGCCCAATACAACGACCCGCGCAGCGACATGTTCTTCATGCGTTCGGAGTTTGTGGTGGGGGGCGGAAAACCGGTCCGGGGCGAACTCGAGCAAGCTTTCCGGCCGGTCGCGGATGAGCTCAGGATGGAATGGCGGCTGGTCGATGCCGACCGCCGCCAGCGGGTCGTGCTCCTCGTCAGCAAGTTCGACCACTGCCTCGCCTACCTGCTGCACCGCCGCAAGGTCGGCGATCTCGAGTTCGATGTGCCCTGCGTGATCTCCAATCACGACGACCTGCGAGCGCTCGTCGAATGGTACGGCATCCCCTATTGCCATGTGCCCGTGCCGCCCGATCCCGACGGCAAGCAGGCGGCGCTGCAGCGGACCGCCGACCTCATCGGGGAGGCGCGGCCCGACACCATCGTGCTCGCGCGTTACATGCAGATCTTTCCGCCCTGGCTATGTGAACGCTACCGCCACCGCGTGATCAATATCCACCACAGCTTCCTGCCGTCGTTCGTGGGGGCAAAGCCCTACCATCAGGCGGAGCAGCGGGGCGTGAAGCTGATTGGCGCGACGTGCCACTATGTGACCGAGGAGCTCGATGCCGGCCCCATCATTGAACAGGACGTCGTCCGCATCCGCCACAGCGATTCGATCAAGGACATGATGCGTCTCGGCAAGGACGTGGAGAACGCCGTGCTCTCCCGCGGTTTCCGTTACCACCTCGAAGACCGCGTCATTGTGCAGGGCAACAAGACGATCCTGTTCTCAAGCTGAGCGGATTCGGGCGCCGGTCGCCTCGTGCACGAAGTTCACGTGGCGACGACCCGCGACGCACTTCCGAGCCGGTGGCGAAACCGGGCCGGATCAGGCTTTGATCGCACGAACATCCGTCCCGGTCGGAGTCTGGAAGACCCGGAGCCCGAATTGAGGGAGAATGGAGAGCAGATGATCGAAGACATCGGCTTGGATACCTTCGTAAACCGCCCATCGGGTATCGTTGGTGAAGACGTAGATCTCGAGCGGAAGACCGTGCTCGGTCGGCTGCAGCTGCCGGACGAGAAAGGTCATGTTCTGATGAATGCGCGGATGCTCCCGCAAGTACGCGGTGACATAGGCGCGAAAGGTTCCGATATTCGTCAACTGGCGCCTATTCCCCAGCACGCCCAAATCCTCGCCAAGCGAGGCGTTCTCGCGGGCGATCTCGGCCAGCTTTCCGTCCAGATAGGGCCGGAGTCGCCGCAGCCCGCGCCAGCGCGAAAGCATCGCTTCGTCCGCAAATGCGATGGTCTGCATGTCGATGTGGAGCGATCGCTTGATGCGGCGTCCTCCGGATTCATGCATGCCGCGCCAGTTCTTGAAGGATTCGGATATGAGTGCGTGCGTCGGGATGGTGGTGATGGTCTTGTCCCAGTTTCGCACCTTTACGGTTGTCAGCGATACGTCGATGACGTCTCCGTCCGCACCGGCTTTCGGCATTTCGATCCAGTCCCCCAACTGGACCATTTGATTCACGGAAATCTGGATGCCCGCGACAAATCCGAGGATGGCATCCTTGAATATCAGAATCAGCACGGCCGTCAGCGCACCCAATCCGGAGAAGAAATAAATCGGGGTCTTTCCGAAGGCGACGGAGAGGATGAAGATCCCGCCGATCAGGAAGAGGATGAGCTTCACCGCTTGCACGAATCCTTTGATCGGGAGATTGCGCCCCGTTGGACTGCGCCCCGCGATGGTCATCACACCGTTGAGTGCCGAACTGATCACGGCCAGCACGATCAGTATCAGATAGACGGTGACAAAGTTCTCGATCCAGGCCTTGATGGCGACGGTTTCACCAAAGACATCGTCCCCGAAGAAGTGAAAGACTAGGGCCGGCGCCAGATGGGAGAGTCGCGTGAACACTCCGGCTTCCATGAAGGCATCGTCCCAGGTATAGGATGTTCGCCGGATGACGCTCCCGACGGCGCGCAGGATAAGCCGTTTGGCAATCCAGTTGACGAGCGCGGCGAGCAGCAAGAGGGCCGCGAGCCCTGCGATGAGGGTCAGCCGGCCGGCCGTTTCCTCCGTCAGGCTATGATCCGTGAGGAGCGAGTTGAACGAAGTGAGGAGCTCATGCATGGCTACGGGCTTACCAAGCGCAGGGCTCGGCACTAGGCAAAGAAAACCTTCGCTTCTCCTGCGATGTCCGCGCCGCCCGGGGGCCGGGCGGGATCAAGCCCGGCCACTCGCGCCGTTACGGTACTTCGTAGATCTCCGCGAGTACGTTTCCTGCGGACATGGCGACGTCGCTCACGTGCACGGTACAGCTGCCGTTGAATTGTGCCCCATCGTCATTGGCGTCCAGCGCGTTCTGGCCGGCGAAAAGCGTGAGCATGGGATTCGCGAGGGTTTCCGGAACATGGAATGCACCGCGAGAGGGTCCGATGCCGAGCACGAGGACCTCACGACCCCAATTTCCACCGTGAAGCCGGGATTGCGGAAAACCGAGCCCACGTCCCGGAGATGTGCCATGAGTCACCGATGCGGAAAAAACTTCGGGCACTCTCTGAGCGCGGCGATTATCTGAGCGTCGCCAGGTCGCGTTTCAGATCGGGATCGGGCAATGGCGGACCACCCTTACCGATCCGCTTTTTGGGCGGATCGTTGTAGATGTTGGCGGCAAAGTCCTGCGGAAAGAACGCCGCGAGGCGGGCCTTCGCGGCGCTGACGACTGGGTCGTTGGAACGCGAGAGGTTGGTCCATTGCATGGGGTCGCGTTCCATGTCGTAGAACTCCTCCGTGGCGTCCTCATAGCGGATGAAATACCAGCGTTCGTCGCGCACACAGGCATTGCCGCGACCGTTGATTGTTACTGACGGGTGATCCCAGGCTTGCGATGGCGCCTTCAGCAGGGGCGCGATACTGCGGCCGTCGATGTCGGGCTTGGCCGGTAATCCGCAGAGATCGATGAGGGTGGGATAGAGGTCGATGAGGTTCACCAGGCGTTGCGAGGAGGTGCGCACGCCGGTGGTCATTCCGGGCACACGAATCATGAGCGGCAGGCGGGTCGCCTCCTGCCAGAGCGTGGCCTTGCGGAAACGGAGTTTTTCACCGAGATGCCATCCGTGGTCCCCGAAGATGACGACGATGGTGTTGTCCCGCTCGGGACTCTTTGCAAGGGCGTTGAGGACGCGGCCCACGCAGTCGTCGGCGTAACTCGCGCACGCCAGGTAGGCCTGAACCGCGCGTTTGAAGAGGTTGTCGCGCTGTACCCAGCGAAAGTCCGCCGATGAGCTGAACTTCTTTGCGCCGGACGGCGTCAGGATGTCGTCGAGATCGTCGAGGCGGTAGTCGGGGATCCTGATGGAATCCAGAGGATGCCGGTCGAAATACTCCTGCGGTACGTACCATGGCAGGTGCGGTTTCGAGATGCCGACCACGAGGAAGAACGGCTTGTCGTGGCGCTTTCCTATCTCGTCCACCGCCCAGCCAGCAGTTTGCCAGTCGAGGGTATTTTCCCTGCTCTCACGTGTCGGTCCCCAGGAAAACTCGGTGCCGGCGTCATCGCCGCCGGTGTCCTTGTCATCCTTGCCGATGGCCGCACCCTTCTTGCCGTCATAGATTCCGCGGAGCCGGGAGTAGAGATGTTCGGGGGCCACCGTGCTGCGGCCGGTCGTGGCGGACCACTCGGTGAACGCCCATTGTCCCTCATCGGCCCCTTCCGGAGTCGCGTGTTTGTGGAAAAGCTTGCCGCGGTTGAGCGTGGTGTAGCCGTGCTGGGCGAAATACTCCGGCAAGGTGGCATGCGTCTGCACGAGTGGCGAGCGGCGCATGTTCTGCGTGTTGCCATAGATGCCGGTGCGGTTGGGCATGAACCCCGAGAGCAGCGCGGAGCGTGACGGACCGCAGACCGGGCCGGGGCAATAGGCGTTTTGGAAGGAGACGGCGCCTTCGGCACAGAACCGGTCCATGTTCGGCGTGCGCGTCTGCGGGTTTCCGCCGAAGGAACCGACCCAGTCGTTGAGGTCATCGATGGAGATGATGATGACGTTGGGTTGATGCTTGGAGTCGGCGGCGCGGGCCGCCGTGCCGCCGATGGCGAGCAATGCTGAAAAACACAGGGCGGCGACGGTTGCGGAAGAGAGGCGGGCGGGCATGGCGGAAGGGGATGGCAGGGAGCAGCGGGCGCCGTTGCACGGTTGCGCAGCGGGTGGCATCCTACTGCATTTTACCCGTCGGGGGATGGAAATAAATTCAGAGTTGCTGGATTTTCCATGCGGCGGGTCCGGTGCTTCGGCGGACGAGTCCGGGCGGGTGTGCGGCGTTGCCGCCAGGGTGGCACAGGGCGGCGCCGCGGCGGTTCGGTTCCTTTGCCGGCGGATTCCCTGCGATATGAATTGCTACAAACGTTTGGGGTCGATTGAAATACATGTGCTCAGTCAACCCTCATATCCACACTGTGATGAATTCAGATTCCTCCGGACTAATCGTTGGCCTTGGTATCCTTCCCCTGTTGATCGTCATCCCGCTCATCGTCTTCATGATTGTGGCGGCTTGGAAAGTATTTGTGAAGGCGGGGCAGCCTGGTTGGGCGTGCCTGGTACCCATCTACAATGCCTATGTTTGGATCAAGATCGCCGGCCGGCCGGGCTGGTGGCTGGTGCTGCTGCTCATTCCCGTTGTCAGCTTTATCATATCCATTCTTCTCGCGATTGAGATTTCGCGCGCCTTTGGCAAGGGAGGAGGCTTCGCGGTACTCATGATCCTCCTTCCCATCATTGCCCTGCCAATCCTTGCGTTCGGCGACGCCACCTACACGAAACCGGCGGGGGCGTGACGTTAACCGTTGCGGAGTAATGCCCCTCCGGCACACGACGACGGCCGGTCCTTTTGGACCGGCCGTCTTGGCATATGACCGGTGCAACGCGGAATTATTTCTGGAGCAGGAGCGCCACCTTGGCGTCCTCGGTCTTGGACTTGGCGATGAGCCTCACATGGTCGACCTTGCGACCGTCCTTGAAGTCGAGCAGCGAGTAGAATCCGGGGCGGTGGGTCTTCTCATTGAAGTCGACGACCTGGCAGTCACCGTTATCGAAGACCACCTCGGCAAAATCCAACTGTACCCGTCCGCTGACGACCTCGAGGCAGAGTTTGTCTCCGCGCTGATCGGAATTGAAGACCACCTCCGACCATTCGTCCTCGCGATTCAGGACCTCTGAATCCTGCCAGACAATGCGGTCCGGTGCGGGACGGGCGACGACGACCGCCGTCCATGCGAGGACGGGAAGAAAATGGGCGGGCGCCACGCGAAAGGTGATTCCCGGACGGATGATCAGAGCGGGATGCATGGGATGCCGGAT
>CAZOXB010000143.1:0-9960 GCA_964583635.1 uncultured Opitutaceae bacterium | reverse complement strand
GGTGGCGAACTTGATCACCCAGCCACTTGGGATTTCGGGACAGTTCGCGCTAGCCGTGGACGTTGCAGGTGAAGCTGCGCGACTCTTCGGCACTTCGACGGAAACACTCGGGCACTCGTTAGGAGGAGGATTGGGTGTTGCAGGCGGTTTGGCGAACGGATTGCAGACGGTCACCATAAATGCGTCGGGGGTCAGTTGGCTCTCAGATCTGAACCTTGGCTTGAATATGGACAACGCCGCGCAGCTGGTGGATGCATGGGAACACAAAGGCGAAATCCTCACGGGTTTCGTTAATCCAATCCCGTTTGTGCCGGACAACGTCGGCGCCATTCACAATCTTCCTGCGGCTCCGGGCTCCGGAGGTTTTCTGGCGCGCCACCGCATCGACTCAGTTCTCAATTCAATCAATCACCTTCTGACTCAGAATGCCTGCTTCTTCTGAATATGAATATTCTGCCGTTGAGTGCCATGCTGGTGATCCTCGGACTTCAGACTGCCTGTGTTTCCGCGCCCGACCGGAAGGTGGGCTATGGAGGCAGGGCATGGAGCTTGGCGGAGATTTTTCCAGAGGGGCCGAACAGGGACCTTGCTGCCGCGGCAGCAGCAGGAAGTCTCAGAGGGATTGACCGCGCCCTTAAGGCCGGCGCGGATATCAACTTCAGGGGAACCCATTGCCTCACACCTCTATGGTGGGCGTCATGGGACCAGAATCTGCGCGGATTCACATATCTGCTGGAACGGGGAGCCGATCCCAACGTCGTACCAACCGAAAGCTGGCCGCTGATGTACCTTATCGCAGATGCCATGTGGCCTGTCGGTTTCCTGAAGGCAGCACTTGCCCATGGAGGCAACCCCAACCTGCCGGATCGGCAAGGCGCAACACCTCTCCATAGGGCGATGGTGCTTGGCACCAGGGAACACTTTGACGCGTTGCTAGCCGCTGGTGCATTCATCAACAAAGAACCCGGCTCAAGATCATATGGCCCGATGTTGGGAGCGGTGACGGCCCGCCGATACGAATATGTACTCCGACTGCTGGAATTGGGAGCTGATCCACGGGAGCGCGACAACATGGGTTACGATCTCGCTACACGGATCGGGATGGCTCCGTTCGATCCGAATTCGAAGCAATGGGAATGGCGGGAACGGGTAATCCGGTTCCTGCGCAAGGAGGGCATTGAGGCGCATCCGCCGTCAAACGAAGGCCCACGCACCGCACCGCTTCCGTCTGATCTGCGTTAAATAGAACGTCATAAGAACATAAAGACGTCGTAGCTTGACAATTGACAAAATCGCACGGACTTCCTTCGCGCCCTCTTTCGAGGAAATCCGGGGGAGGACTAAGAGGGTCAGCCCCGAATGTTTGCGGTCGATAAGCCAAACAGGGAGAGGCAGAAAAGGGGCGTGGCAGGAAAACCCGGGAGTGCATCCCTTCCGGTTTTATCCATGTCATGAAACATGCTTAATCATGCCGATTAACATGTTGCGAAATTGGGGCGGACTCCATGTAATCGTGCTCCGACTGGACACGAGGTTTGACCGTCTCGAGGGACCTCTCGCATGGCCTCCCACCAAATCGTGCATGATGCCGGACCTTTGCTAGCCCTGCCAGCCCCGCCCACGGCGCATGCCCGCATTCCCTTACTTGCTATGACCCGCAACCTCTTCCGTTTCCTCACGTTGATCAGCCTGCTGGCCTCCCTGTTTTTTGCCGCCTGCAAGCCTTCGGCTCCGACCACCTCGCCGGATACTGCCGCCAAGGCCAGGGTTGTGCCCGGCCACCGCCATCGGGTCATCGTCTCCACCGACATCGGCGGCACCGATTTCGATGACTTCCAGTCGATGGTCCATGTGCTGCTCTATGCCGACGTGCTCGACCTCGAGGGACTGGTCTCGTCCCCCTGCGGCGGCCCGGGACGCCGGGAACATCTCCTTCAGGTGATCGCACGCTACGAGCACGACTATCCCAACCTGCGCACTTGGTCGGACCATTACCCGAATCCCGATTCCCTGCGGGCCATCACCTCGCAGGGTGAAACCGCGTCGGCGCCCTACGCCGGCTTCCGCCAGCCAACCGAGGGCTCGGCGTGGATCATCCGCTGCGCCCGGCGCGACGATCCCCGTCCGCTGCACGTCCTGATCTGGGGCGGCATCGAGGACCTGGCGCAGGCACTGCACGATGCCCCCGACATCCTGCCCAAGCTGCGGGTCTACTACATTGGCGGACCGAACAAGAAGTGGAGCCCTGACGCCTACCATTACCTCGCCGTGCATCATCCGAAGCTTTGGATCATCGAGTCGAATTCGACCTATTACGGCTGGTTCGTCGGTGGCAACCAGGACGGCGATCTGGCCGCGGAGAATTTCGCGGATGCCCACGCCGCCGGCCGCGGCGCGCTCGGCGAATTCTTCGCGCACGGCATCAGCCTTGACGGCCAGAGACGGACCGCGCTCAAGATGGGTGACACCCCGAGCGTCGCCTGGCTCCTGCGCGGCGACCCCGCGCTGCCGTATCAACCCGGTTGGGGTGGCCGCTACGTGCGGGCGTGGCCGCGGCCCTACGCCTGCTTCAATCGCCTGACGACCGCCGCCGACTCCATCGAGCATTGCAGCATCCTCGAACTTGCCCTGCCACTCGGTCCGCGTGCCCCCGCGCAGCCCGAAATGAGCCTGGTCATCGAGAATCAGTCCCTCGTCGGTTACCCCGACGCCTGCGCTCGCGGAAGGACCGCGCCGCGGCGCCCGCACGATCAACGTCTGGCGGGACGACTATCTCCGCGACTTCGCCGACCGCCTCGACCGGTGCCGCCCGTCGGCGAGGAATGCGGCCCGGCCGGAAGCCCCCTCCCGCCCGGCAAGGTAATCCGACTGCCGCACTTGGATTCCGGCCTTGATTTCGTCCGGCAGGAAAAGGAATCGCCGCCGGTCGCGAAACCAAGCGCGGCTCGGAAACTCTCTTGGCCGCACTCTCCAACCGACGAACCCGGTCTAAAGATCGAACGAAGCCGAGAGGATGAATTGGCGCGGATCAATAATCCGGTAGGTGGACGGCCGTCCGTCCAGAAAGGCCCCCGTTGGCAGCAACCCGCCACCGCTTTCACCGACGTTCTTCACATTGAGTTGGAAGCGTGCCCGGACTTTGTCGCCAAACATCTTGGTGCCGTAGGTGACGAACCGGTCGACATAGGTATCGGACGGCGAGTAGATCGGCCGGTTCGGATCGAGCTGCAGGATCCGGTTCGCGGGGAGTGTGAGGTCCAGGCCATCCGTGTAACCAAGGCCATAGAAGCCGATGGACCCTTTGCTGGAGTAGCGCAACGAGCCACCCACGCTCATGTTCTTGAGGATCTTGTGGTCCGAGAGACCGGCGAGGTTATACTTGGTGTTGAACTTGACCGAGTATTCGCGCTGCTGGGGCCTGGGACGGCCGATCAGGGCGCGGAACACGGCCATCGGGGCGTCGACATTGCTGGCGAAGTTTGTCGCGGCCGAGTTGGTGGCGTTGTAGCCGGCCACCGTGCTGAACGGGGTGCCCAGGATGTTCCACCAGAGCAGATGACCAGTGGCCCCGGTGGGCAGGTTGGGGGCGGAGATGGCTGTGGTCACCCCGTTGAGGGTCTGGGTGGTCCTGGTGAAGCGCGGGTCCTCGAGAGCGGTCCAGATGGGCATGCGCGCGGCAATGTAGTCATCGACCGCCGAACCCGCCGCCGTATTGATCGCCGTGGTCTTGGTGACCGAGGCGCTGACCGTCCAATTCCGGGTGGGGTTGAAGTTGATTTCCAACTCGTGGCCTTTGGACTCGGCGTCCATGACCGCGGCATAGGTGCCGTTGGCGGCAATGGTCTGCAATCCGTCATACTGCTCGATGGGCATCTTGATGGCCGCGGCGATCTGCTCGTTGGTGGCGGTTCCACCGGTGCCGAGACCGTTCAGCCAGGCGGTGACTTGGGACCGCAGGTTCCAGGCATCGTTTGCGATGAAGCCTTCATACCGCATGATGCGCTGGGCCATCGTCGAGATGTCGCCATTGCGCAGGTTGAGCTGCTTGGTCTCGAAATGATTGTAGCGGATGGACAGTTTCCCGTCCAGCAGGGTGACCCACAGACCCAGATCCTTGCTGGTGCCGGTCTGGTTGGGAAGCTGGTGAAGGAACAGGTCGTAAGCCGGACCCTGCGCGATGAAGTTATCCGACTTGTTGTAGGTGAAACTGAGGCCGCTGACCGCCTCAGCCAGCAGCCGGCTGAGGCCGCTGCCGGTGTTCGCATGGGACTGGAGGAACTTGAGGTCCCGGAAAGGACGGGCGACGACCGAAAGGCTCTTCGTCCTGCCTTGGGCCGGGCGCCAGTCAGGAACCCATTGGTCGGAGGAATCAAAATCGTAGGCCCGGAGGTCGGGAGTCAGTGTGGCCAGCGGCGCGTTGCGGTCATACACCTTGTCCTCGCGGAGGCCGAAGGTTCCAACCAGACGATCATTGAGGAAGGAACTCTGGAGCACGCCGCCGGTGGTTTTCACGATTTCCTCGAGACTGGCGCCGCCGCCACCGCCATCGGGACTCGGCGTCCAGCCGATCGCCGACAGGTCCTTGATCATGGTGGTGGAGGCAGGTCCCCAAACATAGGCCACGCTGGACCCTTCCGGGAAGTAGCTCGGGGCGTATTGGATGCCCCCGCCGACCGTGTTGCCGACATAGTACTGTTCGTTGATGCGGGCATAGTTGCCGGGTGCGATCGGATAGGCCGTGGAAACGTTTGACTGCGTGCGGTTGCCCAGCGGGGTGTTGAGGCCGATGTATTTCTGTTGCCAGCCCGTATTGGTGCCCAGGGCGGAATGCCGATAGGCGTATTGGCGATTCTGCTGATCCTTGTATTCGTAATAGCCAAGGACCTGCTGCGTGCCGAGCCACTTGGTCCAGCCCTTGTCCTGGGTGAAATCGAGACGATAAACGGCTTGGGCGCGGGCGGTGTCCCACAGCCAGGGCCGGTCACGCAGGAAGGGTTCGTTGCTGCGCAGGTAAGGTCGGCCGAAGTAGGGATTGGTGGTGCCATCAAGGTAGACCCGGTTCACATCGACCTGCAACTGGCCGACGTTGCTGTTCACACTGGCGGGGCCCATGGGCTGATTCTCCAGCCGCTTGGCATCCTCCCGCATGAAGGTGCCTTGGAAGGCCAGGGTCTGCTTGGCGGTGTTGAGGATCATCTGGTCGAGCTGGACCAGGTAGGTGTTGACGTTGTCCCAAGCCTTGCTGTTGCCGGCCAGATTGATGCCGGTCCAGTCATAGATCGAGCGGTCGTCGATCGGTCGGGCCACGGAATTGTAGAGCGGCTGTTGCGTCGCGGTGTAGGTGTCCGATGACCCGGTGGTGAGCAGGCCGATCCCCGTGGCGGTGGCACCGAACGGATCGGTTGAGGCCAGAGCGCCCGATGTATACCGGGTCATCGACCAGTAGGAGGCTTCACCCGGAGCGCCGATCTGGAACATCGAGCGATTCTCCGCGCCACCGGTGATGAAGGCGGTGGGCGCAGCCGAATAGGGCGTGGTGGAGCCGAGCACGTTGCCGTTGCCGTAGACCTGGCCGTTGGCGAGGGTGACCAGGCGGGTGACGGGATTCCAACCCGGTTGCCCGGACTCGATCCAAGCCGTGAAGTAGTCGCGCGGGGTTGTGAAATTGGGTCGGACCGCTGCGTTGGTGTAGTGATACCACGAGGCCGAGATCGTGGTGTTCTTGAAGGGCCGGGCCTTGACCTGGACGCTGAGGCGGCGGGAGTCCTGGCCCGAGGGCTTCCGGATGAAGCCGGTGTGCTGGTAGGCATAGCTCGCGCGGGCCGCCAGCTTTCCACGCAGGAGAATCCTGTTCAGGTCGATCGAACTGCGCCAGCCGCCGTAGTCGTCGCCCCGCAGTTCCACCCGGGAGAAATCACGGCTCAGGTTGGCGGTGGCGGGCACCTGGTTGACGGTGCCGGAGGCGTTGCCCAGCCCGAAGATATTGGCGTTGGGGCCACGGCTCAGCTCCAGCGAGTCCAGCCAGAGCGGGTCGACGGGCACACGGCCGGTGGTCGCGATGTTGTTGAACGCGATGTTGGCGCTGCCGATGCCGCGCACGCGGTTGGCGGTGTTCGGGCTCAGGCTCACCTGGTCGACCACCGCACCCGTGCGGTCGGTGTCAAACTGCGAGTAGGAGTTGGTGCCCTCGGTGCTCGCCATGTAGTCGAACACGTCGTTGACATCGAGCATGGCGAAATCGGTCATCTGATCCTTGGTCATCACAGTGATCGACTGGCCCAGGTCCTCGATCTTCGTGTTGAGGCGGGTGCCGGACATTGTGTTGGACTGGAAGTAGCCGGTGGTGTCGGCCACGACCTCAAAGGGGGAAAGTTTCAGCACCTCCTCCTTTGTGCCGGGCGCCGACGGCACGGTCTCGACCGGGACCTTTCTTTCCGTTGCCGAACTGCTGGCCGCGGGCGCCGGAGCGACCTGCGCCAGGACGGGACTGGCTGTGATAACGAGAGCCAACAGGAACGCAGGGCCGCGGACAATCGAGCGGGCATTCCGAAAGAAGCCATGGTGCGATGGGTTCATGGGGGGATATGAGGTTGGGAGGCGGGCTGCTGCCGCGCTCCACGGTTTGGGGTTTCGCCGGTCATCCTAGCCATGGCGCTCCCTTCCTCTCTACCGTTCCTGAGAAGAAATTTGCCGGGATAGTAAGGTGGAACGGCCTTATTCACCTTCGCCGCCCATCTGACCGGCAGCGGCCTGACTGCGACCAAAATGGCGGCAGGCGGGGGAGAAAAACGGCTCAGGTCCAGCGGGTGAAGTTCACCGGATGGCCGGCCGCGTAAGGCGACGCGCTGGGTGGAAGCTCCACATAACCGTCGGTCCCGACCAGGCCGGCAAAGTCACCGGACGTATTGAAGGGCTCCGGCCGGGCTTGGAGCGCGCCCTCATCGTCCGCGACCAGCCGTGCGGGTGTGAAGCGCGTGACCGTTTCCTGCGCTTCCGACGCAACCGCAAGTCGCAGCCGGACGGGTGCGAGCGGCGAGCGGCCGCTCGCTTTCCGCAGCCACGGAAGAACATACTGGTGCAGGCAAGTGTAGCATGAAACGGGATTGCCCGGCAGCGCAAACACGGGGGTGCGGCGGCTGCCCAGGCCGAACCACAGCGGTTTTCCCGGTCGTTGGGACACCCCGTGAAACCACGAGTTCACGCCCAGTGAGGCCAGGATCGCCGGTATGTGGTCGCCGCGGCCCTTGGAAACCCCGCCCGTGACGACAACCAGGTCGCAGGACGTGAGCAGACGATGCAGGCCGCGTTCGATTTCGGCGGGGACGTCCCGCAGGTGAACGCTCTCGATGTGCGGATAACCGGCTTGAATCAACGCGGCGCGCAGGGCCGCATCATTGCTGCGGCGGACCTGGTGGGGAGCGACGGGCAGGGAGACCTCGACCAATTCATCGCCCGTGGCCACCAGACCGATGCGTGGCAGGGCGGCGACCGGCACGCTGGCGTAGCCGCAGGATGCGGCGACCGCGATCTCCCGTCCGGTCATGCGCGTGCCGGACGCGACGAGCAAATCGCCCGCTGCATGGTCGCTGCCCTTGGGATGGATGTTCTGACCGGTCGCCAGCAGACGTACCGTGTCGGTTGACAGGGTGACGACATTTCCGGACCGCTCGGTGTCCTCGTACGGCACGACGGCTTCGGCGCCGATTGGGAGAACGGCGCCGGTCATGATTTCCACGCAGGTGCCCGCCGTATCGTCTGCGAGGATGCGCGGCAGCATTCCGGCCATTTGTGGGGGACCGTCCACCTTGAGGCTGAGTGTGCCATCCGGGGCGGTGTGGCGGACCGACGCGACATTCAGCGCATAACCATCCATCGTCACCCGGTCGAACGGCGGCATGGCTCGATCCGCCCGAATGTCGCCGCGCAGGACGCGACCGTGGGCCGAGCTGATGACGCAGTCCTCTGTCGGCAGGGGCAGGACGGAGTCGAGGACACGGCGGAGCGCTTCAGTGGGGGAGACGAGCATGCGTTGACCTAAACAGGTGCCGGATCCCATTCCAATCGCCGTCTTGTGAATCCGGGCGGCCATTCGGTCGGCTTGCAATTTGGTGGTCGGCGGACTTGGTGATGGCTGGCCTTGTCTTCGGACAGGGTTTTCGCACCTGATGTCCAGCCTTCGCGACACCTACCAGCGCCCGCTCCGGGATCTTCGCATCTCGGTGACCGACCGTTGCAATTTCCGGTGCCCGTACTGCATGCCGCGTGAGGTCTTCGGTCCCGGTTACGCGTTCCTGAAGGATCCGCAGCTGATGACCCTTGACGAGTTGGTGCGCATCACCCGCACGTTTCTCCGTCTCGGCGTTGAAAAGATCCGGCTGACGGGTGGAGAACCCCTGTTGCGGCCTGATGTGGTGGAGCTGGTGCGCATCCTCAAGCGTGAGCTGCGCGTTCCGGATGTTGCGCTCACGACGAATGGATGGCTGCTCGGGCAGCGTGCGGCGGCACTGCGTGATGCGGGACTGGATCGTGTGAACGTTTCGGTCGATTCGTTGAATCCCGAAACCGCGGGACGCATGAACGGGCTCGGATTCAAGGTGGAACGTGTACTCGGCGGCATCGATGCGGCCGTCGCCTGCGGATTGCGGGTCAAGATCAACGCCGTGGTGCAACGGGGTGTGAATGACGGCGAAATCGAGGATGTCGCCGCGTATTTTCGGGAACGCGGAATCACGCTCCGGTTCATCGAGTTCATGGATGTCGGCAACACCAACCACTGGCGGCATGAGCAGGTGGTGCCGGCGGGGGAGATTGTTCGACGCCTTTCCGCACGATGGCCGCTTGAGCCGGTGGGGCCGGCCTATCGGGGCGAAGTGGCGGCCCGTTACCGCTACAAGGATGGGCGGGGTGAGATCGGTCTGATCTCGTCGGTCACGGAGCCCTTTTGTCACGATTGCCATCGCGCCCGGCTGTCGGCCGACGGACGCCTTTTCACCTGCCTTTTCGCGGCGCTTGGGTGGGATGTCCTCGCCGCAGTGCGGGCTGGCGCAAGTGACGACGAACTCGATCGCTATGTCTCAAGGATCTGGAGTGGCCGCGTCGACCGGTACAGCGACGAGAGGGCCGAGCTTCTGGCATCCGGGGAAATCCGACCCAAGGCGGAGATGAGTTATCTGGGCGGTTGAACAACCGTTACCGGCTTCGCATCAGGATGTCGCAAGTATTTGATCCATCAGGGGCTTATCGGGAGTAATTCTACCCATGGTCATGCGGGCGAATTGGCTGGCGAGCCGCGACCGGGAAGCGTTTTCTGAGATACTCGTGAGGCTCGGTTTGCGCAATTTTTCATCAATCGTATTTTCCTTGGCGTTATTTGCCTCGGGTCAGGCGCTTGCGCAACCAGCCGACGCCGGAGGTGGAGTGGCCGCAGGGCCGATCACGGCACCGGCGATGATCGATTTTCCCCAAGGTTCGTCGATGCCGCCTTATTTGCAGGGCAGCGGGGCGACACTGAGCGCCGGTGAATCGGCACTCGCGATGGTCCAGTGGAATCGGGCGGTGGACGCCATGAGTGCGTCGGATGGCGGACAGGCGGGTGGAGCGAAAGGATTCTCCAGTGCGTCGCTGGTGGCGGCGAATTCCTGGAAATCCTCCGATCCGGCCTGGCAGGATTTTGCCACCACGGCCACGGTGCTCACGCCGGTCCCCGAACCGTCAACCTATGGGGCGATATTGCTGGGCGCAGCCTGTGCCTGGGTCGCCTTTCGCCGCCGTTCGGCCTTGAAGGTGTCACGTCGTTGAGAAAGGCGGGTGTCAGGATCTCCGGGTGGCATCGCTTGACGCGTTTGCCAGGCTGACGGATTCTTCCAACTTGCTCCATGGCCTCGCCCACCGATTCCGTTCCCGTCACCGTGCTCACCGGCTTCCTTGGAGCCGGCAAGACCACGCTTCTCAATCGCATCC
>CAZOXB010000142.1:4303-9969 GCA_964583635.1 uncultured Opitutaceae bacterium | reverse complement strand
GGCTCGACACCGACACGCCGCAGCTCAGTTTCCTCGCCGGCAAGCCGCCGGGCGCCGGCAAGAAGGATCCACCGTTCGTGAATGCCAACCGGCATTTCCTGCAGCGTTTTTCACTCCGCCCGCATCGGAGATACGATACGGTCGCCGCCATGCGATTCGCCTTGGAACATCAGAATCCGCCGCTGACCGGTGCTGTGGCCGGAATGACCGATGGTCCGCTTCCTCCCGACACGTATTCGCTGGTGACGGTGGATGAACCGGCAGTCCTCCTGTGGGCGCTCAAACCCGCCAATGATGGCATCGGGCGCGGCATTGTGGCTCGACTTTGGAACGTATCGGACCATGCGGCGGATGCGACCGTTTCGGTCTCACCCGGCCTCCGCGCCGCCTACCGGACCACCCACCTCGAGACGGATCTCGGGCCCGCCGTGCTCGACGCGTCATTCGCCCTTCCGGTCCGGTTTGCGCGCCAGCAGTTGCAGACCTTCCGCCTCGAACCGCGATGAACTCCGCCTTTTCCTTGCAGACTCTCCCGTAATGTCCCTTCACCTCCAGGTTCTCGAAGGATCCTACCTCCAGGATCTTCTTTCCCAGCCACGCGCGTTGATGGATACGATCGAGGCTCTGCGCTCGCAGCCGCCGCTGCCGCAGTCCTTGGCGGAGTTTGAGAGGATTGTTCTGACGGGAATGGGCTCGTCGCTGCATGCCCAGCACCCGCTCCAACTGCGACTTCTGCGCCATGGCTGCACGGCTTGTCTGGTTGAGACGGCCGAACTCGTCCACGAGCAATCTTCCCTGCTGGACGAGCGGACTCTGGTTGTGGCGGTTTCCCAGTCGGGCCGCAGCGCGGAGACGGTGCAGATGTTGGATCTGATCGCTGGTCGGGCCAAGCGTCCGTTCGTCGTCGGCGTCACCAACACGCCCGATTCGCCTCTGGCGCAGCGGGCCGATGCGGTGGTGGCATTGCGTGCGGGTCCGGAATTCTCCGTTTCCTGCAAGACCTATCTCGCGACCTTGGTCGCGCTCGAGTGGCTTGGCGCGTCGCTCTGTGGTGATGACCTCGGTGGCGTCCTGCGCGATCTCGATGGTGCCGCTCCCCGGGTGGAGACTTATCTGGGTCGCTGGCGCAGCCATGTGGTGGAGATCGCCGGGAAACTGAGTCGGTTGCAGCACCTCTTTCTTCTCGGGCGGGGCGCATCCCTTGCCGCGGCCTTCACCGGAGGACTGATTCTCAAGGAATCGACGCGTTTTCACGCCGAGGGCATGAGTTGTCCCGCCTTCCGTCACGGACCGCTCGAGATGGTTTCCCCCGGGCTCTTTGCGGTGGTGTTTTCCGGAGGCGCCGGGACGGCGGCGGTCAATGCCGCGCTGGCGCGGGACATCCGTGCGGCTGGCGGCCGGGCTGCGTTGGTGGGCGAGGAGTCGGACCTGGATGCCTTTCGTCTGGCGACGGCACCGGAGCGGCTTCGCCCGGTCCTGGAAATGCTGCCGGTGCAGATGGTCTCGCTCGCGCTGGCCGCGCTCGCCGGCCGCGAACCCGGACGTTTCGAACGGGCGACCAAGGTCACCACGGTGGCCTGACTTGTGCGCCATTACATCCTGCCGCCACATCGCCTTCACCCATGAGCACCCCTCCGTCCACGAAAGCCCCGCTGCTGCCACCCTGGCTCGTCTATGCGCTCACGGCCGCCACCTGCTGGGGCATCTGGGGCGTGCTGTCGAAGGGACCGAGCCGTGAACTTTCCGGCTGGATGACCCAGATGCTGTTCACCTTTGCGCTGGTGCCTTCGGTCCTCTTTGCGGCGCGTTCGAAGAACCTGCGCACCGGCACGAACAAAAGGCTCGGCCTGTTTTGGGGATTTGTCTCCGGCCTGATCGCGGCGGCAGGCAACATCTTCTTTTACCTCGCGCTTGAGGCGGGCGCGGTCACGGCGGTTGCGGTGCCGTTGACCAACGTCTACCCGCTGGTCACGCTCTTCCTAGCGTATTTCTGGTTCAAAGAGCGGCTCAATCTCATCCAGGGGCTGGGCATCCTTCTCGCCCTTGCCGCCATCCTCCTGCTCAGTGGCGAGGCGAGGAGTCTCGGGCATCCGCTGGAGTTGATTCGCCGCATCGGCCTGACCCCGTGGATGCTCTACTCGCTTGGCGCGATGGTCTGCTGGGGTGTCTTCAGTGCCACGCAGAAGGTGTCGACCAATCATGTTTCCGCGGAGCTCTCCTATCTCGCGTGGTGTGCGGCGTTCATTCCCATCGCGCTGTGGATCCTCGTCACCAAGCCGCTCGACTGGAACATGTCGGGGGCGATGCTCTGGTCCGGTCTGGCGGCCGGGGCGTTGAACAGCTTCGGGGTCATCGCCGCCTTTGCGGCCTATCGGTGCGAAGGCAAGGCGGGGGTGGTCACGACGCTGGCGGCTGCGGTGCAGCCCCTCGTCACCATCGTTCTGGCGCTGATCTTCCTCGGAGAGCGGGTGGGGCGGGTTGAGACGGTGGGCATTGTCATCGCGATCCTGGCAGCCATCGCCCTCTCCCAGGAGACGAAGCCCTTGGCTCCGCAGGGTTGAACAGTTTGTGTCCGAAACGACCTGAGCGATAATCTCCGTTGCGCGTGTGAGCGGCGGAGCGAAGATCGTCATGTTCTGCGGACGGGAAGTCGACATGGGGGCCAAGAGCGCGGGCAGTGCCAGATTTGCTGGCATAGACAGAAAGAGGATTGGCCCAAGGACCGGGCATATTGGAGACCGCCTCCTCATCGTCCCAAACCGCTCCCGCCGGTCTTCGGGTTAAGTCAAGAAGTGAGGCACTTCTTCAAGGATTGGTTCTTTGAAAATGCCACAACGCCATGGAAGGTAGCTGAATAGCATTGCTTGGAAGAGAAAGGCTGGATTTTGAGTTTTAACTTTAGGATACATAAAACACGCAATAGGCGTGTTTTTAGCGATGAGTGGACAGATGAACATCACCCAACTTGAGGAGGCACTGACCCTCCTTGGAGAGCGCCTTGGCCTCGCCGGAGAGCCGCCGCAGGATTTGATTGTCTGCGGGGGTACCTCTTTGATCGTGCGTGGATTTGTGTCGAGGGCCACCCGCGACGTGGACGTCTTGGCCCGCCGCACCGCTGGCTCCGAATTCGTCAGCGCGCGTGTCATGCCCCAAGCCTTCGTGACCGCCGCCAGTCGAGTCGCCGCCGACTTGGGGTTGGCCGACAACTGGTTGAACAGCGGTCCGGTCGATCTTTTTGAAATGGGCATGCCCGCCGGATTCGTCGGTCGCCTGGAATCGAAAGCATACGGAGCCCACCTCACCGTTTGGTATATCGGGCGACTCGACCAGATCCATTTCAAACTTTACGCCGCAGCCGATCAGGGTCCGGGGCGCCACCTCAAGGATCTTCTCGCCTTGAATCCTACCGCTGACGAACTCCTCGTCGCAGCCAGATGGGCCATGACCCATGACGTCTCAGAAGGATTCAAGGAACTCCTCCGAACCCTACTTAAGGAAATCCATCATGAAGCCGTCGCAGCCCAACTCTAAGCTCCGCGAAGACCTGCTCAACCTGCTTTGGCAGCAATGGGCCTTGCTCGGCGTAGCCGGCAACGGCAAGCAGGAGCCCGATTGGATCGTGGACATCGAGGCGTTGGTGCTCGTGACCACGTCGCTCGGCCGGGCCGAACCACGCATGTTTGACGAGATGCTCGACTGGCTTTGGAGCAATGCCCGGTGGGTCAACGTGCAGCGCCTGCGCAATATCCGAAAACGGTTTCCCTTGGGAGATGCGCGTTCCCTCGCCGCCATTGCTGATTGGTTGAGCACCCGCGCTTCCTTAAGCAAGTGGAAGCCACTCGCGGCGGTCGGAGCCAGGCCGCATAAACTTCCGGAACCCTTCTTTGCGGTTCAGGATGGCAGGACGCAGGCAGTGTATGGCGAACTCGATCCCGTGTTTCTCCGGCATGGCTATGCGCGGGGACCGATCGAACGCCGCGAAATGAGTCGGCCGCCGAATCCGCGTGGTGCCGCAGCCTTGTCGTGGAAGTTGCGCAGCCTGTTCGGCGTGCAGGCCCGCTGTGAATTCATCCAGTGGCTGCTCACGCATGAAAGCGGACATCCCGCGGAGATCGCCCGGGCGACCTATTACTTCTCCCGCACGGTCGAGGACACGCTACGCGAACTCGCGGGCTCCGGCTTGGTGCACTCCACACAGGCCGGCCGCGAAAAGAAGTATTGGCTCACCCCGGACGACTGGCAGTTTCTGCGCACATGGAAGAAGCCGGCGGGCTTTCCGCGCTGGATCGACTGGCCCCGCTTTTTCCACGTGCAGGAGCGACTGGCGGCCATCCTTGGCAACACCCAACTCGGTCCGTTGCTGCAGGCCTCGGAGTTGCGGCGGGAGTTCGAGGAGCTCGGCCCGGTCTTGGGGGATGGCGACCTGTTTTCGGCGTTCGCAGCGAGCCGCAATCACACTGGCCTTGAATTTACTGTCGCGCTGACGAAGGACTTGGCGGGTCTCTTGGCCAACCTGTAGGAAATGAAGTCGCCCGATCCCAACTGCGGGCAAGAATCGGTCAAGGACCGGTTCATGGATCGTGTTTTGCTTCTTGACTCAGCCTGTCGGCCGGCATGGCGGTTCTGGACCGATGAGGTCATGGTCTCCAAGGTGCTCGGTCTATGGGCCGGCCCCCGCTCTGGTTGCGCAACGAAATCCTTTGCCGGCAGCGGCGTGATGCGGGTCGGCTCGCGCACGGCGCGGCTGCAGGACCTCGATCAGGGACATCTTCTCGGACGGGATATGGGACCATCGCATGGGCGCTGAGAAGACGTTGAAGGCCAAGGCTGCTCATCGACAGTATCCCTGGACTTATCACCTCAATGAACCTGTGTCCTCGGTAAGGATCGTCCGCATCCGGGACAACCGGCAGGATCCTCGCCCGATTGTTTCAGAAGTAGGCTCGGCGGCCTCAGGGCTTGACGATTCCCAGAATGGCGAAGGCACCGGTGTCGCGGATCTCGATCACGTTGTGGCCGGCGGAGTAGGTGAAGGCGTGGACCGTCATGGGGGGCAGCGAATCGAATGTCGCGCCGTCGACGATGTACGGCTCGGCACCCCCACGCTCAGCCGCCGTGGCGTCGGTCTCGAGCATCGGCGGCTGGCGCCAGTCCCGGCCGGACGTGTTGAAATAGCCGATGAGCACGCGGCAGTCGGTCTTCGCCTCGAACTCGATCCTCGGCAGCGTGCCGGTGCGCGATGCCGCGAGGCTGAACTTGATGCCCTGCAGCCCTTCGAGTTCGGGGGCGACGGAGGTGAATGTGGCCGGCGAATCGGTGTACACCGTATTGCCGACCTGCACCGTGTAGGTTTCCAGCCCCGGCGTGAGCAGCTTCCAGTCGGCGGGCGTGAGCGGAGCGTGGGTGCGGCCCCGGGTCCCGCCTGGAGACTGGAGAGCGGAAACCTGTGCGCGGAAATCAGCCAGTTCCTTTTCGTAGAGCGGCAGGAGCTGCGTCCAATGGAAGTTCGCCGCCTTGCCGCCGACTCCACCAGGCACCGGGATGCGTCGCTGGGCGGTCTGCATCGAGTTTGCCGCCCGGTAGGTGTTCCGTGTCAGCGCCGTGAGTGAGCGATAATGTTCAAGGCTGACGGCCAGCGCGGTTTCAGCGCGCTTCATGTCGGCGAT
>CAZOXB010000142.1:0-4203 GCA_964583635.1 uncultured Opitutaceae bacterium | reverse complement strand
TCGAGTGTCATGCCGAGCGACATCGTCTGGCGGTTGCCCTCGGTGATGCCGTAGCGCCGCAGGATGCGCGGGGCGCATTCGCCGGCAGCGTTGTAAGCCTCGAGGATGAGTTCGGCGGAGGCATCGCCGTAATGTGCGGCGAGGCGGCCGTTCCAGTAGACACGTTCACCGGCAGCATCGCGATCGGGATTCCACGCGTAGCGGGCCCAGGCCTCGAACCAGATCCAGTCGCGCTCCCATTGTTTCAAGGGCACCGGCGTGATGTCGGGGGAGACCGGCCAGTCCCAGTAGAAGAGCGGGTAGAGGTGAAGGCCGTGGGCGCCCAACCGGTCGCGCATGGCGAGGACGGATTTTTGGATGAATTCGGTGGCGCCGTAGCGGAACGGTTCGAGGTTGGCCAGAATGTGGACATTGGCGATGTGAGTGGATCCCATCCGGCTCATCGCGAGATGGAGTCGTTGGCGCACGCCGCGGGGCTCCCAGGTGGTGAGCGATTCGCCGTTGAATTTCGCCTCGGTGTAGAGGTTCCGGTAGATCTGCAATGCCTCCGGCATGACCTGGGTGGCATCAGTTGCGTGGGTGCGCAGGACGACCGGCGGCTCGACGATGAGGCCGGCGGCTTTCATGCCATCCCTCACGCCCCGGAGGATGACATCGGTCATCCAGCGGGTCTGCGCCTGCTGTTCCTGCAGGGCCTCGCCCAGACAGGGCATGAGACCGACGTTGGGGAATTCGCGCACGAATGCGGCGATGGATTTCCGGGTGTAATCCGCGGCGAGATCGTTCCAGGCGTGGAGCTGGGTGGCGAGGCCGTGGCTTTCGGCGAGCGGCTTGGAGATGAGGATGCTGTAGAACTGCTGCACCAGCCAGATGCCACGGCGGTCACACTCGGCGGCGAGCCAGCGAAACATCCCGACGTTGCGGGCGAAGACTTTGTCATTCACCTCAACTGCCTCCGGGTAGTCCGGCAGGCGCACGAGCGAGGCGAACGGGTGGCCGTTCCACAAGTAGAGCGTGTTCATCCGGAGGTCGGCAAGGTAGTCGAGGTATCCGGTCCAGCCCGCCTTGTCGTAGAAGAACGGGAATTCCTCCGGCGTGTAGGGGTATTCGTAAACCCTTCTGCCGGGGAGATAGGTGGTCTTCTGCATGCCAATGCACGGGCCCCGCAGGACAAAGGTGGGGGCGTCGGAGATGACCTGCGGACCCTTCGGCCAGCCGGTGGACAGGAGCCGGGCGAGTTCCAGGCAGCCGTAGAGCGCGCCGGAATCATCCGCCCCGGTGACCGTGATGCTGCCACTGGCGGCCGCCGCGATGGTGAAGCCCTCCTTTCGGGTCATGGTTGCATCCTTGCGCACGACGATGGCCGGCGCAGCGGCGGGCAGGGCCGCCTGCAGGCGTTTGGCGCCATAGCGGATGCGTGGCGAGGCACCGTCAGGCAGTTCGATGGAGGCGCGTGCCGGCCACGCGGTGGCAAGGAGGACGGTCAGAGACAGAAAATTTCGGAGCCGCGCACTCATCTTCATCGGATTCATGGGGGAGCTGACCTCAGCCGCGCGGTCGGAGAGGTGAGGCTTGATGTGGCCCACGGTATCCGCCGTGACGGCCGTGGCGATGCGGTTGAGGGCGGGGCTGGCGGCCGGGGAAGGGCGTCACGGGGTTGCCTTCACCGGCGTGATCGCCACGTCGTCGATCAGGAAGACCGCGGCGGGAACCTTGTAATCGGCGCCGGGAAGGTCGCGGCCGCCGTAGCCACGCTCCCGATACAGGCCCGTCCGGAACGAGAGACGCTCCACCGTGGCGACGGGATCGGTGAAATAGGCCGGGCGCGGCAGCGGTGATTTTCCGTCGACCATGACGGTGCAGCGGTCGGCGCCGGGATCAGGCGGGATGGTGAGTTCGAACCGGTGCCAACGGCCGGAGATGTAGGGGCCGGCGTCGAGCCACTGCGCTTCGTGGCAGGCCCACAGATGGCCATCCTCGCCGATTGCGAGCCGCACCGGCCGCGCGCCGTGTGCATCGAGCAGATCGATCTCAAGGCGGGCGTCGGATTGTCGCGCGAATATCCTGAACGACACCTGCACACCGTGAGTTGCGGGAAAAACGCGCACGGCGCGCGCATAGTCGTAGGGATCCTCGTCGCGCAACTCAAGGACCCGGTTGGGTGGCGGCGCCGTGGCGGAGGGGCGTCCTGCCGGGCCGTCGGGCGCGGCCGGTTCATCGATCACCCGCACCGGCGCCCAGAGCGGTGAATAGATGTTCCAGCCGGCGGGAAGGGAGCCCGCTGCGGATGAGTTGAAGTCTTCGCTCACCGGACCAACCACGGCGGCGACAACCGGCACGGGCACCCGGGCCACCCAGATGTCCTCCTTGTTGACGGAGTAGGTGAGCCAGAAGGCCTCCCTGGCATCGGGAGGTGTTCCGTTGCCTTCGACGATGCCGCGCACGTACTGCGGCCCCATGTTCTTGAGATAGCCGCCGAATCGCTGGTCGGGCAGTTCGGCGTGCACGGTCCAGAGATGGGAGAACCGGGCGCTGTCCGGGCTCGTCATGATGGCGAGTGGATATCGGTTTCTATCCGTGGGATTCAGCACGAGGCCGTAACGGCCGTCCGGCATCCGTTGCAGCCAGTATTTGGAACCGTTGTTCGGCATGTTCCCTGCGAAGACGGTCGGCGTCCACGTCCCGCCCTTGTCCGTGCTCGTCGCCACCAGGCGGTTCTTCCAGATGCCGAGGGTGGATCCGTCCGGGCGCGTGACGAATGACAACGCCTTTCCACGCACGCGGTAGAATCCGCTGTCGTCGAGCTGTTCCTCCTCCCACCATTGCGCGGTCATGAGCTTGTCGGCAAGGAGCGCATCGCAGGCGGCGACGAATCCCGCGTCCGGTGACGCGGTGTAGAGCGGGTAGGGCGGTGTGAAATCCGGAAAGGCCGACTTCCGGTTGAGGCGGATGAAGTACAACGGACCCAGGCTGCCGTCGGCATTCACCTCCCGCACGGCGCGGCCGATGCCGCTGCCGTCGTTGGGTGCCGGATGTTTGCCATAAAAGGACAGCACGAGGAGCCGGCCGTCGGGCGCCACATAGAATCCCATGCGCTGATGCGCGATCGTTTGTGAACCATCCGGCAGCGCGAAGGAGGGGAAGGCCGTGCGCGGCGCCTCCCAGGTGATGCCGTCGGTGGAGCGGGTGAGCGAGGTGACCGTGGGGTTGTCGTGTTCGTTCTTCCGCGCGCTGAGGTATTCGAGATAGTAGTGACCACTCCAATACGCGAGCATCGGCGCGTGCAGGTAGGTGTCGGAGAGGCGGTCGGCGTGCGCGGGCGCGGTGCGGTTGGCTCGATAGACCTGGATGTTCTGCACACCAACGACCGGGCGCAGGCCTCCGTCGGCCGTTGCGGCCGCGCGCTCGGTACCGTCGTTGATGACGGGCGGTTCCGCGGCTGCGAGCACGGGAAGAAACAGGAGGGGCAAGTGGCGGATGCTCATGATCGTGGCGTGGCCAGGGTGGCGGCGAGCTTGAGGGCTTCCACGAGGCGGCGCGGATCGCCCCGCCCGGTGCCGGCGGGATCGCCGAGTGTGACGGCGAGCAGAGGGGGCGGGGCGGTCTTCACGGGCGGGATTCGAAAGGGGACCGGGTGTGCGGACCGGCGGCGAGTGCGGCCCAGAGGTCGTCGGGCCAATCGTAGCTGCCGGGCTTGAGGGTCACGGTGACTCCGGACTCTCCCGGCGGGCACAGGGTGACCACCCCCGGGCTCCAGACCCGCAGGACTTGGAGCTTTGTCCAGCCGAGCTCGTGCAGGATGGCTCCCGCGGTGGCACCGCCGGCGATGAGCAGGTGCCGGAATGCGGCGTTGCCGTGCAGTTGCCTCGCGAGCCGGACAAAGCCGCGGGTGATGGCGGCCGGAGCGCGACGATCGCGTGCCACCGTGTGGTCGGTCAGCACCGCAGCGAATCCCTTTTGCCCCAATAGTTGGGTGATTCGCGACACGGCGGGAGGGCGGGCGCCATGAAAAGCCAGGGTGGCGCCGGGCAGCCAATGGGCGGGCGTCGTCGTGGCGGTGGCGGTTCCGCTGAGCAGCAGGGTGGCTCCGGTTGAGAGCACCGGACGCGCCGGCGATTTCCGCCGACGGCGGGTTTGCAGCCAGGCGCGGAAGAAGTCCGCCCCGCCCGCCGGGAGCAGCTGCGGCCCGGCACGGGCGGCCCA
>CAZOXB010000141.1:0-9996 GCA_964583635.1 uncultured Opitutaceae bacterium | reverse complement strand
AATGTCAATACATTATACCGGCTGTATGACGAGAGCAAATCGGCGGGCTTGCCCCTTACCCAACACCAGACGCCTTATTCCCTATCATCCTTTGAGGGGTATTTGACCTCGTGTCGGCACCATGCCGGTTCCCCGCCGGTTGCGACCGACGGACTCACTTTCAGCAATAGATCCGCCACTCCTCTCCATGATGCGCAACTGGGGGTATTGTTCCTCCGAATGCCGCGCACGGCTGCTTCGCGTTTTCGCGCCTTCGCGTGAGACTCGCATCCTCTTCCGTCCCATGATCGCGCCCAACTTCCTCGAATCGCACATTAGCCAGATCCCGGCGATCCAACTGCTACAACAACTGGGCTACAGCTACCTTTCGCCCGAAGAGGCGGCCGTCGAGCGCCGGGGAAAGCTGGGTAACGTGCTCCTCGAAGACATCCTCGCCGGTCAGCTCCGCCGCCTCAACCGCGTGGTGACGAAGGGCCGGGAGGTTCCTTTCACTGAGGAGGCCATCGGCCAGGCCATCGAAAAACTCCGGACGGTGCCGTTCGACGGACTGTGCCGCACGAGCGAAGCCATTTTCGACCTGCTCACACTGGGTGTCTCCATTGACCAGGAAATCGACGGCGAAACCAAGGGCCGCAGCCTGCGGTTCATCGACTGGGAGCACCCACACAACAATTCCTTCCATGTCACGGCCGAGTTCCGGGTCGAGCGCACCGGCAGCCACGAGAAGCGCCGGCCGGACATTGTCTGCTTCGTCAACGGCATCCCCTTCATCGTGATCGAGTGCAAGCGGCGCGACGAGAAGGACTCGCTGGAAGCCGCCATCAAGCAGCACCTGCGCAACCAGGAAGACGCCGAAATTCCCCAGCTCTACACCTACTCCCCGGTGTTGCTCGCCTTGAACAAGGACGCCGGGCGCTACGGCACCACCGGCATCCCGCTGAAGTTCTGGGCGGCCTGGAAGGAGTTGTATTACTCCGACTCCGACGTGCGCACAGCGATTGGCACTCTGCCTCGGCGAGAGGAGCACGAGAAATTGTTCGCGGGCGAATTCGCTTACGCCCGCACCTACTTCGAGAGTCTCGCGGCCGCCGGCACCCGTGAGGTGACCGGCCAGGACCGTCTGATCTTCTCCGTCTGCCGCCCGGAGCGCCTGATCGAGATGGTGCAGCGATTCACCCTCTTTGATGAAGGTGGCACCGTGCGCAAGATCGCCCGCTATCAGCAGTATTTTGCCATCCGGAAGACGATGGAGCGACTCCGCGTCCGCGATGAGGCTGGCCGCCGCCGCGGCGGCGTCATCTGGCACACGCAGGGTTCCGGCAAGTCACTGACGATGGTGATGCTGGCCAAGGCGCTGGCGTTGGAGCCGAGCATCCCGAACCCGCGCATCATTCTCGTCACGGACCGCATCGATCTCGACGAGCAGATCTGGAAAACCTTCCACCAATGCGGCAAGGAGCCCCAGCAGGCCAAGACCGGCCGTCACCTGATCGATCTCATCGAAGACGACCATGTGCCGGTGATCACCACCGTGCTGGACAAGTTCGGCGCGGCGGCGAAAGCCAACGAGACCTTCCGCAACAAGGATACGGATCTGTTTGTGCTGGTGGACGAGAGTCATCGGTCGCAATACGGCGAGGCGAACCTGCGCATGCTCAAGGCGCTGCCCAACGCGTGTTTCGTCGGCTTCACCGGCACGCCGCTCATGAAGAAGGAGAAGAACACCGCCCAGAAGTTCGGCGGCATCATCGAGCCTCCCTACACCATCCGCGATGCGGTCGAGGACAAGGCTGTGGTGCCGCTGCTCTACGAGGGGCGCCACATCCTTCAGGACGTGAACCAGAAGGCCGTCGACCGGATGTTCGAGGAGCTGTGCGAGGGCCTGAATGGCGACCAGAAGGCCGACTTGAAGCGCAAGTTCGCCTCGCGGGATGAGCTTACCCGCATCGAAAGCCGGCTCTACCTGATCGCCTGGGATGTCTCGCGCCACTTCGAGAAGACCTGGAAAGGGACTGGCTTCAAGGGACAGCTCACCGCATCGGGCAAACGCGAGGCCCTGCTGATCAAGAGCTACCTCGATCAAATGGGGAAAGTGAACTCCGAGGTCTTGATTTCCGCGCCGGATGATCGCGAGGGAGAGGGTGACACTGCCACCGACGAGAACGTGTTGCGCTTCTGGAAGGCGCAGATGGCAAAGCACGGCAACGAGAAGGACTACAACCGCAACGTCATCGATGCCTTCAAGAAGGGTGACGAGCTGGAGATCATCATCGTCGTCGACAAGCTTCTCACCGGTTTCGACGCGCCGCGCAACGTGGTGCTCTACATCGCCCGCAGCCTCAAGGAGCACACGCTCCTCCAGGCTATCGCACGCGTGAACCGCCTGCATCCTGGCAAGGACTACGGCTACATCATCGACTACCACGGCGTGATCGGCGAACTGCACGACGCGCTCGAGCTCTACAGCAAACTCGCTGCCCAGTTGTTCGATCCCGCGGACCTCGAAGGAGCCCTCACCGACGTCCGGGAGGAACTCAAGCAGTTGCCCGCCGCCCATGATGCCGTGTGGGACATGTTCCGTGACTTGCCGAACAAGCAGGACGACGAGGCCTACGTCCTGTCCTTGGCAGACCCGCTCAAGCGCGAAGAGTTCTACAACCGTGTCTCCAAGTTCTCCCGGCTCCTCAAGCTCGGGCTGTCGAGCCTGTCGTGGATCCAGACCACGCCAACCGCCAAGGTTGAGCGCTACAAGCGCGACGCCGTGCTGTTCCAGAAGATCCGCGCCTCGGTCAAGATCCGTTATGCCGAGGAGATCGACTACAAGGACTACGAGAAACAGATCCAGAAGATGCTGGCGACCTACGTGCCGGCCGAGGAGATCATCCAGGTGGTCGAGCCGGTGAACATCTTCGAGCGCGAGGCGTTCAAGGCCGAGGTGGACCGCGTCACCAGCACCCGCGGCAAGGCCGAAGTGATCGCCAACCGGACCAAGCGGACGATCACCGAGAAGATGGAGGAGGATCCGTTCCTCTACCGGAAGTTCTCACTCCTGCTGCAAGAGGCAATCGATGCCTACAAGGCCCAGCGCATCAGCGAAGCCGAGCTGCTGAAGAAGGTCACCGACATCATGGAGCGCGTTCGCGACGGCAGCCATGACGACACGCCTGCCAGCGTGCGGGACAGCGATCTTGCCAAGGCGTTTTTTGGCGCGCTCAAGGAGCAGGCCGTCGACCTTGGCGTAAAGGCCGGGCCAGCGGAGGATGAGCCCGGTCCCTACAATGGGCAGCCCGTCGGGCATTCCGCGGAGGAGCACGTGACGGCCCGTTTGGGTGAACTGGCCTGCGAGATTGAGGCCATTATCCGCCGCCACGCCGTCGTGCGGTGGCGCGAAAATCCGGACGCGCAAAACCGGATCCGCAACGACCTCGATGACCTGCTCTTCGATCTTCAAAATGCGCAGGGCGTGAAGCTGACCTACGCGCAGATGGACAGCATCATCGAGTCGATCCTTCGCATCGCGAGAAACCGTTCCGATGTCTGACCGGCTCTCGATCGAAACGGCAGCCGGCGACGCGATTCTCCTGCGCAGCGACCGGACGACGCTTGCCATCAGCGTGCGCCCCGATGGCCTGCTGGAGCTGAAGGCTCCGAGGAGCGCGACCACGCAGTCGATCCAAGCCAGGGTGAAGAAACGCCTGGGATGGATCGTTCGCCAGCGGATCCAGTTCCGGGACATGCAGCGCGACAGGAATCCGCTGCGCTATGAATCTGGAGCGACGCACACCTATCTCGGCCGGCAGTATCGGCTGAAGGTGAGCGAGGCGCCGAAACCAAATGTCCGCCTAAGGGGTGCCTACATCCACGTCGCCGGCCCCAGCAAGCAGCCGGCGCAGGTGAAGGCACTCCTCGACGGCTGGCTCCGCGAGCGGGCCCTGGTTCAATTCACCGCCCGATCGGAAAAATGGAAGTCCTGGTGCAAGGCGAGAAAGCTCCCGGCGCCCACGGTCCGGCTGCTCCGGATGCCCAAGCGATGGGGCAGTTCACATCGAGACGGACGCATACTGCTGAACCCGGAGCTGGTGAAGGCGCCGGCGCTATGCGTCGACTACGTAATCGCCCACGAGGTCTGCCACCTCAAGCACCCCCAGCACGATCGCGCCTTCTTCCGCCTGCTGAGCGAGGTGTTCCCGAACTGGCAGAAGGTGAAAGCCCGGCTGGAAAGCAGTCCGTGATCGTGCAGATCCGGGTCCGGCTGTTGGGCGCAGGCGGCGCAACTCGGCTTCGGGACTCTCGGTCCAATGCGTTCCCGCGAGGGGAATGGGGCAGATGCCGCCCTACTCGTTGAATTCGTCAAATTTCTTTGCCGGTTCCGGTACCGGCGGGAGCAATCCCGGCTGGAGTTCGCGCAGTCGGCGTTCGAGTTCACGCAGTTGTTCTTCACGCTGCTCCAGTTCCACCTCGCGCTCCAACTGAGCCTGGCTGGTCTGCATGAGGCGTGCCTCGCTTTCCGACAGGAACTGTTCGCGCTCGTTCAAGCTGACCTTCGTTTCCTTCAGCAACGTGTCGAGGCGTTCCCGTTCCGCACGCAACTCGGCCAGGTCTGCCGTTCTCGGCAGATGGGCAGCCGCCGTCGCGGCAGCGGTGGCGGGCATGACGAGCGGTTCGGATTGGGCCAGGGAAAGGTCCGCGGTGACGGCGGGAAGCGGCGTCATGGGCATGAGCGGGCTTCCGGGAACGGGTGCCTGCGCGGGCGTGACGCGCCCCGGGACCTTGAGCGACAGGGTCTTTCCGGTCGCTGGGGCTTGCGCGGTCGGGGCTGCCGCCGGCACAGGTTTGGGAAGGGCCACGGATTTCCGGCCGGAGGCATCCACACGCAATGCACCGCCCGTCGCCGGAGCCGCCGCCATGGCGGCGAGAGCGGATGCCGGCAACTCCGTCGGATCCGGCACGAACTCGACGAGATCACCCACTTCGATCCGACGCTCGGTGTCCTCAAGAATCTTCTCCAAATGATCCGGCTTCAGCTTCGTCAGTGCGGCTTCGCGCAAGGTTGACCAGATGCTTTCATGATAGCTGGTGACGCCATAGCCACCCGCGTACGTGGCATGACGCACCTGGTTGCGAATCGCATCGTGAACGGTTTCGACGACCTCCTTGGATTCCGCAAACAGTTGTTTCACGGTGCGGGCCGCATCCAGCGGAGGGACCGAAAGAAGCGACTCGGCCAAGGAATCCCATTGACGCTCGGGCTGGCGTTCCAGCGTGGCGCTCCCGTTGCCACCCGCCCGCAGGCGCTGGGCCTCGGCAATCCTGTTGATGAAGGAGATTTCGCCAAGCACAGCCCGCGCCCGTCTGCCTGTGTCCTGAATCAGTTGCCTGCCGTCGAAATGCGCGCCGCAGACTTCATTGGGGACCAGCGTCGCCAGCAGCATCGGCAACTGTTCCAGTGCGGTGGAATAGAGTTCCACCGTCTGCTCAAACCGGTCGAGGATACGCTGCCAGTCCACTGAAAAGCGCGACGCCGACAGCCCGTTGATGTATTCGGGATCCAGTTCGCGAAGGTAATTCTCAATGCTCCGCTCCACGCATTGGTGAAGCACCGGAATCGTCCCATCCAGCTTCTTCACCGCCGCCTCCAGGATCGTCACGTTCTCCTCCGATTCCCGGATCTTTTCACGGTGCTCCTTCTTCGCATCCTGACGGACAAAGGAAAGCAGGGGCCGGGCGGCCAGCACGGCGTCGCGATTTGCGCGCGCGACCTCAACCGCTTCGCCAATGCGCGTGCGGCTCAAGGCGAATGCCGCCTCGCGCACCAGCAGGTCCTGCAGTGCCGCCGGGACGGTATTCTTGGAGCTCAACTTCAACTCACCCGACATATCTTCTTTGCTAGTTCGGTCCTCGGATCATGGGTTTGGGTTCAAGGGAGACAGTGGTATTTTCCATTCATGGGTATCGTCACAGCGTCCGGTTTTTTCTTCGTGGTTTGCCTGTTACGGCCCATTTGCGGCACACTTGAGCCAGCCATTTGCGGCGCCGGACGACCCGCTTTCTCCCCGTCGACGAAATTACGGAATATTTACCCGTGCCCGAAACTTCCCGGGTGGCATGCAACGGAGCCTCCGCCATCGGTTGCCGGGCCAAACGGATGAAACCGCCTCAGCGTCCGATGTCCCCGACGAATGCCTCCATGCTGGTGTAGCGCGCCAGCAATTGCCTGGCCGCATGGCAGCGGTCGGCAGAAGCGACACCGGTCTGCTCCGCAAGAAACACAATGTACGACGCGACATTTCGCGAGTAGTTGAGGCGGCCCTCGTCGCTGATCGCATAAAACCGGGCGCGCTGGCGGTAGCCGGCCGGTGAATGATCGCCCAGCGCCTGCTTGTCCGCATTCCCCCGGGCCGCCAGCACATAGAGGAAATTGTATTCAAACCAGAACATGTGTTCCGGACTCGGTGGCAGCGCCTCAAGCGCAGAGCGGGCGGAGGCCGGCGACGCGAACGGTTCCGTGGTGCTGGCGCCGGCCTTGGCCAGAGCGTCGGAGATGAAGGACCGTGCCATCTTCTGTTCGGTGACGTCGCTGCTGAAAGCACCCGACAGCGCAAGTTCCAGCGTGAAACGATACCAGTCATGCCACAGCGCCTGATCGGCCGGATCGCGGGAAGCGGACAAGGCCCGCCCCATCTCGTAGGTGTAGCGACCACTCGTCTTTATCTCGAGGCGCTGGCCGGTGACGTCTCCCATCACCCGGTAGTTCTCCGCCGATTTGCCGGAACCCGAATGGAAACCGATGCTGGCGCCAAACTGACGGCACACGGCCCATTGTTTTTCGATGAGCACACGCAGCGCCGCGTTGTCCGGGTAGGGCATGTTCTTCTGGAAACCGAAGGCCGGCGCAACGAAGTGGATCTTCATTTCCAACGCCTCGCAGAGCGCCAGCATGATTGCCGTGGTTTCCGGCGTGGTCAGTCCCGGCAACTCGTCGATCGACAGCTCGCGCAGATAGGCGCGCCCCACCGGCGTGGTGAACGCCGCGGCTCGCGCCGCCGCATACTTTTCATCACGCCGCTTCATCTTCTGCAGCGGCGTCCACACGGTCGCCAGGAGCTTCGAGAATGCCTCGCCGTCCAGCGTCATGCCCGCCGCGGCGACACGGGCACGGACCTTGGCGATCAGTCCCGGGTCGATCGACTTCACGTCGGCCGTCTGATGAAGCGCGAGTTCCGGTGAGAGATCGAAGGTGATGTAACTGGCGAGCACGCAACCCCGCACCAACTGGTCCTCGCGTGCGTCAAATTTTCCGCCGATGGGCTGGTGGTCGGCGTTGAAGCTCCAGGCGATCTTCAGGCGATGAAATCCATGCTTCAGTTTTGAAAGCACGCAACCGTGGCTCATCCCCTCGACACTCTGGCCCTGGTGACCTTCCGGTACCTGCGTGCCGATGAAGGGGAAGGGCACGGTATCGAGCCGGCCTGCCAGCATGGCATCGACATCGAAGACCAGCTCCCGCGGAATGGAATTCTGGTTTGCGGTCATGCCCACGCCCAGCGCGCCCATGGCCCATTCCACGGCAGGCCAGTGCAGGGTCGTGAAACGCGCCCCGATGCCGAGCGTGGTTTGCCCCAGGCGCCCGGTCGCGGTCGGAAATATCGTCGTCGAGGCATCGTGTGCCTGCACGAGGTTCTTCAACGCGAGAAGGTTTTCCCAGGTCGCGGGATAATGACGCGCCCCGTCGAGATCGCGGCCTTCCTTCAAGCCCACCACCGCGCCTTCCCCACGCGTCACGAGTCGCCAGGCGCAGTCTCCCGTGACCCGATCCTCCACCAGGGTCCACTCGCCCGCCGCAGTCTCGAAGGTGCTTCGGGGCCAGACATGCACCGACGGCGACCCCGCGCCGATCGCATCCACCAGCGCCGCCCAGTCCAGGCAGAAGTCGGGGCTGATGCATGGGTTCGCCGCAATGCGAAGCGAGTTTTCAAGAAGGAAACGATTGATCGGTCGCATGGGAACAAGGTGTCGCGGGGGGGAAGAATGAAGACCCGAGAGCCCGGGTACCTCAGAGACTGATCACGCGACGCCTCGGAGTGAAGCTAAAGAAAAGCCGGGCCGACCGGCCCGGCTGGAATGGCATGCAAACCGCCGCGGAGATGACTCAGCGCTCCTGCTGGATCTCGGTGACGCGATCGTGCTCGAACACAACCCGGAAACGCTCGCGGTCGCGGCGACTCGGAACATTCAGATAATAGGGATACATCGGATCCGCATAGCAGTAGTACCGATGGTACCATCCGCGGTAGAGAAAGGCGCCATCGGCACTCTCATACGTCGTGTAGCTCCAGATCTCCTTCGTGCCCGAAGCGTCGGTCCGCGTGATCAGCCGGTCGGGTTCACCCAGAGCGAGCTGCACCGCCTCCTTGTCAAATCCGAGCGCGACCTGCCCCTTCTTGATGAGGTCCTGCTGCTGGGGCGTGAGACGCGAAAAGGCGGCAGGATTCTTGTCGATGCGGCTCTGCGGGGTGGAGCACCCGGCCGCGAAAAGCGCCACCAGGAGGGACGCCAGCAGCAGATGGAGACTCGAGGATTTCATGGATGTTAACACGGTTGAGGATTGATGTTTTCCTACCAATTATGACGCCACGCGCCCCCCACAGGTTCCACCTGGACGCCACTTGTTTGTTGCCTCTATTTGGCGCCGCCCCGTTGCTCCACCGCGACGACCCGGTCGCCGTTGAAGGTCACCCGCAACCTCGGTTCATCGGCACGTTCGGTCGCGCCGACACCGACGCCCACGCCCGAACCCCGGCCACCCACGCCCACCCCCACGCCGAATCCAAACTTGGGCCCCTTTTCGTAATAGGTCCAAACCTCGCGGGTGCCCTCCTCAGTCGTGCGCGTGGCCACGCCCGAAGGATCCCCCAAGGCAAGGCGGACCTGCTCCCGGGAAAATCCCACCACGACCTTGCCTTCACGGATCCGGTGCTGATCCTCCCGTGAGGAATGGGAGTAGGTGACCGGATCCTGATCGATTCGGTCCTGCACGGAGGTGCACCCCGACAAAACGAGCACCAGTACCGCGGATCCTGCCGCGAACAGGGTCTTGGAATTCATGGAAAAATGTCTTTGCCGGTCGTTATGCATGGAATGACGATCCCGGCACTGTATCGTCCTTTCGATTTGCCGCAACATCCGCCGTCACCCGGAATCCTTTTCTCCCGTTTGCCTCCTTTCATGAAACGCTTCTCCATCGCCATCGGCTCCGACCACGCAGGCTATCGCTACAAGGAATCCATCAAGGCCATGCTCCTGGAGGCCGGCCACACGGTGCGTGACCTGGGCACCTATTCTGACGCAAGCTGCGACTACCCCGATTTCATCCGCCCTGTCGCGCTGGCGGTTGCCCGGGGCGACGTTGAGCGTGGCATCGTGCTGGGGGGCTCCGGCAACGGAGAGGCCATCGTGGCGAATCGCGTGAAAGGCGTGCGCTGCGGCCTTTGCTGGAACGAACAGGTCGCCATCTGGAACCGCTCCCACAACGACGCCAACTGCCTGTCCCTGGGAGAGCGGACGATCACCGAGGAAGAGGCCCACCGGATCGTCAACGTCTGGCTCGCAACCGAATTCGAGGGCGGCCGCCATCTGGCGCGTATCCAAAAGATCGATGCCGCATCCTGAATCAGGACCTGCCTGACAGGAGAGTTCCGCCGATGACTCCCGGCGTGCAAACGTCTCAATGAGCAGTTTGCCACGGTTTGTCACAACATTGCGTTTTCGCGCTCCCGCTCGCGATGAAGCAAAGCTGACACACCGCCTCCCAGTTCGCAAATGCAACCGACTTTAGGGGTTGTCATTCCAATTTTCCGTTCCCTACCCTCGCCTTGGCGCAAAGCTTGGCAAACACCCAAAACTTATGGCGAACACATCACATACTTGGAAGTTTCACCGCATCGGCGGTCTTGATCAGGTGGCAGTGGAAACCGGTGAAGATCTGCTTCACCTCAA
>CAZOXB010000140.1:0-10010 GCA_964583635.1 uncultured Opitutaceae bacterium | reverse complement strand
GGAAAGTCGAACGTCGTGGTGTAGGTCTTTTCCTCCCCTGTCAGCGAGGCCGTCAGGGAGACGGTTGCCTTGCCTGCGCCCTCATAGCGGCCGAAGACGACCAACTGCTGGCCGCGATAGATCTTTTTCGGATTGTCGCCTGTGGTGTCGAACACGCGGGCTCCGCTGAACCTGAAGGTGGCGTTGTGAAGCGACTCGAAGGAGATCTTCGACTTGGCCAGCATGAGCTGCCCCACGATGTCGTCGTCATTGCTCACCGCCGAATAGAATCCCCCGGTGGCATCGGCTATCGTGCGCATCAGCGGCCAGTTCGAACTGTTGCCCATGAGGAAGCCGAAGACCCGAAGATCGACGTCCTTGAGCAACTCGCGAAATTTCGCAGGCTGGACGATGCCCTGGTTGGCCACGCCGTCCGTCACGAGCACCAGGCTCGTTGCGCGGTCGGCGTCGAGTCCCTTGAGGGCCAGCGCCATGCCGGCATGGAGGTTGGTACCGCCGGAAGCCTTCAGTTGCTTCACGCGTCCGATGGCGGCTTGCACGTTTTCGGGAGTGGCGGCGCTCCACGGCAACAGTTCCGTGGAGGAATTGTTGAATGTCACGATGCGGAATCGGTCGGTGGGCTGCAGGGCGCCGAGGGCCTGGCAAACGCCGCTGGCGAGCGTGTGGATCTTGCCCTGCATCGAACCGGATACGTCGAGAACGTAGACATAATCGGCGCCGCGGCTGAGCGGCTTCAGGTCAAGCCCCGGGGTCACCACCATCATGAACGTGCCGGGTTTGGCGGGATCCGCGCGGTAAGGGATGATTTCCACCCGTCCGGGAAGATTGTCCGCGAGGCGGTAGTAGAAGACGAAGTCACGATCGAGTTTCGCGCCGGGCCGGTCGAGCGTCAGGATGTAGTGTCCCTCGCCCTGCCGCTGGATTTGGGCGGCACCTTCGAATCCCGGCGAACGGACATCGGTCACCGGCACCGCCGACTTCAGCACGAGATTGACGGAGAATTGCCCCTCCACCTGCGAATTTGTCGTCCAGAAACTCTTGGCGGCCTCGTCGATGCCGCCTTCCTCAAGGGGATAGACGTAGCGGCCCACGCCGGTGTCGAGTTCGAGCGGCTGGTAGTACACGAAGCGGAGCCTGACCTCGCTGTTCGCGCGCACCGGCGACACGCGGAACTCGAAGTTCTGAAAGCCGTTCTTGGAAGCGAGGCCCGTGTCATTGCCGGCCTTCTTCTCCTCTGCATGAATGGCCTCGGCCTCACTCTTGGGAAGGACCTCGCCGCCGAGCGTCTTCTCGCCGGTTGTGAGGGTCACCTCGGACAGGCTCGCGCTGCGGGGCACCGGAAACGCGTAGATCGCCTCGAGGTCCTGCGGGTTGGGATTGAAGAAGGTCTGAATCACTTCGGTCTGCGCGAATCCATTGTTGAGCACCACGTTGACCTGGTGGTCGCGGATCTGGATCGGTTTCTGGGAACTGCCGACGGGGGTGAGCGTGCCGCCGGCGATCGCGGAGAGGATGCCTCCGAAAAACAGGGCGGCCGTCACGATAGGTTGGGAATATTTTTTCATGGCACCGCCAGCCTTTGCTCAACGGATGCCATGATGGGTGCATTTCCATTAAAATGCTTTCCATGAACGTAATAGAGTATTCAGCCCCGTACTTTGTGATGAATAATATAGACATAAAATGCCAATCGATTTACAAAAAATGATGATGTCCGTGATGACATGAAGATGTTTTCCCCTTCGACCCCGAGGCATGCCTTGCTGACCGGCGGGGACTTGGCGTTTGCCGTTGCCATCCAGCGGGTGAATGCGGCGAATCCGTTTTCCCCGGAACGCATCGCGGCGGAGCGCACGGCGCTGGGCGCGGAGTTCCGGGAGGAAGGTGCGGAGTGGAACACCTGTCCGCCGACAGGAGCCCCGCATCCCAATGTTGCGGCGATTGCCGCGCGCTGCGGCGAAATGCTGTCCCGTGTTCGCGAGGCGTGGCGGCGGGCAGGCAGGGCGACGGCTGTTGAACGGATGCTCTACGAGGAGCTGATGGGGTACTGGCTCTACCAGTCCTACGCCAGTCGCTTCGACACCGTCATCGTGGCGGCACTGGAAGGCCGGGGTGGCGACGGGCGCGTCGATTTTTTCCCGGCGTTCAAGGCTGACGTGCAGCGCTGCCTCGACATCCCGGGTCTGGCGCCATCGCCTGCGCAGGAGCCCTCGCATCTGTTCGCATGCGCCTTCCAGATCCGACGTGCGTTCCATGCCATTTTCCACTCACTCGTCGGCGGCTCCGCTCCCATGGCCCGGCTGCGGTCGCAGTTGTGGCAATCGATCTTCACGCATGATTTGCGCCGCTACCGCCACGGACTGTTCGCGCGCATGGGAGACTTCTCCACGCTCATCACCGGGCCGTCCGGCACGGGCAAGGAGCTGGTGGCCCGCGCACTCGCCCGCTCGCGCTACATCGCGTTTGAGGCGAAGACGGGCCGCTTTGCGAGGGACTTCGCCCAGGGATTCTATCCGCTGAACCTCGCCGCCCTCTCACCCACGCTGATCGAGTCCGAGCTGTTCGGTCACAAACGGGGTGCCTTCACCGGCGCGCTGGCCGACCGCGCCGGGTGGATGGAAGTGTGTCCCCCGACGGGAGCGGTCTTTCTCGACGAGATCGGCGATGTCGACGCCGGCATCCAGGTGAAACTGTTGCGGGTGCTCCAGGCCCGCGAGTTCCAGCCGCTGGGAAGCACGGAGACCCGCCGGTTTGAAGGCAAGATCGTGGCGGCAACCAACCGCTCCCTGCCGGAGGAGATTCGCGCCGGGCGGTTTCGCGAGGATTTCTATTACCGGCTCTGCTCGGACCAACTGGTGACGCCCTCCTTGCGTGAGCAGCTCGATGCATCGCCATCGGATCTCGAGACCCTGCTTCGGCACATCGCCGGGCGCCTGCTGGACGCGGAGGAGATCGGCCGCTTCACGCGCGAAGCGGGCGGATGGATTCGTCGTGTCCTCGGCGACAGCTATCCCTGGCCGGGCAACTTTCGTGAATTGGAACAATGCGTCCGCAGCCTGGTGCTGCGGGGCGAGTACAGACCGGCGGCGCTGGCCCGCCCCGCCCGGGAGAACGACTGGAATGACCTGCTCGATTCCGGAACGATCACCGCGGATGACCTGTTGAGGAAGTACATCCGGCATGTCCACGCTCAGGCAGGCACCGTGGAGGCGGCTGCCCGTCGGTTGAACCTGGACCGACGAACCGTGCTCGCTCGGCTGCACCCATCACAACGGGCCTGACGTGTCGGCTGGCAATCGTGGGCTCCCGTATTGACCTGGGAAAAGGCTCGGGACATCGAGTGGCATTCGGATGGATTGGATTGCGGCGTGGACTGGCTTCCTTCGCATCACAAGGGTTGCGCTCGCACAGGAATTGGTGAGTATCGGGGTGTGATCGCGTCAATTGCCTTCCGCAATTTCAAGGCGCTGCGGCAAGCCTCCGTGGCGTTGACGCCTTTCAATCTGGTGATCGGACCCAACGGCTCCGGCAAGTCGAGCCTCATCGAGGCGCTCATGCGTCTGCGCACGCTCGCACGGCTGCCATTGGCCGACGACAAGACCGAGCCGCAGCGGAGCTCGAAAGCTCCGGAGGTTTCGTTCACCTTCCTGCCGCCCTATGACCGGTGGGAGGCGCTGATGAGCTGCGCCACGGAGGAACAATGCGACCTGCTGCACTTGCTGCCACTCCCGACAGGCGAGGGAGACGGCCGGTGGGAGGATCTGCGGGCGAAACTTCTGAGGATGCGCCGCTTTGAGTTGGATCACATGGCAATCGCGAAGCCGTCGCCCATAAAGGACCAACTGGAACTGGCGGCGAACGGCGGCAATCTGGCCGCGTTGCTGGTGCGTTGGCGGGACACCGTACCGGCGGCGTTTGCGGCATGGACCGGGCAGGTGCTCCGGGTTTTTCCCGAGTACGATGAGGTGGTCTTTCAAGACGGGGGAGATGGCAGCGTTGGACTGGCCTTGCGCATCACCGGTGAGCGCACCCGCGTGCCGGCGCATGACCTGTCCCAGGGCACGTTGTATGCCCTGGCGATCTTCGCGTTGGCAGCCGACCCGCAACCGGCCTCCGTCGTCTGCATCGAGGAACTGGATCGTGGGCTTCATCCGCGCATCTTCCGGGAGGTGCAGGATGCCATGTATTCGCTCAGCCATCCCACCTGCGCAGGACTGACACGTGAGCCTGCGCAGGTGATCGCGACCTCCCATTCCCCTTATCTGCTCGATCTGTTCCGCGAGCACATCGAAGAGGTCATCATTTCCGAAAAACGCGGGGCGGCGGCGCATTTCCTCAAGCTGACCGGCCGCAAGGATCTGGCCGAACTGATGGAGGGCGCGTCCCTCGGAGATCTCTGGTTCACCGGCATTCTCGGCGGAGTGCCATCCGGTGAAGGGGAGACAGCCCTGTCCTTCGGGGAAAAGTCATGAGCCGGGATGCGACACTCCATTCCGGGGCGGCGCAAGCGGAGTCCGGCGCCTTGTGCCGTTCGCGGGGATGAAGCTCGCGATCCTCAGCGAGTCTCCGGCGGACGAGGCGGCGGTGGAACGCCTGGTGGGCGCGGTTCTGGGCGGACGCGCGCTCCGGGTGCAAACCAACCTGCGGGCCCGGGGCTGGCCCTCGGTGGCGCAAGTGCTGCCGGCCGTCATCCGCCATCTCCATTTTGAGACCGATACGGACGGGCTCGTGGTGGTGGTGGATAGCGACGATTCCGTGGTGCATACGGCCGAGCACGATCGGCCCGACTATTTTCATCCGCTGTGCCGCATGTGCCGGTTGCGGGCAGTCTTCAGACAGACCACCCGCAAGCTTCCGCCCGCCCGCGGCCGTGCCCGCGTGCTGCGCGGCATCGGCGTGGCCGTGCCCGCGGTGGAGGCCTGGTACCTGTGCGGGCGGCGCACCGATCCGGACGTGAGTGAGCAGGCGTGGATCGACGGACAGGCCAAGGGGCGCCCGCCCTATACGCGGGCGCAGCTCAAATACCGGGTCTATGGCACGGACCGGCCGAGTTTGGTACTCGAGACCCAGTGTGCCCTGAGGGAGATCGCGCGGCACTTGCCGGATACGCGCCGGCTGGAGTTTGATTTCCCCGGATTCGCGGCGCTGGCCGCAGACCTTCGCGGCTGGCTGGTGCCGGATGCCACGGCTCCGGCGAAACCGCAGACAGACACCCAAGGCACGCACTCGGCGGCCCCGAAGGCGGAGTAGAATTTTCCCGCTCCCTTTTTCCCTACCGGCGAACGCGTCGCGCTGACGCACTGACCAAGGCAGCCAATGACAGGCCGAGCAGGATGGCCGTCGGGGCGGCGTCGGGCACGCTGTGCGAGGTGAACCGGATCAACCCATAGTCGTCACTCGAGTTGTCGGGCTTGTTGGGCGCCGCGGTGAACTGCAGCGAACTGACCGCCATGGTGGCGAATGGGGTGGCGATGGACCAGACTCCGCCACTGCCGAGCGCCGCGGGGGAAATGTTGGTGACGGTGCCGCCGGGACCGTTCCAGGTGGCGGTGGTCTCTCCGGTGACCGCGAGGATGAATTGAAACGACGAGCCGTCCGTCAGGACACCCGCCGCCTCAAACTGGTCCCCAAATTCATTGTCGAACAGCAGGCCCAGCGTCAGGTTGCTGAAGATCTGGGGGGTGGCAAAATTCAGGATCAGCGTCTGCCCCTGGTCGATCTCCACGTTTCCTCCGGGGAGGGTGACGCCGATGTAGCCGAAGCCTTCGCGCACGTCGTAGCCCACATCGCCACCGATGGCGCTGAAGGTGACGCCGGGAGGCGGGGAAAGCTGATGGGTCGCGGCGTCGAAATAGAGGGTGGAGGCGGTGGCCGTGAAGGCAGCCGCCAGACTGGCCAAGGTCGCGAGGGTGTGGCGAAGTTTCATGGAATTCGGAAGCGTGGCATCAAGGGACCTGTGGTGATAAGCGCGACACGGCGTTTACCACGGAAAAGGAAGGTCGGCGAGGGGAGGATCGCAACGCAAAACCGGCCATGGAGTGTTTTTACGTAGCTGCCTAGCGGATGGGCGAAGCGCCGATGGGCGTTCGCTGCGGATTGTTTGTGTTGAAACTTGTCCGGGTTCGATTCGGATGTGGCCCACCCCATGGACTTGCCGAAACCACATCGACGGACCTGTCTGCCTCACTTTTGGGAAGGGGTTGTCCGGGCGGCGGTCGGAATGCTTTATCGGGTGCGTTCGAGTGGCGCCGAAAACATCCCGGCGACGGGCGGGGTGCTGCTCCTCGCCAATCACCTTTCCTATGTCGATGCGGTCCTGATTCAGGCCGCATGTCCGCGGCCGATCCGCTTCGTGGGTTCGGATGAGATTCGGGATTCGAGCCCCTGGTTCGAGTGGATTTACCGCATTACGGACACGATCTGCATTTCCCCTGGGAATGCGCTGGAGGGAACGCGTCGGATCGTTCATGCGCTGGAGGCGGGGGAGGTGGTGTGTTTGTTTCCGGAGGGAGCGATTTCACGCACGGGGCAATTGATGCGGATCCAGCGGGGGTTTGAAGTCATTGCCCGCAAGGCCGGGGTGCCGGTCCTGGCAGTCGCCCATGATGGTATTTGGGGCTCGGTGTTTTCCTTCTCCGGAAACAAGCTGCTGTTCAAGTCGCCGCGCCTGCTGCCCACCCCGGTTTTTGTGGCATGGGGGACGCCGCGCGATCCGAACACGGTCGACTCGGCCATGGTCCGAGAGGATCTCCTAGATTTGGGAGCGATGGCGTTCGAGCAACGTCCGATCCTGCGGCGTCATCTGGCGCGCGAGTGTGTGCGGGCGCTGGCCAAGCGGCCGTGGAGGGTGGCGCTGGTCGATCGCACCGCGGAACGACGCGCCCTCAAGGCGGGGCAACTGCTTGCTGCCGCTGCCGTGCTGTCCCGGCGCCTCCGCCGGACCGTGCCGGAGCGGCGGGTGGGCATCGTGCTCCCTCCGGGCGCGGGAGCGACGCTTGCGAATCTCGCCGTGATCTGCGCCGGGAAGGTGCCGGTGAATCTGAATTTCACGGGGGGGCGGGCGGCGTTGGAGGCAGCGCTGCGCATCGGCGGCATCGCCACGGTCGTGACAGCCGATGCCATGCGGACGAAGGTCCCGACGTTTCCCTGGCCCGAGCGGACGCTGGATCTGAAACGCGAGATGGCTGCGGCGGGTGGAAAGCGCGCGATGCTCGCCTGGCTTGCCGCCGCGTGGGCGCTGCCCAATCAGATTCTGCCTGCGCTCCTGGGAGTGCCGGCTCAGGGGGACCGGGCCGAAGCCGGGCTGCTCTTCACCAGCGGAAGCTCAGGTGAGCCCAAGGGCGTGGTGCTTTCCCACCGCAACATCCTGGCGAACTGCTGGCAGATGTCGTCGCTCTCCATTCTTCCGGACAGTGCGGTCATGGTGGGCTGCCTGCCGATTTTCCACAGTTTCGGTTTCACCGTTACGATGTGGTATCCGCTGATCCGCGGCTGTGGACTGGTCACCCTGCCGAGTCCACTGGAAACGCGGAAGATCGTGGATGCGATCAAGGAGGAGGGTGCGACGGCCCTGATCGGCGCGCCCACGTTTCTGCGTCCCTTCGTCAAACGCGCGGAACGCGGTGAATTGCGCTCGCTCAACCTGGTGTTGTCAGGCGCGGAGAAACTGCCCGCGGAACTGGCGGCGGCGTTTTTCGAAAAGCACCATGTCGAGGTGATGCAGGGCTACGGGCTGACGGAGACCACGCCGGCCACACACGTGAATCAGGCGGATCCCCCGTGCCTCACGGACACGGCCGATCCGCAGGACGGCAAGCGTGCGGGATCGGTCGGTCGCATGCTGCCCGGGCTCACCGCGCGGATTGTCGATCCCGAAACCTTTGCGGAACGAGCGCTGACGGAGACGGGCATGCTGCTCCTCCGGGGGGCCAATGTTTTCGCGGGTTATCTCGACGATCCGAAGAAGACCGCGGAGGCATTCCGTGACGGCTGGTTGGTCACGGGGGATTTGGGACGTTTCGATGAGGACGGGTTTCTCTTCATCGAAGGACGGCTCTCCCGCTTCTCCAAGATCGGCGCCGAGATGGTGCCCCATGGCACCATCGAACAGCACCTCGTGGAGCTCTTCGGGCTCGATCAATCGGAAGGCCCGCTGCTCGTGGTGGTGGGCGTGCCCGACCCCGGGAAGGGGGAGGCGCTGGTGCTGCTGACGACACTGGATCTGACCGTGGAGAATCTGCGCCTGCGCCTCGGTGAGGCCGGACTGCCCGCCCTGTGGGTCCCGCGGATTGTCATCAAGGTCGAGCGAATCCCGGTGCTTGGTTCCGGAAAACTCGACCTCAAAGGCTGCCGCGACCTCGCGATCGCCCGGACGGGTTGAGCGTCATCCTTCGTGTCCACCCCGTACCACGCCAAATACTACGCCCATGAGCTGACCAAGCGATGCTCCGCCGACTCGCTTGAAAAGCTGGCGGGAGCCGTCGCGGGCGCGCAGGTGGACTTGAATCCGCACCAGGTTGACGCGGCGTTGTTCGCGTTCAACTCGCCGCTCTCAAAGGGTGCCGTCCTCGCGGATGAAGTCGGTCTCGGCAAGACCATCGAGGCCGGACTCGTTCTTTCGCAGAAGTGGGCGGAACGGAAGCGCCGCATTCTCGTCATCACACCGTCGAATCTTCGCAAACAGTGGCACCAGGAGCTTGCGGAAAAATTCTTTCTGCCAAGCCGGATTCTTGAGTCGAAATCCTACAACGCCGCCATCAGGGAAGGTCGGTTCCGCCCCTTCGAGATGCCGGACCACATCGTTCTGTGCTCCTACCAGTTCGCCAGGAACAAGGCTTCCGATGTCGCCGCCATCGCGTGGGATCTTGTCGTCATCGACGAAGCGCACCGGCTGCGAAACGTCTACAAGCCGTCCAACGTGATCGCGAATACGCTGAAGCTCGCGCTCGCGAACCGGCCGAAAATCCTGCTCACGGCGACGCCGCTTCAGAACTCGCTCTTGGAGCTGTTCGGTTTGGTGAGCATCATCGACGAGCAGGTGTTCGGAGACCTCAAGAGCTTCCGCGAGCAATACGCCAGTCTCACCCAAGACCAGGTCTTCGCCGCGCTGAAGCAACGTCTCCGCCCGATCTGCCATCGCACGCTTCGGCGGCAGGTCACGGCCTACATTCCCTACACGAAACGGCATCCGCTGGTGGAGGAATTCACGCCGGAGGAATCTGAAGACCGGCTCTACGAACTTGTTTCCGAATACCTGCGCCGGGACAATCTGCAGGCACTGCCCGCGAGCCAGCGAAGCCTGATGACAATGGTACTCCGGAAACTGCTCGCATCGTCTTCGTTCGCCATCGCGGGGGCGCTTGGTTCCATGTCAGCCCGCCTGAAAGCCAGGTTGAAGGAACAGGAACCGGCGCAATCGCTGGAGGAAGAGCTCGACGAGGATTACGAATCCCTCGACGAAACCGCAGAGGAATGGGGCGATGAGGCGCCGGCAGAGCCCATGTCCGATTCAACGCGTGCCGCGCTTGAAAAGGAAATCGCCGATCTCGACGAGTTCGCACGGCTCGCCACCTCGATCGATCACAACGCCAAGGGCAAAGCCCTGCTGAAGGCTCTGGGCGTCGCGTTCCGCATGGCGACCGACCTCGGAGCTGCGCAAAAGGCAATCATCTTCACCGAATCCCGAAAGACGCAGAATTATCTCCTCCGCCTTCTTGGCGACAGTCAGTGGAAGGACGGCATCGTCCTCTTCAACGGCACGAACACCGACGACCGGTCCAAGGAAATCTATGCGCGTTGGCTGGAGCGCCATCAAGGCACGGATCATATCTCCGGCTCGCGCTCCGCCGACATGCGCTCGGCGTTGGTGGACTACTTCCGCGAGGAGGGCCGCATCATGATCGCGACCGAGGCCGGCGCGGAGGGCATCAACCTCCAGTTCTGTTCGCTCGTCGTGAACTACGACCTGCCGTGGAACCCCCAGCGCATCGAACAGCGCATCGGCCGCTGCC
>CAZOXB010000139.1:0-10129 GCA_964583635.1 uncultured Opitutaceae bacterium | reverse complement strand
ATCTGCGGACCCGGATTCGGATCAGTAAGCCTGAAACCTGGCAGCGCGATCGGCCCGGTTCATGCGCACGTGGCGCGGCTGCGGCAGTGCCTCCAGAAAAAGCCGGCCGTAGGTCTTGGCCAGCACGCGCGAGTCCAGGATGGTGATCACGCCGCGATCGGTCGCGGAGCGGATGAGCCGGCCGATCCCCTGGCGGAACTTGATGATGGCCTCCGGCAGCGTCAACTCGGTGAACGGATTGCCTCCCTCGTCGCGGATGGCGTCGCTGCGGGCCTCCAGCACCGGGTGGGTCGGCGGGTCAAACGGCAGGCGCGTCACGATGACCTGGGAGAGCGCGTCGCCCGGGACATCCACCCCGGTCCAGAAACTCTCGGTGCCGAAGAGAACCGCATTGCCGGCGCGCCGCATTTGCCGGGCGAGCTCGGTGCGCGACAAGGACTCGCCCTGCATGAGCAGCGGCCGTCCGTCCCGGTGAAAATCATCCTGCAGGATTTGGGACACCGCGCGCATGTCCGAATAGCTGGTGAAGAGCGCCAGCGTGCCGCCGGGGACACGGCGCACGCAGAAACCCACGTAGTCGGCCAGAACGTCGAGGGCCAGCCGCGCTTCCTGCGGTGAGGGCAGGGGGACATCCGAGGCGACGTACACCCGCATGTTGTTTTCGAAGTCGAAGGGGGAGGCAACGGCGATGGCGCGGGCGGTTTCGGCGCCGACCTTGCGTCCGAAGGTCTCCAGCGAACCACCGATGGCAAGCGTGGCGCTCGTGCAGATCACGCTGGTGCCGCGGCCGAACAGATGCTTGCGCAAGGGCGGCGCCACATCGATGGGAGCGCTGCGCATCGTCACGATCGTCTGGCGCTTGCCGCTCCGCTCCGCCCAGTACACATGGCCCTTTTCGCCCAGATTCATCCATTCCGAGAGGCCGGCCTGGATGCCCTTGAGCCGCAGCTTTTGCTCGAGGAACTCATCACGATCGCGTCCCTCCTCGAAGCGGTCGGCCATCTTGGCGACAAGCCGCTCCAGAGCGCCGAGCGGTCCGTCGAGAATCGGTTCAACACTGCCGACTTCACGCAGGCGGACAATGGACTGCCTGGCCAGCAGGGTGCTGGCAATCGAACTGAAAAAGGTCTGCGAGGCCTGCAGCGCCTCCTCGACCAGACGTTGCCCCTGATCGCTGGCGTGCCTGCGGAGCAGGCCGCGCTTGGTCCGCGGGTTGAAGAGGTGCTTGAGCAGGCGGTCGACGCCATAGCTGCTCAGGTGGAGTCCAAAGTTGTCGCTGGCCACCTCGGGCACGGTATGAGCCTCGTCGAGCACGACAAAATCGTCCGGGAACAGCACGCCGCGCGCATCCCGTTTCGCGCCGTTGGCCTGGGCGCCGCCGGCGTTGATCAGGGCGAAGAGCAGGGCGTGGTTGACAATGATGACCTGGGCGGTGCGGAGGCGGGCGCGGGCGCGCTGGTAGAAGCAGGTGTCGCCTTGGCAGTGTTTTCGCGAGCAGGCTGCGGAGTCCGCATTCACCAAGTCCCACACCTCGGGACGAGGTGGAGGGGTGAGCTCATGCCGGATGCCGGTCTGCGATTGGTCGGCCCAGTCGGCGATGCGTTGCAGTTCCGCGTATTCGCTGTCCGGCAGCAGCGATGAGCGGTCCGCGAGGGCGAGGGAGAGGCGCGAGGTGCAGAGGTAGTTGGACTTGCCCAGCAGGACGCAGCTCTTGAAGGACGAGTATTTCCCGTTGTCCGCCGAAGCCGAAAGCACACGGCGGCAGAGTGGAAGATCCTTGGCCTCGAGTTGTTCCTGAAGGGAGATCGTGTGGGTCGACACGATCATCTGCCGGCCCTGGTCGACAGCGTGCACGATGCCCGGCAGGAGATAGGCGAGGGACTTGCCGACGCCGGTGCCGGCCTCGAACAGGAGCGCTTCGTCCCTGGCGAAGGCGCGGGCGGTGGCCGCGGCCATCTGGGCCTGCTGGGGGCGGTGCTCCAGCTTGAGCCCGGCGTGGACGACACCGCCCAGGGCGAACAAGGCTCCAGCCATTTCCGGTGCACGGGAAGGGGTGGGAGCTGGCGGCTCTGGGAACCCTGGGTCGTCACGAAGCCCGATCATACGCGCAAATCAATCGCCAATCAAAACCCAGTCGCCGGTTCGCACCTCATCAAAAAGCTCGATGACGTCCGGGTTGGACATGCGAATGCAGCCAGCACTGGCGGGGGAGCCGAGCTTGTCCTCATGCCGCGTGCCATGGATGTAGATGTAGCGGCGGTGCGAATCCACATCGCCCCCCGCATTCACACCCTCCTCGAGGCCGCGCAGCCAGAGGATGCGACTGGTGATCAGGTCATCAGTCCGGATTTCATCGGGAGCAAACTCGGAAAAATGTCTTCCGGTGGGGATCCGGGCTTTGAAAACCATGCCGGCGGGTTGTCCGCCCCCGATACGGTCTGCAATCTCATGGAGGCCCCGCGGCGTGCCCAAGGAATGGGCGAGGTTGGAGGGAGGCCGGCTTGACGTGGATATGATGTAGCTCTTGACGAGGAGGTTGTGCTCAAAAAGCTGCAACGTCTGCGTTTGGATGCGCACCACGATTATCCGGTCTGAAGGCTTGATACCCAACCGGTTTGCGGCTTTCATGATCTGTTCAACAGGAGTGTCCATCGTGAATCAAACTCGTTACACCATCGGTATCGTCGGCGCGACAGGCGCAGTCGGTCAAGAGCTCGTCCGGCTCTTGCACGAACGGAATTTTCCGATGAACGCGCTGCGGCTTTTTGTCTCATCGCGTTCTGCGGGCAAGGTCGTGGAGTTCGACGGCAAGAAATTTGTGGTGGAGGAGGCCCGCAAGGGTGCGTTTGCCGGAATCGACCTGGCGTTTTTTGCGGCGGGAGGCTCGGTCACCCGCGCGCTCGCGGCAGACGCGGTGGAGGCGGGTTGCCTCGTAATCGACAAGAGTTCGGCCCTGCGTATGGATCCGACCGTACCGCTGGTCATTCCGGAGATCAATCCCCATGAGTTGCGCCGCCATTCGGGCATCATAGCGAATCCGAATTGCTCCACCGCAGTCATGCTGATGGGCCTGTGGCCCCTGCATCAGGCTTTCGGAGTCAAGCGGATCATCGTGTCCACGTTCCAGTCGGTATCCGGCACGGGTGCAGAGGCGGTACGGGAGCTTGCGTCGCAAATCAAGGCCCATGGCGCCGGCAAGCCACTGCCTCGGAAAGTTTATCCCTACCAGATTGCATTCAATTGCATCCCCCAGGTGGATTCATTTGGCTCCGACGGTTATACCGGCGAGGAGAGCAAGATGGCGCAGGAGAGCCGCAAGATCATGAATCTTCCGAACCTCAAGGTTTCCGCCACCTGCGTGCGGGTGCCGGTGGTCCGGGCGCATTCCATTTCGGTCAGCGCCGAGTTCGAGCGGCCGGTGGATGTGCAAAAGGCGCGCGCGGCGATCGCCGCGTTTCCCGGGGCCGTCCTCGTGGATGATCCCTCCTCGTCGCAGTATCCGACCCCGCTGGATTTTGCGGAAAAGGTGAAGTGTGGAGTGGGTCGTCTGCGCATCGACACCGCCTTCGAAAATGGCCTGTCCTTCTGGGTCAGCGGAGACAATCTGTGGAAGGGAGCCGCCCTCAACGCCGTGCAGAATGCCGAATTGATGGCTGCCAGCGGCCTGCTCCGCGAAAACGGCGAGCTGGCCGCCGAGGCGGTCAATTGAGGGAGGCTACTGGCTCGCCTTGGAATAAACCCTTGCCTCTGAGCATCCGCACAGGCTTATCTGATCCTTCCTGCCTGGACGGCTAGCTCAGTTGGTTAGAGCACCTCGCTTACACCGAGGGTGTCGGGGGTTCAAGTCCCTCGCCGTCCACCAGCCTCGCTGATCCTGCCCGGCGGCAAGCGAGGCTGGGCTCTCGTTCCTCCGGTAAAACGAGGGCGTGGTTCCACGCCAGGCAACGTTCGGCGTCACGGCCGTTTTTTCCCAGCTAATTCCCTCCCTATGCCACATACGATTTCCGTCCTCGTCGAAAACAAGTTTGGCGTGCTGACGCGTGTTGCCGGAATGTTCTCCGGGCGCGGCTTCAACATCGACTCACTCAACGTCGCCCCGACCCATGATCCCAGCCTTTCCCGGATCACGGCGGTGATCAAGGGGGACGACGCGTCCCTGGACATGGTCACCAAACAGTTGCGGAAGCTGATCAATGTCGTCGATGTCGTGGATTTCACGGAGGGGCAGGCGGTGGTGCGCGAACTCGTGCTCGTGAAGATCAAGGCGGATGCCAGGACGCGGTCTGAAATCATGCAGATTTGTGACATCTTCCGTGCGAAGATCGTCAATGTCGCCCACGACAACGTCATCGTCGAAATCACGGGCGACGAAGGCAAGACGGCTGCCTTCCTGAAGCTGCTCAATGATTTTGGCATCCTGGAACTCGCGCGAACCGGCCAGCTTGCCCTGAAACGATAATCCGCTCCGTCCCTTTTCATCATGCCTGCCAAAGTCTATACCGACAAGGACGCCGATCTCGGCGTTTTTCAGAACAAAACTCTCGCCGTGCTTGGCTATGGCTCCCAAGGCCATGCGCACGCCTTGAATCTCAAGGATTCAGGCTGCAAAGTCATCATCGGCCTTTATCCCGGCTCGAAGTCCCGTGACGTCGCCGAACAGCACGGCTTTGAGGTGGTGGACACCGCGGAAGCGGTCCGCCGTGCCGATGTCATCATGGTGGCCCTGCCCGACATGAAGCAGGCCGATGTCTACGCGCAGGACATCCTGCCGAATCTCTCCAAGGGCAAGACGCTCCTGTTCTCCCATGGATTAAGCGTGCATTTCGGCCTGATCAAGCTGCCGAAGGATGTGGATTGCATCATGGTGGCGCCGAAGGGACCGGGGCATATGGTGCGCCGGCTCTATACCGAGGGCAAGGGCATGCCGGCGCTGATCGCCGTTGCCCAGAGCAAGTCCAAGCAGGGCAAGAAGACTGCGCTTGCCTGGGCCAAGGGGATCGGTTCGACCCGGGCGGGCGTTCTTCAGACGACCTTCAAGGAGGAGACCGAGACCGATCTCTTCGGCGAGCAGGCAGTGCTTTGCGGTGGCGCCAGCGCCTTGGTCCAGGCGGGCTTCGAAACACTGGTCGAGGCAGGATACCAGCCGGAGATGGCTTACTTCGAGTGCCTCCATGAGCTCAAGCTGATCTGCGATCTCATGTACGAAAGCGGCATCGCCGGCATGCGGTTCTCGGTTTCCGAAACTGCCAAATATGGCGACATCACCCGCGGCCCGCGCATCGTGAATACGAAGACCAAGGCCGAGATGAAGAGGATCCTCAAGGAGATCCAATCCGGCAAATTCACCAAGGAGTGGGTCAAGGAATACAAGGGCGGCCTGAAGAACTACAACAAGCTGCTCAAGGCGGGCGAAAAACATTCCATTGAAAAGACCGGCGTCTACCTGCGTGGAATGATGCCTTGGATGTCGAAGAAGAACCTGAAGGGCGTCCAGGCGTCGTATTGAAAAAGTGGAAGGACTGAAGGGCTGAAAGGCAGAGCGGTCCGGTGCCGGCGATGGCTTGGGCCGGCCTGCTCAGGCTGCAGCCCTTCCGCTTTCCGCCGTTCAGTCCTTCCTCCCTTGCCATCCGTCGTCATTGCCACCCGCAAGAGTCCGCTTGCCCTGGCGCAGTCCGCGCAGGTGGCGGCGCATTTCCGAGCCGCGCTGGGGATCGAACCGGAACTCCTGAAGATCGTGACCACGGGCGACCGTCAGACGGAGTGGTCGCTTGAAAAGCAGGGAGGCAAGGGGCTGTTCACTTCGGAGCTTGAGCAGGCGCTCCTGCGCGGGGATGCCGACATGGCCGTCCATAGCACGAAGGATCTTCCCGGCGAAATGGGCGACGGGGTGGAGATCGCCGGATACCTTCCGCGTGAAGATGCGCGGGACGTGCTGGCGATCCGCGGCGATCTTGCGGTGCCGAAGTTGGTGGCGACGGGAAGTCCCCGCCGCCGGCTGCAACTGGCCGCGCAATTTGCGGGGATCGCATTTTCGGAGATCCGTGGCAATGTGGATACACGCCTCCGAAAGATTGCGGATCAGCACCTGGCCGATGCCACGGTGCTGGCCGCGGCCGGACTCAAGCGGCTGGGAATCCAGAGCTGGCCGGGATTGACCTTCCGGATGTTTGGACTCGAGGAGATGGTGCCGGCCGTTGGGCAGGCCGCCATTGCTGTGCAATGTCGGCGCGGTGAGGCACAGCGCTGGGCGGCGCCATTGGATGCCGCCACGGCCCGTCGTGTGAATCTGGAGCGGGCATTCCAGCGGGAACTGGGCGCGGGCTGTCACACCGCGGTCGCGGTTCACGCAACCGCGGACAGGCTCTATTTCTTCCACGAGCGCGTGGGCACGAGGCAGTCGGCCTTGTCTGCCGAGGACTTCGAGCATCCCCAGGCCTCGGCGCGACGGTGGCTCAGGAACTTTGGAGTGGATGCCTGACCGGGGCCCGTGGCCGCCTTTCATCATGTCAATCGGCAAAGTCTATCTGGTGGGAGCAGGCCCTGGAGATCCGGGCCTGGTCACGTTTCGGGCCAGGGAACTGATCGCGAACGCGGATGTGCTCGTCTACGATTATCTGGTCCATCCCGACCTGCTGAAGTGGTGCCGCTCGGACACGCGGAAAATCTATGTGGGCAAGAAGGAGGGGGCCCATGCGTTGCCTCAGGAGGAGATAGGAGCCCTGCTGGTCAAGGAGGCCAGGGCCGGGGCGCAGGTGATTCGGCTCAAGGGCGGGGACCCGCTGGTCTTCGGGCGCGGGGGGGAGGAAGCGCGGCGACTGAGCGAGGAGGGGATTCCGTTCGAGGTGGTTCCCGGGGTCACGGCGGCGCTGGCGGCCGGTGCCTGTGCGGGGATTCCGCTGACGCTGCGCAATACCAGTTCCTCGCTGATTTTTCTGACGGGGCATGAAGATCCCGCCAAGCATGCGCTGCAAACCGACTGGAAACGCTTTGCCACCATTCCGCATGCAACCCTGGCGATCTACATGGGAATCGGGCATCTCAAGCAGATCCTCGCCGGGCTGATGGAAGGTGGGATGTCGCCGGGTATGCCTGCGGCCGCGGTGCAATGGGCGTCGTTGGGGCGCCAACGCACGGTCATCGGTACGGTTGGCTCCTTGGCGGAGAAGGTGACGGCCGCCAAGCTGAGTTCACCAGCGATTGTCTTCGTGGGGGAGGTTGTCGGGCAGCAGGACCGCATGGACTGGTTTGAAAAGCGTCCCCTGTTCGGACGGCGGATTGCGATCACCCGCACGCGGGCCCAGACCAGCGAAATGCGCGCGCAACTGGAGGACCTCGGCGCCGAGGTGATCGAGCTGCCGCTCATCGAGGTGGTGAAGGACGTATCGAAGGATCGCCTTGCCGAGGTCTTCCCGGAGTTCGGCTCCTACGACTGGCTGGTGTTCACGAGTCCCAATGGCGTGAAGTACTTTTTCGAGGAGTTCCACCGGGTTTTCGATGACATCAGAAGCCTCGGGTTGATGAGGATCGCCTGCGTGGGGGATGGCACCGCCCGCGCCATCAAGGAGAAGCACCTCCGTGTGGAGTGCCAGCCGGAGACAGCCACCGGCGAGGCGCTGGCCGATGCGCTGGTTGCCACGGGCAGCCTCGACAACGCCAAGGTGCTGGTCGTCACGGGCAACCTCAACCGCGACGTGCTAGTCAGGAAGCTCGAGCAGAGCCATGCCATCGTCGACACGCTGCCGGTCTACCGCAACACCCCCACCGACCTCGCGGACGACCCTGCGGCAGAGGTGTTCCGGGCCCAGGGTGCGGATGCGATTCTCTTCGCGAGCAGCAGTGCGGTGGAGTCGTTTGTTGCCCAGGCCCGATCGCTGAAGCTGGGCCGGGGCGCCCTCCGGCCACTGGCGGGCAGCATCGGACCGCTGACCAGCGCGACCATGAAGGCGAAGGGAGTCCCCGTCGATTTCGAGGCCCGAACCCCGGGGCTCATGCCACTGCTGGAGGCGCTGGTGAAAAAATTGAATCAGGGTGGAAGGTAGACCCGTCCGCCAGTATCCTGCTTACTCCCATGAAAGTTCCGTTTCTCGACCTCTCCCTGCAGCACCGCGCCCTGCGTGAAGAGATCCTCAAGGCGTTGGCCGCGACCTATGACGCGACTCGGTTCTGCCTCGGGAAGGATGTGGAGGAGTTCGAGTCCGCCTTCAGCCGGACGCTGGGATATCCGCGCGCCTTGGGCATGAATAGCGGTACCTCCCCGCTGCACGTCGCCTCGGTCTGTGCCGGCCTGGGCGCTGGCGATGAAGTGATCACCACGCCGTTCACCTTCGCGTCCAGCGCGTGGGGGATCAGCTATGTGGGGGCAACGCCCGTCTTCGTGGACATTGATGCGGGAACGTTCAATCTGGATCCCGCCCGGATAGAGGAGGCGATCACGCCGCGCACCCGGGCCATCGTGGTCGTGCACCTGTTCGGGCAGCCCGCGGCGATGACCGCGATTCTCGAAATCGCAAGGCGGCACTCGCTCTTTGTCGTCGAGGATTGCGCCCAGGCCGTGGGCGCGCGCTACCGTGGGACGCCCGTGGGCATCCTTGGCGATTGCGGCACGTTCAGCTTCTATCCGACAAAGAACCTGGGTGCCTGCGGCGAAGGCGGCGCCTTTGTCTCGCGTCGCGAGGACATCCTTGAACGCGCCCGGGCCCTGCGGGTGCACGGATCCCTGCAGCGCTATCATCACGACTACGTCGGTTTCAATTTCCGCATGGACGGATTTCAGGGTGCCGCCCTCAACGTGAAACTGCCCCATCTCGCCCGCTGGACCGCACGCCGGCAGGCGATCGCCGCGCGCTACCGGGAGGGTATCCGGTTATCCGATATCATCCTGCCGGCGCAGCCTGGCTACGGGCAATGCGTCTTTCACCAGTTCACGCTGCGGCATCCCCGGCGTGACGCGCTGCGGGAGCATCTGACGAAATGCGAAATCGGCACCGATCTGATCTACCCCAAGTGCCTTCACCAGCAGCCCTGCTACGCGCACCTCGAGCGCAGGCACGGCAGTCTGCCCGTCGCCGAAGCGGCGGCCGCGACCTGCCTGAGCCTGCCGATCTTTCCGGAACTGACGGATGCGCAGGTGGACGCGGTCATTGCCGCGATCAACACGTTCTAGCCCGACTGGGCGGTTGGCGGGGGCACCCCGGCATTGGATGGATTCACATCCTCCGGGCGAATCGCCGGGCGGGACCGGCTCGCAAAAATCCCCCCGGGAGGGAGGCTTCACCATCCGCCGCAAAAACGTTCCAGAGCGCATTCAACCGCACGGGTGTGCATGTCGATTCGGTCGGCGAGCGGAAAGGAGGACGGAGCTTCAAGCGTGTAGGAGAGCGAAGTGTGATGCGCCCGGAGGTAGATGGCTTCTGGCCAAAGGTCGCGGGCTGAGGGATCGGCGTCGGGCCGGATGATGCCGCCCTCGGCCGGACGCCCGTCGATCCGCGATGCCCGGTCGATGGGGTGGGCGGAGCAGACGGCATCAATCATGCCTTCGGCCAGCGACGGCCGGTTTTTCAGATTCAGCTCATAAAGATAGTACCCGGTCGATTCCCAATCCTCATGCAGGCAAATCGTCAGGTCGAACCGCGGCTGGTATTCGAGCCACTGCACGTGCGCGGTGGCCTCCCGACTGGTGCAGTGACGGTAGTCGCGATTCAGGTCCACGCCGGCCGCGTTCTCGCGTGAACCCTTTCGAAAGCCGGCTGGATTGATCATCGGGATGAGGAACCAGACCGCACGGGCGTCGAAAACATTGCGTTCCAGCAGGTCGAGAAGCGCAAGCGGGGCGGCGGGTTCGTCCCCGTGAACGCCGCTCGAAAGATAGACCCGCGGACGCGGTCCGGGCACGCGCTTCGTCAGGGCGATGAGCGGACAGCCATCGATTTCGGTCATCGTCCGGATGCGGAATCCCCGGCGCTCACCCGCGTCCGCAAAGCGGGTGACAAGTTCCCGCGGGTCAAAAGGTGCGGCTTTGACAGAGTCCATTGCTTGCTTCTTGCTCTTCCTTTTGCCGCATCTCAAGCGCAACCCATCGTCATGTCACCCGTTCGCGTACGCTTCGCTCCCAGTCCCACCGGTTTCTTCC
>CAZOXB010000138.1:0-10236 GCA_964583635.1 uncultured Opitutaceae bacterium | reverse complement strand
TGGCAAAGGCGGGAACCTCGCTCCGGCTGGATCTCGGCAAGGTGAAGAACCTGGCACAGGTTCGCCTCAACGGCCGCGATCTCGGCATTCTCTGGTGCGCGCCTTGGAGTGTGGACCTCTCCGCAGCAGCCCGGTCCGGGGAAAATGAACTCCAGATCACCGTGGCAAACCTCTGGCCGAACCGCCTCATTGGTGATCTGGCGCTTCCCCCGGAGCAACGCCTGACCTGGGTGAGCATCAATCCCTTCAAGCCCGACTCCCCCCAGCTCGAGTCCGGCCTGATCGGCCCCGTCAGCCTCGTGCAGCAATCCTGGTGATCCGGTTGCCGTTGAATCCCAACAGCGACAAGGTGGGGGTTGCCGCACGCGCTACTCATGGGAAGCTGACGATCGCTGTCGTCCTGGATGCCGCCTCACGGCACGCAGCACCGAACGGTGCGGCCGGTGGACCTCAGTCCTTCTCAGGTGCGGGCAGCGCGCTGTCGGGCAGGTCGTTGAAGCGACGATGGAACAACCGTCGTGACCAGGCCTCCGCGCGTGCGTCGAAGAATCGGATCGCCTCCGGCGACTCGAAGAACCGGCCTTGGTCGTTTGTCGACTCAATCCATTGCTCGAGCACTGAACGCAGGCGTCGGAGCGCAGCCTGATCCTCGGGTCGGGTGGAATCGACGAGATTGTGGATCTCGTCCGGATCAGATTTCAGGTCGTAGAGCTCCTCCGGTGGCATGTGGGGCGCAAAGAGGAACTCCTGCGCTGCATTCAGCTTCCCCTGTTCATGCAGCCGGCGCATCGCGAGTATCGAAACGTATTGATTCTCCTTGTAGCGGTTCAGTGCAAAGAAGGGTTTGTCCGGCGTGAAATTGCGAATGTACCGGTACCGCTCGTCGCGCACCGTGCGGAGCCTGAAAACCGTCTCATCGCAGCGATCGCGGGCGCCGAAGGCATAACGGCGTGCGGGCTCGGCCTGCGGACCAAACAGGATGCGACCCTGCATCGCGGACGGCTTGGCCGCGCCGGCGAAGGAGAGGAAGGTCGGCGCAAGGTCGATGGCCTCGATGAGGCGCTCGCTGGCCGTTCCAGGCGCGAATCCCTTGGGAATCGGAAAGGCCTTCGGCCAGCGCATGATGAGCGGGACGCGCAGGCCGCTGTCGTAACACCACTGCTTGCCGCGCACATGCGACTCGCCATTGTCCCCCATGAAGATGACGAGCGTTTGATCGGCGAGGCCCTCACGTTCGAGTTGCGCGAGGACGGCTCCGACTTTTTCGTCGAGCGCCGAGACATCGTCGAGGTAGTTGGCCCAGTCGTCGCGCACTTCCGGGCAGTCGGGATAATAGGGAGGAATGACCACCTTCGCCGGATCGGCCCTGCGGGGCGCCGGATAGGACCGTCCTGTCTTGAGCGTGGAGCTGGCGATGCGATGGGTTTCCGAGAAATTGATCTGCGCGAAGAACGGCTGGTGCGCCTTCAAGTCGTCCCAATTGTCCGAGTCGAACGGTTTCCCTGGATAATAAAAATTCCAGTCAGTTTTTCCAGCGCCCTTGAACGTGATCGGTTCGGGAAAGGAACGGATATTGGCCGTGAAGTACCCGGCGTCGCGCAACCAGTCCGTCAGCACACGCACGCCGGCGGGCAGCGGATGGGCCGGATCGCGGTTGGAACGGTGATTCTGCGCCCCGATGGTCGTCTGATACATGCCGGTCATGAAGGCGGAGCGGCTGGCCGAACACACCGGTGCGGTCGTGAACGCCCGGTCAAAACGCATCCCCTCCGCGGCGAGCCGGTCGATATTCGGGCTCCAGACCTGCGCGGTGCCGTAGCAACCGAGGTGATCTCCCATGTCCTCAGCGAGAATCCAGAGGATGTTGGGCCGGGCAGCGGCCGGCGGCCTTCCCGCCGCCTGAAGTTCGACGATCATCAAGGCGCATGCGGCCAGGACGGGCAACAGAACACAGACCAGACGAGATGACCGCGGACTCTTTGGATTCATGATGACTCGGGTTGAAAAATGGATACGGGCAGTCCGACTTTCGGCGATGGGCAGGAACCGTCGCACACGACTGTGGAGGCACGGCACGCACGGACATCGCACCGGCGCCAGTTCAAGGTGGATGACCGTTCATTTCAAGCTGCCCGAGGGCATCTTGTAATCCGCCTTTTCTCCCGGACCAAGGAGTGCGTCGCCCTCGTAGCGTCCGGGAACCTCCTCGTAAATGAAGGCGCCGCGGCAGCCCGCTTCCGAAGTGAAATAGCCGACGATCGCGAGCTGCTTGAGCATGACGAAATAATACGGGGCCCCGGCCCTCGGCTTTTCTGAGCCCGGTGCGTGCGTACCGGCGTCGATCTCATCCAGCAACGCGGTTCGCTGATCCGCCGCACATTCGACGAACTTCCTGCCGAAGCGTTGCTGCGCGACAGCGTCGACGCTCCTGAGGCCCGCCCGAAACTCCGCCTGCTGCACCGCGTCGTAACAATCGTCGACCATCATGGCCATGAAGGCCCCGATTCCTATCGCCTTCGCTCCCGGTGTGTCGGTCGCGGGGATGATCGTTTCACCAATCTCATCCATCAGGGCAAGATCGGCGGATGTGAAGCCCCGGGCGGCGGACGTTGCGATGGCAGCCTCTCCACGGAGCAAAGCCGGACCGCCGATCAGGGAGAGCCCCGCAAGTTGGGCGACGCGGAGGATGGCCTCGCGCCGGTTCAGTAGGACGGAATTCATAGGTTGCCTTTCTTCATCTCGCCGACGGCAAAATCCGCCGCGCGGGCGGTCAGGGCCATGTACGTGAGCGAAGGGTTGACGCAGGCGCTCGAGGTCATGCAGGAACCGTCCGTCACGAAGACATTGCGGGCATCCCACATCTGGTTGTGCGCATTGAGGACCGACGTGCGGGGATCCCGGCCCATGCGGGCGGCGCCCATTTCGTGGATGCCCTGGCCGAACGTGTAGGTGGTATCGTTGGGTTTGACGCCTTTGACTCCGGCGATCTCGAGCATTTCCACGGCGTCGCGGGTCATTTCCTCCCGCATCTTCAATTCGTTGTCGCGCAACTGGCAATCCATCGCGAGGACCGGCAAGCCCCACTTGTCCTTCTTCTGCGGATGAAGCGATATGCGATTGTCATGGTGGGGCAGTATCTCGCCAAACCCGAGCAGACCGATGTGCCAGGGGCCGGGCTTGCCGAGCGCCTGCTTGAGGGGCGCTCCCACCCCCAATTCGGCGATCTCCCGTTCCCAGCCGTCGCGGCTGGCACCACCCTGGTAGCCGAATCCGCGCCGATAGGGGCGGTCGTTCTTTCCAAGATTCCGGTAACGCGGGATGTAGATTCCATTCGGCCGGCGCCCGCGCTCCACCCGGTCGGCGAAGCCCTCGAACACACCCGCGGCGCCTCGGCGGAAATGATGATCCATGATGTTGTGCCCGAGTTCACCGCTGCTGCTCCCCAGCCCGCCCGGCCAGACATCCGTTGCGGAGTTCATCAACACCCAGGTCGAGTTGAAGGTGGACGCGCAGAGGAAGACGATCCGGCTGCGATATTCGCTGGTCTGGTTTGTCTCGGCGTCGAGGACCTCCACGCCGGTGGCCTTCCGGGTGTCGCGGTCATAGAGGATCCGCGTGACGATCGAAAACGGACGGAGCGTGAGGTTGCCGGTCGCGACGGCTGCCGGCAGCGTCGACGATTGGGTGCTGAAGTAGCCGCCAAACGGGCAGCCCAGCCAGCACTTGTCGCGGTACTGACAGCCCACGCGGTTAGGCAACGGGCGCGTGATGTTGGCGACCCGGCCGATGATCATCCGCCGGGCATCGCCATAGTGCTGGCGAAGGCGCGCGGCGACCGCCTTTTCCACGACGTTGAGCTCCATGGGCGGCAGGAACTGGCCGTCGGGCAGTTGTGGAATGCCCTCCTTGGATCCGCTGATGCCGGCGAAGCGTTCGACGTAATCGTACCATGGCGCAATATCCGCGTAACGGATGGGCCAATCAACACCGATGCCATCGTGCAGGTTGGCCTCAAAATCGAGATCGCTCCAGCGGTAGCTCTGCCGTCCCCAGAGCAGCGATCGGCCGCCCACATGGTAGCCGCGAAACCAGTCGAACGGCTTCTGTTCGACATAGGGGCAGGCCTGCTCGTCCGCCCACGAGGCGGCATTGGCCTCGGTGAGGATGTACTCACGGGCGGCCACGGGTCGCGCCTCCTTGATCGCCAGCGGGAGTTTTCCGTGATGCGGGAGCTCCCAGGGAGCCTTGAGGGCATTCACGTAATCCTTGATGTGCTCGATGTTGCGACCGCGCTCAAGCATGAGCACCTTCAGGCCCTTTTCGGCGAGTTCTTTGGCGGCCCAGCCGCCGCTGATGCCGGAGCCGACAACAATGGCATCATAGTGATGGGAGATAGGCATGAATACGATGGGGGTGGGGTGTTCGGATAAGGAGGTCGCCGTCCCCGGTTTGCCCTGTCGCGATTCAGCTCGCCGGAGGAAGCGCGCAAAGGATCCACGTTAAAGTTTGCCCATCTCCGGACAACAGAAATCGACATCATGTTCCGGATCGGTGCGCACCGCCGCTCCGGTCGGCGCCGGATTTGTCCAAGGCGGAGTCCGATTGAAGGCGCGCCATGCCGGGCCGCGGAATTGATTCGACAACCTTCGGCGACTGGCGAAGACACTGCGCGGTCCGCAGCGAATTCCCTCGATCCATGCCGCCATCCAATACCGAACAGGCCCGCTGGTTCAAGGATGAGGTCCATCCGCATGACGGCCAGTTGAAGTCATGGTTGCGGGGGCAATTCCCGACAGTGCGCGATGTGGACGATGTCGTGCAGGAATCCTACATGCGGATCTGGAAGGCCCGACTCGCCCACCCGATCGACTCCGCCAAGGCATTCCTGTTCAGCGTCGCCCGCCGGGTGGCGCTGGACCTGGTGCGAAGCCAGCGGCGATCCCCGGTGGACACGGTGAGTGATTGGGAGACCGCCGGCGTCTTAAGCACTGAGCGCGACCCGGCGGCGAACGTCAGCCAACAGGAAAAGATCGATCTGCTGGCCGATGCCATCGCCGCCCTCCCGACGCGCCGCCGCGAAATTGTCATCCTCCGCAAACTTCAACGACTCCCCCAGCGGGAGGTCGCACTCCGACTCGACCTCTCCGAACGCACGGTTGAGAACCAGCTCTACCGGGGTATCCGGCAATGCGAAGAGTACCTCCGCATCCGGGGCGTTCGCGGCCTTTACGACCATGAAGTCCGGTGATCCAAGTCCCCGCCGCACGCCTGATCGGGCCCAATCCAAAGCCGCACCGGAGCGCACGGCCTTGGATTGGGCCTGGGAGACCGGTGTCGTTGATGGCGTGCTGGAGCGGATCGATCTCAAGGTGCAGCGCCGCCGCCGGCGGCGGCGGCGGATCGGAGCGGGCGCATTTGCCATGGCGCTGGCGCTGGTGACCGGCTTCGGCGTTGTGCCCTACGTTCGGGACACGACGGCATTGACCACTCCGCCGGCGCTCGTGCGGTCGCTCGCGCTGGCCGACGGTACGCGTGCCGAACTGAGTGGATGCACGACGCTATTCGCCGATTTCCGGTACTCGCGGCGCACGGTGCGGCTGGACCGCGGTGAGGCCTTTTTCTCCGTGGCGAAGGATCCGCGCCATCCGTTCCTGGTTGAAACTCCGGCCGGCACCGTGCGCGTCACGGGCACCAAGTTCAACGTGCGGCTGATCTCCCCGGAACGGGTGGAGGTGACGCTGCTTGAAGGGGACGTGACCTTCCAGTCGACCGGGCAACCTGACTTTCAATTGTCGCCGGGCGAGCAGTTGGTACGTGAAGGCGCCCATACCGGCGTGCATTCGCCGGGGTCCGATTCCATGGCGGCCGCAACAGCCTGGCGTTCGGGCCGGTTGGCGCTCGACGGATTCACGCTTGGCGAGGTGGCGGAGCGTATTGCTGCGTTCCATGGCACGGCCGTATCAGTCGATCCCGCCGCCAGCGGGTTGCGACCGGGCGGCAGTTGCCCGATCGGCGATCTGCCCGCCATCCTCGCTGCGCTCGAGGCAACGCTTCCGATCCATGTTCTGGCGGTCTCTGCTGAATCCTACCGGATCGTCTTTACACCCCGGCCCGCACCCGGCGGGCGCCGAAATCTTTCCGCCAAGGGTGAGTGAAATCCGGCGCGTCGGCGTCTGGACAGGTATGTTCTCACGCTCATCGTCCCACCGCGGACGGCTCTTGCCCATCCGGGCCGGCTTTCTGACCGGAGTCCTTTTTTCAATCGCCACCGTTGCCGCCGTGGCGGCACCCGTCTCCTTCGAAATCCCGGCGCAGCCGGCTCCGCTGGCGCTTGGCGCATTCAGCCGGCAGTCCGGCGCGCAGGTGACTTTCAATCAGGATGAACTCAAGTCCGTTACGACCAATGCCGTTGTCGGCAGTTTCGAGCCGAAGGACGCGTTGGTGCAACTGCTGAAAGGGACCGGATACCGGGCCACCCAACGCAGTAGCGCCTGGTTCGTGGTCACCCTGGCCCCATCCGCCGCCGCCACCTCCTCGGTGCGCGGCCATCTCGTCGCAACGGACGGGCAACGAGTCGAGAATCTCAGCGCCCGGTTGAGCGAATCCGGACAGACGGCACTGGTCTCGGGAGACGGCGATTTTGTCTTCAGCGAGGTCCGACCCGGAACCTACACCATCGTCGTGACCGCGCCTGGTTACCAACCGCTGCACATCACCCAAGTGGTCGTGCGCTCGGGCAGCGATGTCGTGCTGGGCCGCCAGCGCCTGCGCCGGATTTCAGCAACCGACGAAGTGACGAAGATGGCGCCCTACGTGGTGGAGGCGGATATCGTGGCGGAGATGGATCCTTTCGAAGTCACGGCCGGGCGGACGCAGCCCTTCTCCACGCCCAACGTCGACCTGCCGCGCACGGTCAACGACGCACAGGCCTACTACATGTTTGACGCGCGCGATATCGACCGCGCCGGTGTCGTCAACCTGGAGCAGTTCATCAAGCGCAACCTGCCGATGCAGACCGCGGCCAATTCGGCCGATCAGGGTTTCTTTGTCGGCGGAAACCGCGGCTACGTGAACCTGCGCGGACTCGGCAGCAACCAGACCCTTGTCCTTCTCAATGGCCGGCGCGCCAGCGGCGGCAATCTTGCGCTGAACGGCGGCGCCGACGGATTGAACGTCAACATCGTGCCGCTCGGCGCCATCGACCGGGTCGAGGTGCTGCCGGCCAGCGCCTCGGCCATCTATGGGGCGGGTGCGGTGGGCGGAGTCATCAACATCGTGCTGAAGCGCAATTTCTCCGGCGGTGAAATGAAGGCCACCTGGCAGAATCCCGACGACACGGACGCGCCCATCCGCAAGCTCGACCTGAACTACGGCTTTTCACTCGAGGGCGGACGCACGCAGGTGATGCTGGCGGGCGGCTTCTCCGATCAGAAGCTGTTGCAGGCCCGCGACCGCGCCGAGCTCATGTCCGGCTATGCTTGGAGAATACGGCAGAACCTCATCGCCGCCACCGGCAACCCGGCTCAGGCATGGCTCGGGGCCACGCCCACCATCATCAATTCGCCCTCCACGATCAATCTGACCCTGAAGCCCGCCTATGGTGGCGGCTCCATCGGTTCGCCCATCACCTTCATCCCCTACGGCATCACAGCCGGCACCCCGACCGCCACACTGGGCGCGGCCTTGCGCGCCAATGCCGGCCAGGTCAATTCCGATCTGCCCGATACCCGGCAGCTCGTCAACGGCCTGCGCTCCGACATTGGCACGGCCTCAAAGCTCACCACCTTCATGGCAACCATACGCCGTGAGATGACGCCATGGCTCGAGTTCAACGGCGAGTTCTGGTTCACGGGCGACAAGAACAACCGGAACATGGTGACCCCGCCGCCCCTGTCGGTTTCCGCCGCGGCACCGTCCAATCCCTTCACCACAACGGTGAGCGTGACCCTGCCCTATGCCGGTGAGTTCCCCGTGTTCAGCGACAACGTGAGCCGCCGCGCCACGGCGGGCCTCCTGCTCAAACTGCCCTTCGATTGGACCGCCCAGGCCGATTACACCCGCACCGACAGCAGTAATTCATTCTCCGCCACGGGGACTCTTTTTTCCTTCAATGACATTATCGCGGACCTGAATTCCGGGAATCTGAACCCCTTTGTGGACAGCACGCTCGCCGCTCCCGATCTCTCGCGTTACAGCAGCACCCAGACATGGACCGGCAAGGGAACCTTGAACGACGTCGCTCTGCGGCTCGCCGGTCCGGTGGGCCGATTGCCGGCCGGCGCACCGTCCCTCGCGCTCGGACTGCAACGGCGCCAGGATGGCTTCAGCGACGGAGTCTCCTCCTTCACGTACGTGCATTTTCCGAACCGCAGCATCCAATCCCTCGCCTTGGGAAAGAAGTCGGTCGTGCGGAGCGCCTACCTCGAAACGAGAATTCCCGTCATCGGTCGGGAGAACCGTCTGCTGCTGGCGCGTGAACTCGATCTTCAATTGGCTTGGCGGCTGGAGGACTTCGCGGTCGGTACCGGCACCACAAGCATCCCTCTGCTGCCGGTGCCCACGACGCCTCCCACCATCCGCGCCAATGAAGCCGTCTACAAGTCATCGAATCCCACGGCCGGGCTCACCTGGCGCCCGATCGGTGACCTGATGTTCCGGACCAGCTACAGCAAGGGCTTCGTCCCGCCGACGTATCCGCAATTGGCCGCCCCGGTGCAGGCCACCAACCCCACAACCGTGGGTGATCCCCAGCGCGGCGGCATCCGCACTTCCGTCTTCACCGCCAGCGGTGGCAACCCCGATCTGCGGCCCGAGTTGTCCGACACCATCAGTGCCGGTGTGGTCTTCGAGCCCGAGGCGGGTCTGCTCAAGGGGCTGCGACTCGGCGTGGACTACGTCTACATCGAGAAGGAGGACAACATCTCAACCCTCAGCGCCCAGTTGATGGTGGACAACGAGGCGAATTTTCCCGGCCGCGTGACCCGCGGTGCCGTCCCACCCGGTGATCCCTTTGGCGTCGGTCCAATCACGCTGGTCAACACCAGCCCGGTCAACCTCCTGCGCGCCTTCGACGAGAATGTGGACGTGAGCCTTCGCTGGCGCAAGAGCACGACCAACCTCGGCAACTTCGACTTCAATGCCCTCGCCACCTTCGGCCTCGGCTTCGTCCGCAAGACCGCCATCAACACCGCCGCAATCGACACCCTGGGTTACAACAATTTTCCGCTGGAGTTCACCGGCAACGCCACGCTCGTTTGGGACTTCCATCGCTTCAGCGCGGGCTGGACGACGCGCTACATTCCCCGGCTGCATGTCCTCGGTCCGCCCGTCAGCACCAGCTTGACCTTCCGGCAGGGCCAGGGAGCGGATTGGGTCCCCTCGCAAACCTACCACGACGTATTCCTGAGCTACCGCTTTCCGCTGGTGGTGCACGCTGCGGATTCCGGGTGGAGCCGGCTGCGGCCGTCTCGCCTGTTGAACGGTCTCGAAGTCCAGCTCGCCGTCTACAACGTTTTCCGTCACAAGCCGCCCTTGGACAATTCGACGCAGGGCTCCTACGTCTACAGCACTTATGGCGACATCCGCCTGCGCGACATCCGCATCTCAATCAAGAAGCCGCTGTGATCTGAAACCCGGGCGGAAGCAGGCATCCACGACTGAAGGCGGATCATCGGGATCACAGGAGTGATTCCGCCGCCCGCCATCCTTTCCGTACAAAACCATGAAAATTTCCCGCCTCATTCTCGCCCTGCCGGCCTTGCTTCTGGCAAACGTTGCCTGGCCGGAAACACCCGCTGCCGACAAAGGCGCCCAATCGAAGACCGCGACGGCGTCGGCCGATGCCGATTGGGCTGTCGTCGAGAAAAGCTTCAATCCCTCCACCGTCCGCCCCTCGAAGGACCAGCCGCTCGAAGTGCTGCGATGGGGCCTGCAGTATTACCGCGGACTGTTGACGGAATGCGCAGCGTTCTATGCCAGGCATCCGGACGATCCGCGTCGCTGGAATGGTGTCCTCCAGATGCTGGACAAATCCGGGTGGACACTGGATATCGACTCGCCCGGGGAGGAGGCGGTGGCCGCGCCGATTCTGCCCGCCGAAGAACGCGCGGCCTGGGCGCGGAAGATCGACGAAATGCGGCTGGCCGGAATCCTCGCCGCGGACACGCCCGCGAAGGAGCGGCAATACTTCGAGATGACGCCGTATTATCGGATGGTCAATGCGGGGTTCCGTGCACT
>CAZOXB010000137.1:0-10299 GCA_964583635.1 uncultured Opitutaceae bacterium | reverse complement strand
CCAATCGAGCCCTCTCCGTTGCGCAGCGTCCTGGCGGTCCGCGTGTACCATTCCGCCAGCCAGGTCATGTACTCGATGCCGGTGCGGACAGTATGGACGTTCTTCACGTCCCCGCTGATCACGTGGCCCGCATACATGTTGCCGAGCGTGGCGTCCTCCCAGCCGGGCACGATGATCGGCAGGTTCTTTTCCGAGGCCGCCAGCAGCCAGGAGTTCTTCGGATCGATCTGATAGCTCTTCTTCAGTTTCCCCGAGCGCAGGATCTTGTACATGAACTCGTGGGGAAAATAACGTTCGCCGGCTCGATCCGCCGACACCCATTCCTCCAGCACGACTTTCTCGATGCGGCGCATCGCCTCGTGTTCGGGAATGCAGGTGTCGGTGACGCGGTTCATGTGCCGCTCCAGCAGGGCCTGCTCGTCCTCGGATGACAGGTGGCGATAGTGGGGCACGCGCTCATAGTAGTCGTGAGCGACCAGATTGAAGACGTCCTCCTCGAGGTTCGCACCCGTGCAGACGATCGCGTGCACCTTGTCCCGGCGGATCATTTCGGCGAGCGAGATGCCGAGCTCGGCGGTGGACATCGCTCCCGCGAGGGTCACCAGCATCTTGCCGCCCGCCTTGAGGTGGGACTCGTAGCCCTTGGCGGTGTCCACCAGGGCGGCGGCGTTGAAATGACGGTAGTGAAGGGCGATGAACCGGGAGATGGGCCCCTTGGATTTGGCAAGGGCGGCATTGATGTCCTCGGTCCGTTTCTTGGCACTGCGTTTTGCGGTCATGGTTGAGCCGGAAGGCTGAATTTCTCCGGGGGCATTCGCCACAAAAAACCTTCGCGATGACCTGGTCCGGTCGGAAATCGCACCGAATTGACGCGCATTCCTACCGGGAGGCTGGTCAACTGGGTCCGGATCAACCGATCCGGGATGCTCGCCGCCTTTCTCACCACGATCTTCTTTTCCCTGTCGTCAATCTTCGCCAACCGCAGCATTCGCGCGGTGGGTGCGGCCTATGCCAACATGGGGCGGCTGCTGGTTGCGGCGCTGGTGCTGGGACTCTATGCGCACACGCTGGGTGACGGCCTCCGCGGCGTGGCCACGCCCTGGCTCCTCTTCAGCGGTGTGATCGGCATGGGGTTGGGTGACATTGCCGCCTTTGGCGCCCTGCCGATCCTGGGTTCCCGCCTGACGGCGCTGGTCACCCAGTGCCTCGCCGCTCCCATCGCTGCGGGCGTCGAATACCTTTGGCTGGGAACAACGCTCAGCGCCGCCCAGGTGTCGTGGAGCGTGGTCATCCTCGGGGGCGTGGGTTTTGCCTTGATGCCCTCGCGACGCCATCCGCCGCGTGTGCAGGTCCGGCCGATCGGCTTCATCTGGGGATTTTTTGCCGCGGCAGGGCAGGGGATCGGTGCCGTTCTCAGTCGCAAGGCCACCGATGTTGCTGCCGCGGCGGGACAATCGCTTGATGGGATCACGGGTGCGTATCAACGCATTCTGGGGGGACTGGTCATCACGCTCGCCTTTTTCCTGATCCGCTCTGTGATCCTGCGCGCCCGCAATCCGGAATCCCCGCGACCGTCGGACGGATTGGCGGGGCGGCCATGGCGGAGCTTCCTCTGGATACCCGCGAACGCCCTGGCCGGCGCCGTCATTGGCGTCAGTTGTTATCAATGGGCGTTGTTCACGACGAGCAGCGGCTTGGTGCTGCCGATTGTCGCCACCACCCCGCTGGTGATCATTCCGCTGTCCTACTGGATCGAGAAGGAACGGCCGACCGTGCGATCCCTGGTGGGTGCGGTCATCGCCGTGACGGGTGCCGTGGCATTGACGCAAGTAAAGTGACTCTTGTCGTATCGGTGGGGTGACCCGTTGTCGGAGAAACGCGGGCACCGATTCCATCCGTACGTGAAAATCGCTGTCCCGGACCGGGTTTGGGATCCGTTGAAAATCGGGCTGGGCGGACGCTGCCGGATACGCTTCTCTGTCCGGTTCCCATGCTCACGATTGCCGATGTCGCCAAGTCCTATGGCACCCGCGAACTGTTCGCCGGTGTATCGCTGTTCGTTGCCCGAACCGACCGGTTTGGCCTGGTCGGACCCAATGGCGCGGGCAAGTCGACGCTGTTCAATCTCATCCTGGGCGAGGAGATGCCCGACGAAGGAACCATCACCTGGGAGCGCGGAGCGGACTTCGGATTTCTTCCCCAGGAGAGCGCGCCCGTCGGGGACGAGTCGATTCTGCACATCGCCACCAGCGGCAGGAAGCTCGAGCCTGAGAACGATGATGATTACGACATCGACTACACGCTCGAACCCCGGGCGAAGAAGATTCTGGCGGGGCTCGGTTTTCGGGAAGCTGATTTTCTGAAGGATGCCAAATCATTTTCCGGTGGCTGGGTGATGCGTGCGCATCTGGCGCGATTGCTCGTCAATGAGCCGGCCCTGCTGCTGTTGGACGAGCCCACCAACCACCTCGATCTGGAGGCGTTGCTGTGGTTCCAGGATTATCTCACGCGTTATCCGGGCGGCCTCGTGGTCATTTCCCACGACCGTGCGTTCCTGAATGCGCTGTGCAACGGAATCCTCGAACTGCGGAGCGGCGTGCTGCATCGCTATACGGGAAACTACGACGATTTCCTGGTCGAGAAGGAGGAGCGCAAGGCGCAGCAGGCCGCGGCGTTCAAGAACCAGCAGCGCGAGATCGCGCACCTGCAGAAGTTCGTCGACCGCTTCGGTGCAAAGGCCTCCATGGCCTCGCGGGCAAAGTCCAAGGAAAAGCAGATCGAGCGCCTGAAGGAAGTCGCGGTCGAGGAGCCCATGGACGAACTGAAGCGCATCAACTTCAGGTTTCCGCAACCGCCGCGATCCGGACTCAAGGTCATCACCCTCGAGCGCGTGCAGCAGGCCTACGGCGACCATGTCGTTTATCGCGACCTGAACTTCACCGCGGAGCGCGGCCAGCGCATCGTGCTCGTGGGGCCGAACGGATCCGGCAAGTCCACGCTCCTGAAGATCCTGGCGGACATCATCCCGATCCAGGGTGGGACACGCGAGGTGGGCAGCAATGTGGTCACGGGCTACTTTGCCCAGAACCGTCTCGACAACCTGAGGTCGGACGCGACGGTTTTCGAGAACGTCATGGAGTTGCGCACGCAGGAGAACCAGCTCACCGAGCAGCAGGTGCGGGCGATCCTCGGGGCGTTCCTGTTCCGCAAGGACGATGTCTTCAAGAAGGTGTCCGTCCTGTCCGGCGGCGAGAAGTCGCGGCTCGCTCTGGCGCGCCTCCTGGTGAAGCCGCCCAACTTTCTGATGATGGACGAGCCGACCACCCACCTCGACATCCAGTCGATCGATGCGCTGGTCAACGCACTCAAGGATTATGAAGGCACGCTGGTGTTCATCAGCCATGACGTGTATTTCATCCGGGCGCTCGCGCAGACGGTGCTGCATGTGCACTCCGGGCGGCTGACTCCCTATGCCGGCAATTACGACTATTACCTCGACAAGTCGAAGGCCACGAACGAACGGGCGGCCCTGACGGCCGGCTTCACGGATGCGCGACCCGTTCAGTCGGCGCCGGCGCCCAAGGCGGCACCCGTCGCGAAAAAGCCTCCGGTGGACAAGGCGGCCCTCAAGCGGCTGCGCACCGAAGTGGGCCGGCTGGAGCAGGCCGTGTCCGAACTGGAGTCCAAACAGGCTGAACTCACGGCGGCCCTCGAGGCGCCGGAAACCTACACGACTCCGGGGAAGGCACAGCATCTCAACCGCGAGCTCAGCTCCATCGTCGACCAGATCACGCAGGCGACAGAAGCCTGGGAAACGGCCGCGAGCCGGCTGGCGGAAATGGAAAAGGACGGATGAGCGGACCGAACGGATGATTCGCGGGAATCGTTCCCGCCCGTTCTTCAGAGGATGGTTTCCGCTATCAGCCGCCGCTGGGCAGGCGCATGATCACCGAGTTCCACGGCGCCGAGCACCCTCTCCTGTGCGGCAGCCAGCCTGTCGTCGCGGTTGACGTGCAGGACACAGAGAGGTTCCCCGCGTGAGATTCGTTCACCGGTCTTGACGAGCCGGGAAATGCCAACGGCGGGATCCACCCGGTCCTCTGCCCGCACCCGGCCCGCTCCCAGATCGAGTGCCGCGAGCGCGATGCCCATGGCATCGACGCGGGTGACCACTCCGTCATGCGGTGACAGCACCGGGATCTGCTGCCGGGCCTTCGGCAAGCCGGCGGGATCGTCGATCACGCCCGCATCACCGCCCTGGGCGACGACGATTTCGCGGAATTTCAACAACGCCGCACCTGAAGTCACGGACCGATCCAGGCGCACACGTGCATCCGCATCGTCCGCGGCGACGCCGCCCAGAATCAACATGTGCGAGCCGAGCGCTCGGGTGACCTCCATGAGGTCGGCAGGACCCTGCCCGCGCAGACAGGCTATCGATTCCGCGACCTCCACGGCGTTGCCGACGCTTCTGCCGAGCGGCTCCTCCATGGCGGTGAGGAGCGCGCGCACGCTCTTGCCGGCGGCCCGCCCCACGCTGACCAGCGCCTCCGCGAGGGGACGCGCCTCCGCAAGGGTTTTCATGAAGGCGCCGCTGCCGAACTTGACGTCCAGGACGAGGGCGTCGATCCCCTCCGCGAGTTTCTTTGAAAGGATCGATGCGCAGATCAGCGGAATGCATTCGACGGTGGCGGTGACGTCGCGCAGTGCGTAAAGTGTCCGGTCCGCCGGCGCCAGTTCGCGGGTCTGTCCGATGAGGGCGCAGCCGATCCGTTCCACCTGCGCACGATACTCATCGAGCGAAAGTGCCGTTCGAAATCCCGGAATTGATTCCAGCTTGTCGAGGGTTCCGCCGGAGTGGCCGAGTCCGCGGCCGCTGATCATCGGCACCGGCACCCCGCAGGCGGCCACCATGGCTGCGAGTGGCAGGGATACCTTGTCGCCGACGCCGCCAGTCGAGTGCTTGTCCACCTTGATGCCGGGTACCCGTGACAGATCCGCCACGACGCCGGAGCGCATCATCGCATCGGTCAAACCGGCCGTTTCCACAGGTGTCATGCCCCTGATGAAGATAGCCATCAGGAGGGCGCTCAACTGGTATGCCTCCCATGTGCCGTCGGTCGCACCGCGCACGAAGGCATCGATCTCCATGCGGGTCAGGGCATGTCCATCCCGCTTGCGGGCGATGATGTGCTGCGGAAATGGCGTAGGGGACGACATGGGCGCGAGGATGCCATGTCCCGGCAACCGCTGGCAATGTCGCGTTGGAGGTCGGGCGCGGAGGGAACGCTGCGTCATTGCCGGGGGGCGGATTGGCGACGATGTCTACTTGGGGGCGCGCCGGAGGATCATCAGCCCTGCAGGCAGAGGCGTTTCCGTGAGGGAAACGGTCGGTGCGAAAGATGCCGTGATGCCGACGGTGTCGAGGCGCAGCCGCAGTCCTTGCAGGCCATCGGGGCTGATCCGCTCCACCGGGGCGATGCGCGCCTCGCAGGCGGCAACCCTCACGAGTTCGCAGCAGCATTCGAAAAGGGCGTTTGCGTCGAACGGAGAATACCGCCCGAACAGCACGTGACCGCACAACACCAGGTCGAACGAGCGGTCGAGGAACGGCAGCCGCGGCAACGCACCGCCGATGTAGCGGTTGTGCAGGAAGCCACTCTCGTAGTCTGTCAGAAAGCGCTGCGCCGCGGCGCGGCGTTCCGCCTCGAGCATTTCATGCCGTGCGAGCCGCTTGCCGCGCAGCCGCCGGCAGGCATCGCCGGCCACGCGGGCGTAGTCCAGTTGGACGTGAGTGGCCAGTGCGTCGTGGGTGCATCCGAAGAGGGGATCCACCGCAGCCACCTCCATTCCCCGGCGCGCGGCGTCCACCGCGAGCGAGGACGGGCCGCTGCCCACGTCGAGGATCACCCGGCGATGAAGGGAGGCCGGTTCGAGTGAGAACGATGTGAAGTACTCGACAAGGGACCGGCCGTAGAAGGGCAGGGAGGCGCGTCCCGGAGGTTCCCGGGAAGCGGGTTGAGGTGGCGTTGCGGAATCTGGCGTGAAGAGCGTGGACATGGAGGAGTGCTGGTCGGAGTGGGAAAAAATGGGCGACAAAAAACCCGACTTCGGTTGAAGTCGGGCTTGGCGGACCGGGTGGCCGGCACACGGGCCGGCGGCGCGTTTGCGCATCACCATCGCCAAGCCACGGCGCGCCAACCCGCGCGCGCAGCAGCGGCTGCCTTGGCGGCGGCGGCTCGGGCGGAGGAAGATGCGTTGGCGTGATTCAGCACGAACGCGGTCATGGGGACGCCGCGGGGCCGAGGCAAGTCAAATTGTTTCGTGGGAAGCAGCGCAGGCCTCCCACCGGCGCCACGTCCTGTCCGTCCGCGCGGGCGCCACGTCCGTTTTGTTCGGCTCAAATACCCTTCGGATATCTCCGGCGGGGACGTAACCCAATAGGTTACATCCCGTCCGGGCTTGGCGCTCGTGGGGAATTTGCCGGGGAAGGATTTCCCCGTGTGCCTTATTTCTTGGTGCTGCCGAAAACCGACTTGGCCATCTCCAGGGGGGCGCGGGCGAGGGAGAGCATCGGCGAGGACGCCGCCGAGCCGGGGGTTGCGGCCGTGGGGGCGGCGGCGAGCCGCGAGGCCAGACGGGCCTCTGCGTCCGCCACCTTCTGCTCGCGGGCCGCCAGTTGGGATTCGCGGGTCTTCAGGGCCGATTCCTGTTCCTGCGTGTAGAGGCGGTCGTTGCGCACGTGGGCGCGTTCGCTTTCGAGAAGTTCGCTGGCGCGTTGCAGCTTCTGCCACGCCTCGCGGAGGGCGCCGTCGTCGAAGGGCGACCTTGTTTCCGGACGGGCTGTCGTGCTGAACCAGAGCACCCGGTCCGCCTCGAGCTGGGCCTGCACCTTGCGCAGGCGCGCCTCGTATTCCTTGAGATTGCCCTCCTGTTCGCGCAACAGGTCGATGTCATCGTGCCAGCGGCGGCGCTCGCGTGCGATCTTGGCGGCCTCCTGCTGAAGCTGCATCGCGGTCTCGCGCTGGCGGGCCTCCTCCTTGTGGACCCGCTCGCGCATGGCCGCGACCTCTTCGGCGGACGTGGCCCAATCCGGAAGCATGGGGGCCGAGAGGGCGGATTCGAGTTCCTGGCGTTCCGACTCGAGAAGGCTCCGTTCACGTTCGATCTCCTCGCGCTGGTCGCTCAACGCCCGGGCCTTGGCATCGATGGCCTCCTGGGCGGCGGCCACCCGTTCACGCTGCGTGCGCAACTCGGCCAGCTCCGTCTGCTGGACAACGGCATCGGAGTGCTGGATGAGCAGTGCCTTCACTTCGGACTCCAGGGCATTGCGTTCATGCACGGTGCGCTGCAGCCGCGTCTCGAGTTCCTCGCGATCCTTGGTCAGGCGCATCAGTTCATCCCGCAAGGCCTGAATCTGGGATTCGGATGCGGCGGCGGCCGCGGCATTCGATTCCTGGCTGATGCGTGCCAGCGTCCGCTCCACCTCCGCGAGGTCGGCCGGAGTGACGCCGGTTTCATCGGGCGGCGGAATCACACCGGGGTTCAGGAGTTCACGCACGCGCCGCACAACCTGACGTGTATCGTCGGCGAGGGGGATGACATCGGCGACACCGAGGCGGATGCACTTCACCACCAGCATCAGCTCGGGCTCGGAGGAAAGGAGGGCCACGGGGGCGGTCGGCTGGACCTGCTTCAGCGATTCAAAAACCTGGAGTCCGGTCGTTCCGGGCAGTTGCTCGGCGATGAGTGCGAGATCGAACCATTCGTTCCGTGCGGCCTCGATGGCCTCGTCGGCAGTCAGGTGGGAGCGCACGTCGAAACCCGCATCGGCCAGCGACAGTACGATGCGTCGCTTGAGCTTGGGATCGTTGTGGGCGATCAAGACTTTCTTGACGGGATTCATGGGTGCACGATGAACGGAGGCACGTTGCGGACGGTGTACGCCGACACCCCTTCATCGCCACACCATATCGCTGTCAGCCGGGGATTTACCCGTGGTTTACAGCACCCTGGGCAGTTCACCCCGGGGTGTTTTGGGGTGAATTCGGAAAAACGCGGAGATGCGGAGGCGCGGAGAGGACGCGAAGGGGGGAGAGATCAGAGGTCGGAAGTCAGAGGTCAGAGATTGGAGGTCGGAGAATGCTTCGGTCGCCCATCTGCCGTGGTTCGATTCTGTGCATTCCGTGTGCTTCGTGGTTCATCTCTGTGCTTCGTGGTTCATCTCCGGAATTATGACCACAGAGCACACGGAATGCACAGAATCGGAAATCCGACCGATCTCCGATCTTCTGACCTCTGATTTCCGACTTCCGACCTCTTTCATAAAAGGTCAGGAACGGAACAGCACACTCTCGCGGTTGAACATCTTCACCGCCCAGGTGAGGCTGGCGGCGGCATAGACCGAGGTCGAAAGGAAGATGAGCGTGATGTACGGCCAGTTGAAAATTCCGGAGACCAGTTCCTTGGAAAGGAGGGCGACGTTGAGGACGGGAATGCAGGCCAGCGTGGCGTTGAGATCGACTCCCGGGAGTGTTGCCAGCATCGCGGGCAGGATGACGACGATCACGAGCGGCGAAAGGTAGCTTTGTGCCTCCTTGTAGCTCTTGGCGAACAACGAAATCGTGAAGAGCACGGAGGAAAAGAGGATGGCGACGGGCAGGACCATCGTCAGTGAAAGCAGGAATCCGCCCGGATGAAGGGAGGGCAGTGCGTGCCGTACGGCGGCGCCCCCGGCACCGCGGGCCACCGAAGCCATGGCCTCCCGGGCGAAGAGGGAGGCGCCCAGGCCGAAGGTGACGACCGTTGAAAGCGCGGAAAGGACAACCGTCGCGAGGGATGCCGTCAGCACCATCAGGAACTTGCCCAGCACAATCTCGGTGTGGCTGGCCGGACTGCAGAGCAGCGTTTCCATGGTGCCGCGTTCCTTTTCGCCGGCGGCGAGGTCCATGGCCGGATACATCGCCCCGGAGAATGCCAGAAGGATGATCACACAGGGGATGATTCCGCCGATCAGGTTGCCGCCGACCTTCTCCGGCGGGGCGACATTCTGCCGGGTGAGCTCGAAGGGTTTCAGCAGCGATGGCGGAACTCCCCGCTCCTCCAGCCGGGCCTGGATGAGCTTCTCCCGGTAGTCGCGGAAGAAACGGTCGATCTCACCGGCGGCGAATCCCGAGCGGAGTTCCCCTTCGTAGGTGTAGATCGTCACCGTGGCGGGCCGGCCCTCGTGCAATGAGCGGTCGAAATCGTCCGGAATCCGCACGGCGGCGCGGAGCTTCTTTTCGGAAATGCGGGTGCGGAAATCATCGGCTGAAGGAACGATCTTCAGACGCGGCTGTGCAGCGAGGGCCGCCCGGACCTTGGGCGAATCCTCGCCGCCGAGGATCATGATGGCGGGCGTCTCCGTGCGCACCTTGCGGACCAGCTTTGTCGTGACCGTGCCGAATGCGACAAAGATGACGGGCATGAGAAGCGTCGGGATCACGAACATCGACACGAGCGTCCGCCTGTCCCGTAGGGAATCCTTCAGCTCCTTCAGGTAGACGGTGGTGGCATGGCGCAGGTTCATGCCGCGCTCTCCGCTCCGATGGTGCGCACGAAGACCTCCTCCATGTCGGACGTGCCGGTGCGTTCCTTGAGTTCCGTGTGCGATCCTTCGGCCAGCAGCCGGCCGCCGTGCACCACGCCGATCACGTCACAGAGCTTTTCCACTTCGCTCATGATGTGAGTGGAATAGATCACGGTCTTGCCGCGATCGCGGCAGTCGCGGACGAAGGCGATGATCGTGCGTGCGGCCAGGACATCGAGCCCCAGGGTCGGTTCGTCAAAGATGATGACGTCGGGGTCGTGGACCAGCGTGCGCGCGATCGATGTCTTCTGCTTCATGCCCGTGGAAAACGTGTCGACCCGCCGGTCCAGGAAATCATGCATGTGAAGCTCGGTCGCGAGATGTTCGGTGCGGCGTGTGATTTGTTCCGCGGAAAGATCATTGAGTTTCCCGAAGTAAGCGATGGTTTCGCGGGCGGTGAGGCGACCGTAGAGCGCGGTGCTGGTCGCCAGGAAGCCAAGCCGGGCGCGAACCCGGGCGGGATGGTCGGTGACGGAAAGTCCGGCCACGCTGGCGCTGCCGGCGGTGGGCTGGAGAAGGGTGGCGAGCATGCGCAGGATCGTGGTCTTTCCCGCACCATTCACCCCGAGGAGTCCGTAGATCGAACCGGGCCGGCAGGTGAAGGACACGTCATCCACGGCCCGGATTTCACCGCGTTTCCTGTGACGAAAGACCTTGGTCAGATGACGTGC
>CAZOXB010000136.1:3804-10336 GCA_964583635.1 uncultured Opitutaceae bacterium | reverse complement strand
AGAGGTAGCGCGAATCCCACTGCGCTTTCGGCACCCAGATGTCGGCCATGAAGACGACCGTGGTCGCCTTCGCGCCGACGACTTTGAACATCATGGTGGACTGCGCGCCGTAGGTGTTGGTTGCCGGTGGGGCGATGTCCTTGAACTCAGACCATGGCCCGGCAAGGTTCGGGGCGGTCGCGTACTTGTTGGGATTGGGCCGCCAGCCGGTCAGCGCCGAGCCGATGGCATAGTAGAGTCCGTCATAGTGGACAATGGCGCCACCTTCGAGCGGCGCCTTGATCAGGCAGACCTCCTTTTCCACCGAGAGATAGTCATCCGACAGTCTGGCGATGAAGAAGCCCTTGGTCGGCCGGCTCTCGAAGATGAGGTAGGCGCTGCCGTCGTCGTCGACGAACTGACCGATGTCACGGCTTTCCTGGTCGAGCGGCCGGAAGCTCCTCAGGTAGCGGTAGTCGCCGTCCGGGCGGTCGCACACAGCGACGGCGACCCGCGCCACCTTGTAGCCTCGACCCTGGCCCGGCCCGGGACCATCGACGTGCATGTACATCACGAACTGGCGCGTCTTCCCATTGAAAAATACCTTGGGCCGCTCCAGCACCCAGTACGACCCGAAGTCCTCCGGGGCAGCCATGGCGATGACCTGCCGGCGGAATGTCCAGTGGACGAGGTCGGTCGAGGCGTAGCAGGCGACGAAACGCTTGCCGGGATCGTTGTCCTGCGAGCGATCCTCTCCGAACCAGTAGTAGGTGTCGCCGTGTTTGAGGATGGCGCCACCGTGGGCCTGGATGTGCCGGCCACGGTCGTCAGGCCAGATTTCGCCGGGGCGGATGAGCTGCGGACCGGCGGCCCGGGCCGTCAGCGGGAGGACTGCAATTGCCAGCAGGAATCGGACGGGGTTCATGCCTCGTTGTATGCATCCAGCGGCCCAGCGCAAGGTCGCAGCGCAGCCTATGGCGGTCAGCGGATCGCAGCTTGCGCTACGGCCCTCCCCATTTCCAGCTCCCCTAAGGATCCAGTTTCCCTGCAATGATCAGGGACAGTCCTCCGTGCTGCGCGAGGAACGTGAGCATGAAAGTGCTGAAGGTCTTGAATACGATGTTGCGAGGACCGGTTGCCCTCCTTCTCAGGCCGGACGCGCCGCGGTGCGCCACTTCTTCAACGCGAGTCCGGTGAGTGATGCAGGGACCGCTTCAATTTCCGATCGTGGGCCGGCGTAGACGAGCTGGCCCCCGCTCCTGCCGCCACCGGGACCAAGATCAACGATCCAATCGGCGAGGTTGATCACATCGAGGTTGTGCTCGATCACGATGATGGTGTTGCCCGCGTCGCGGAGCTTGAACAGCAGATCGAGCAGCCGCTGGATGTCGACCCAATGCAGGCCAGTGGTGGGCTCGTCGAGGATGTAGAGCGTCTCACCCTGCTGGCGCTTCGACAGTTCAAGCGAAAGCTTGAGCCGCTGCGCCTCGCCGCCCGACAGCGTGGGCGCAGCCTGCCCCAGGGTGAGATAGCCCAGCCCCACCGCATCGAGTGTCGCCAGCTTGTCGATCGCCCGCGGAATGTTCCGAAAGAGCCGGATGGCATCGCGCACCGTCATTTCGAGCACGTCCGCGATCGACTTTCCATGAAAGAGGATCTCCAGGGTTTCGCGATTGTAGCGTCGCCCTCCGCAACTCGGACAGGGCGCGTAGGCGTCGGCCATGAACAGCATGTCGAGCTTGATCATTCCATCGCCCTGGCACCGCTCACAGCGGCCGCCGCGGACATTGAAGGAGAAGCGGCTCGGCCGGTAGCCGCGCACCTTCGCGAGAGGAACCTGGGCATAGAGGTCGCGGAGCAGGTCGAACAAGCCGACAAACGTCGCCGGATTGGAGCGCGGACTGCGGCCGATGGGATCCTGGTCCACCTGGACGAGGCGTTCAAACGTATCCAGGTTCTCGATATGGCGGTGCTTGCCGGGCATCGCGCGCGCGCCGTTCAGCCGGCGGGCCGCGGCCGTCGCGAGGATGTCGTTGACGAGCGTGCTCTTGCCCGAACCGGACACGCCAGTGACGCAGGTCAGCAATCCGATGGGGAACCGGACGTCGATGCCCTGGAGGTTGTTTTCGCGGGCCTCGCGCACCGTCACCCAGGCGCCGTCGGGCGCCTTGGTGGCCGCATCCTTCAGCACGGACAGGGTCCTCGCGAGATACGGCCCGGTTCGCGAAAGCTTGAACGGAAGTGACGCGCACGCGGATGGCGATCCCTGGAAAAGCAGCCGCCCGCCCTCGCTGCCCGCCTCGGGTCCGAGTTCGATGATTTCGTCGGCCATGCGCATCGTTTCCTCGTCGTGTTCGACGACGAGGACCGTGTTTCCGCGGTCGCGGAGCGCGCGCAGGGTCTCCAGCAGCTTTTCGTTGTCGTGCGGATGCAATCCGATGCTGGGTTCGTCCAGGACGTAGATCACGCCGATGAGCCCCATCCCCAATTGCGTGGCCAGCCGCACACGCTGGGCCTCACCGCCCGAAAGCGTGGAGTAATCGCGGTTCAGCGTGAGATAGCCCAGGCCCGTCTCGATGAGAAAGTGAAGTCGCTGGTCGATCCCGGTCACCACGTCACGGATCGCGTCATTCGCCTCAAAATCCCGGGCCCACCCTTTCGCGTACTCCGCCGCACTGCCGATATCCTGCGCAAGAAACTCCGGAAAGGTGAGCGTGCCCCGTGTCGACGGCAGCTTCACCACGCTGCTGCGGGCGTTCAGTCGCGTGCCATGGCATTCCGGGCAAACGTCGCTCACCATGAACGTGCTCAGCCGCGCGCGGAATCCCTCACTCTCGGTCTCCCGGTAACTCTCCTCCAGATCGGCGATCACTCCGGCGAAGGGCATGGCCCGTGCCTCCCGCATGCGCCTGAGTTTGAAGGCGAACAAGCGCTCGCCGGCTCCATGGAGGATCAGGGAGCGCACTTCCTCGGGCAGCTTGCGCCAGGGTTCGTCGGGATCGAACGGCAGCTGCTCGGCAAGCTGCTTGAGCAGGGCGTTGTGCTTGATGATGAGGTTCTTTCCCCCGATGCGCCACGGCTTGATGGCGCCGTCGTGCACCGACTTGTCCGGATCGGGCACGATCAGCTCCGGGACAAAGCGCAGCTTTCGCCCCAGTCCGCCACAGGCGCCGCACGCGCCGTCGGCATGATTGGGTGAAAAGTGACGCGGCGTCAGTTTGGGAAAAACATCGCCGCAGATTTCGCACGCCCGCGACTGGCTCAACGGCACTTCCCGCCAGGGGTCGGCGGCAGATTTCTGTGCGAGGACGATCGCACGGTCCTGGCCTTCCCGGAATGCCAGCTCGAGGGAGTCCGCGAGGCGGCTTCGCTGGTCGGCCGAGATCACCAGCCGGTCGATCACCAGCTCGACCACCCGCTCCTCCGTGCCCGTGGGAACAAGATGGGGTTCGTCGAGATTCCTGATCTCTCCACCGATCCGGACCCGCTGGAACCCCCTCTGCCGCAGCCGTGGCAGTTCATCGCGCAGGACCGACGGCTTGGCCACCATCGCGGGCGCGAGCAACTGGACGCGTTGCCCGGCGCATACTGTCAGGATGTGCTGCACGTTGTCGTCCAGCGAACGCTGCAGCACCCGTCCGCCATCCTTCGGGCACATCTGCTCCCCACGCAAGGCCCAGAGCAGTTGGGTGTAGTCCGAGATTTCTGTAACGGTAGCGATCGTGGTGCGGGGCGAATTGCCGCCCGTGCGTTGCTCAATCGCCAGGACCGGAGAAAGGCCATGAATGAAATCGACATCCGGTCGTTTGAGCTGTTCGAGAAGCTGGCGCGCCTGGGTCGAAAGCGACTCCATGTACTTGCGATAGCCCTCCGCATAAATCGTGTCGAACGCGAGCGACGATTTTCCCGAACCCGAGGGACCGGTCACCACGACCAGTTTTCCACGTGGAATTCTCAGTTCCAGGTTCTTCAGATTGTGCTCCCGTGCGCCTTTGACGTGGAGGTGGGTCGGAACCTGCATGGTGGAAACCTTCAAGGTACTGCATCCTGACTGGAAGCAAATCGGAATATGGCACAAAGACGGAAACGAGTTTGGAGGGCCACGGTCCCTCGTGGCCGGGCTCGCGGGATGAGCGTGGCACAGGTAAACCTGCCGGCGTTGTCGAGCGCGAGGCGTCCCCGGCCACGAGGGACCGTGGCCCTCCAATTGGACACCCGGTTGCAGAAGCCATGATAATCCGAAATGCTTCGTTTGGAAGATCTGCGTCAATCTGTGAAATCCGCGGATTCGTTTCTTCCGGTTCGGGAGCAGCTTGGCCGTTGCATCGATTGAAATTTGCGCCGACACTGGACTTTCTTCATGTCCTCCCTGCCGATTTCACGCCTTGCCTCCCTGCGGAATGCGTTCCTGACGGGACTTGTTCTCCTGGCGCCGCTCACGGTGACTTGGGTGGTGTTTTCCTGGCTGGTGGAGGCGGTCGGCGGGCGCTTCCGGCCCTTGTTCTTCTTTTTTGTTCCGCAGGAACTCAGCGAGCGACCCGGACTTGAGCTCCTCTGGAACGTCCTGGCGACGCTGCTGGTTCTCTGCATCGTCACGCTGCTGGGACTCATTTCCCGGTACTTTCTGGGACGGTTCTTCGGGCATCTTGCCGAGCGGGCGGTGCAGAGCATCCCCGGAGTCAATTTCGTCTACAACACCGTCAAGCAGATCGTGGGCACGTTCAGTGCGCAAAACCGGAACATCTTCAGCAAGGTCGTGCTCGTGGAGTTCCCCCGGGAAGGATCCTGGACGATCGGCTTTCTGACGGATCGCATGCGCGGCGAGCCGCAATCCCGCCTGCAGGAGGAGGTCTGGTCGGTATTCGTTCCGACCACGCCCAATCCCACCAGCGGCTTCCTGATCATGGTGCCCAAGGATCGAATCGTGGAGCTGTCCATGAGCGTCGGCGACGGAATGAAGCTGATCATCTCGGGTGGCGCGGTGGTGCCGCCGTGGACCGACTCACCCTCGGCAACCCAATCCGGAGAACGCGGCGAGCCCACCTTGGTCCCCTGAGCCGCGCACTGCCGTGCCGAATCCGTCACAGGAAACAGACGGCTGGGTCCTCCTGAAGAAGCCGCCGGCCGAAACCTTCCAAACCTACGTCGTCTTCTCGGCGGAGCACGGCAATCTCACCGTGCTCAAGAGGGTGGCCCGCACGGCCAGTTCCGGACAGCCCGCGATGGACCTCTTCGACGAGGTCTCGCTCCAACTCGAATCCCGCAATCAAGGGCGAACCTGGTTTGTCCAGGAACTGCGCGTGCTCACCCGTTTCGAGCGGATCGGACGGAGCTACGAATCACTCCAGCTCGCCTCCGATTTCGCGGCGCTCGTCTGCCGCAATCACGTCAGCCAGGACAGTCGGGCACAACTCCACAGCCTGTTGCGCACCAGCTTCTCGGCATTTGCCACCGATGCCCCCCCCGAGGTGGTCTATTTCAAGAGCCTCTACTGCTTTGCACGCGACGAAGGTTACCCGCTGAAGCAGCAGTGGATGCCGACGCTGCCCGGCGCGCTGCGCGGCTACGCCGAATCCCTGCTGCGCAGTCCGCTTGCCGCCCTTCCGGCAGGATCCGGCCGGAATCCGGATCTGGCACTCCTGCAAGATCGCCTCGAGGACTACCTTCGCGGCCACACGGACATCCTGGTCGGCTGATCCTCGCGCCCTGGCCCCGATGGTTTTTGATCTCGATAGCCGGACAGCCGCTCTCAGCGTGGGCGAGTTCGCGGAGTTTTCGATTGGCCCGCGAGACGGCTCCGGGGGACTGCACGGCCTCTGGCGCGCCGAAATCGGCACCCATTGGCACCGGCAGCTGCACACCCAGATCCGGATCAGCCATCCCGATGCCCGGGTCGAGGTGCCCGTCGAGGGCCGGGTCGCCCACCGCGGGTGGATAATCTCCCTGAACGGCCGCATCGACCAGATACTTCCGGAATCGGGGTCCTCTCCGCAAATTTTTCGTGAGATCAAGACGATCACGACTCCACTTCCGGCCGCCGACTTCGAGCTCCGGGCCCAATATGCCGACCACTTTGCTCAGCTCGCCACCTATCTTGCCCTGGCTCGTATTGAAAACCCAGATACCGTTGTCTCCGGGGAGTTGCTCTTTGTCGAAATCGGAGCAGGCACCCTTCAGACCGTCCCTGTCACCCGTGGAGAGGACCCCCTCTTTCTCGCCAGGCTGGAGAGCCTGACAGAGTTCCTCGACCACCGCCGGCACGCGCGGGAACGCCTGCGCACCCTAAGGTTCCGAAGCGCTTTCCAGGAGTTGCGCCCGGGCCAGGAGTCGACACGCGCCGATCTCGATGTGGCCGTTGCGAAATCCCGGATCATCGCTTTCGAGGCGCCGACCGGCTTTGGCAAGACCGGGATGATGCTGGAATGTGCCCTCGGACAACTCCGTTCCGGACGCTTCTCCCGCGTCATCTGCCTGACGGGAAAATCGACCGGCCAGCTGCAATTGATCAGGACCCTTGGCGAGATGACCGGCGCTCCCGATCCGTCGGGCACAG
>CAZOXB010000136.1:0-3792 GCA_964583635.1 uncultured Opitutaceae bacterium | reverse complement strand
CACCACGTTTCATTGTGTCCGCGAGGGCTGCGGCTACCTGGCCGGTGCCGCCTCGCGGTGGCCGCAGAGCGGATTGGCCCGGTTTCATCTCAGCGACGATCATCCGCGCGACATCGATGCCCTGCGCGACGCCGGACGGGATGCCTTCATCTGCCCCTATGAGATCACCCGGACGGCGCTCGCCTTCAACGATGTCTGGGTCGGCGATTACAACTACGTCTTCTCGCCACGCAACCGCGGCCTGTTCTTCGAGCAGCCGGGATTCGATCCCGCGCAGACATTGCTGATCGTCGATGAGGCGCACAATCTGCCTTCCCGGGTCGCGGACGCCCATTCCCACACGGTACGCGCCGAGCAGGTCCAGGCGACGCTGGCGGACCTCGAACACTGCCATGCCGGCAGGTCATTTCTCCGGGCATGGGCGGCGTGGACCGAGTTACTGATGAGTCTGCCGGCATGCGATGCGATCGACCTCGCGCTCGAGGATGAGATCATCGACGCTCTCCGTCGGCTGACTGACCAGGTCGGGGGCGGCTCGATCGACTTTCATGCGCTGGGGCCGGCGTCCAGCGAGCGCGTGTGGGAAATCGTTGAGCTCCACGCCTGGCTGACCGACACGGCGTTTCCCCGGCTTCTCTGGTGCCCTTCACCCGGTGAATTGCGCTTCACCTGTCTCGATGCCGCCTCCGTCATAGGGTCCACGCTGCAGTCCTTCTCCTGCACGCTGCTTGCCAGCGCCACCCTCGGTCCCATCGATGCGTTCGGCACCGCCCTCGGCCTGGCTTCACCTCCACGGCAGGCTGAACTGCCGCATTCGCCTCCCCTCGCTCATGTCGTCGCCCACACGCCCTGGCGCAGCGGTGCCTATCGCATCGCTTATGATCTCCGCGTGGATACAACGTACAGGAGGCGCGACGCCCATGCACACACGACGGCGGCGACCGTGGAAAGGCTCCGCGCTGCCGCCAACTCCAGCATCGTGGTCTTTTTCCCAAGCTATCATTACGCGGAGTCGATCGCCGGCATCCTGGAGTCCGCAAACGGCACTCTCCGCATTGCCCTGCAGCCCCGCGGACAGGATCTCGCGGCCAAGGCCGCCTGGGTGGATGAATCGTTGCTGCTGGCAGATGCGCTGTTCCTCGTCCTCGGATCGAGTTTCGCCGAAAGCATCGATCTTCTCGGCGGGCGGATCACTCACGCCATGGTCGTCGGTCCGGCCTTGCCAGAAGTGAACGCGGTGCAGCGTGCGCGCATGGAAATCGCGCGTACCGGGACTGGCGATGCCGCCTTTCGGAAGATCTACCAGATTCCCGGCATGCAGAAGGTCAACCAGGCTCTTGGGCGGCTGGTGCGCGCACCCGGACAGAAGGCGCAAGTGCTGCTCCACTGCCGCCGTTTCGGTGAAGCAGACTATGCCTCCCTCCTGTCCACAGACTATCAATTTGGCGCAAACATCCTCACCGACGGAGACCTCGACACCTGGCTGTCCGGAATCCGAATGTGAGCCCCCCGCGAAGCGCTCCGCTCCACATCGGGGATATTCACGGCGTTGCACGGCTCACCATCCCCTCAATTTTCGGATTCGGCAGCGGGCGCACGCCGGGCCGCCGGGCCCTTCTTCAGCGTGGACAGGAACGCCACCACGTCCCGGATCTCCCGTGGTTGCAAGATGCCCATCATCGGCGGCATGATGGAGACGGGAGGGCTCAGCTCCTTGATGGTGGCCCGGGGCAGGTGCTGAAACTGCCCGTCGAACTGGCGGATGGTGACGGTCTTCGGTTCCTCCTTGGCAAGCGTTCCGCTGACGGAAACGCCATTCGTCAGGACAGCGGTAACGAGTCCAAAGCCGGTCGCGATTTTCGCGGATGGGTTCACGAGGGATTCCAGCAGGAGTTCGGAGGTGCGCTGTGAGCCGATCGCTCGCAGGTTCGGTCCGACTTCGCTGCCGCCCTGATTGCTCAGCGAATGACACGCGAGGCAGTTGGCATTCAGGTGCGTGTTGACGAGGATTTCACCCTTGCCGGCGTCGCCTCCCTGCACCAGCTCGCCACCGATTTTTCCGGTTCTGGACTGCGCATATGCCTGAAGGATGCGACTGAACTCTCCGACGGCTTCCTTCCGGGCCGTCAGGGCCTCGATGACATCGAGTCTGAGTGCCGGGCTGCAACGTCCTGCGGCGAGCGTGCGACCGAGGTCGAGCAGCAGAGCATCTGCAGCCGGGTCCCCGGCGCGTGCGAGCAACGCGATCGCATGCTGTTGTTCGACGACCGATCGCCCGCTCAAGACTGTCCGCGCTTCGACGATCAGCCGTTCCTTTCCATTCGCAAGCAGGGAATCCATGGCCGCCATGCGCAGGGCGGCGGGCGCCTTCGGTGCGAGAGCGATGTTCATGACACGATCCGCCAGTTCCGACTCGTTAAGCGAGTCGCCCAGCAATCCGAGGGCAAGGGCACGGAGATCGGTGGCCGCCCCTGAATCGGTGATGATTGCCACCATTTGATCTGCGCTCGCCGGGAGGGAATGTGCGATCATGATGCGAATCGCCAGCGACTTCAATTGAGGCTCCCGCAAGGCAAGCAGCTCCGCAAGGCGCGGCGTGAGCTGAGCGGCAATCGGTTGGGGGTGGAACGTACGCGCACACCCATCCACCACATCAAGGCGGGAGGGTGCCGGCCATGCGCGCAGAGCATCCAGCGCCGCGGCGCGATGTGCGACGGACGCTCCCGCATCGAGTGCATAGGCGGCGAGGCGCGCAGCCGCAGCGACCGTTCCCAAACGCAGATTGGCGTTTATTGAGCGACGCGCCACCGCGTCCTCGGCCGGCCGCTTGTCCAGCAATTCCGCCAGCGACGGCAGCGCACCTGGAATCCCCAGATTGTCATGGATCGCGCGCGCGGCCTCCGCAACGATCTGCACGTCGGGATCCGACAGGAACGACGCAACCAGAGGCGAGGCCTGCTTGCGCAATGCGAGCACGGCGGCGAGGCGCCACGCCGTCGAGGGGGCATCCCGCTTCGCAACCAACTCTTCCGGACGGGCGCACCCCGCCAGGGCAAAGACCGCCGCATGCCGGCTGACGGGATCGAGACTCGCGACGTCGATCCACCTCCACAACGGCTCCACCGCTTCCGGAACGCGCAACTTGCCAAGTGCAATCGCCACCTGGACGCGCACGCGTGGCGACGGATCGCCCAGAAGGGAAAGCAGGTGGGACGCGCCTTTCTTTCCCTGCGGAGCATCTCCCATGACGCGGATTGCCTGGCGACGAATTTCGGAATCGGGATCGGCCAGCAACGGAAGCAATCCGTCAATTGCAGCCTCGCCTCGCCTCAACACCTGACCATATCCCCAGATCCCATGAATGCGGCTGAGCAGACTCGTGTGGGTGTCGCCTGCCAGCGCCAGCAACGTTGTGATGTCGTTCCTCGCAGCCAGTGCAAACTGGGCGCCCTGCCGCACCCTCTGATCGCGGTGCCCCGTCAACGATCGCAGTTCCGCAACGGGACGCTGGTTGAATCCGGCTGACAGCAGGGCGTGGGTTTCCCGACGGGCGGAGTCCTCCATGCCGGACTTCGCATCCACTTTCCAAATCGCTCCCAATCCATCGAGCGGATAACCGCCAATCCAGTCGGCCATCATGAGCGACCCGTCGGGATTCCACGACATGCCGATTCCCATCACGCCTTCATGCAGGATCTGGGCATCCACCATACGGAACGAGGCGCCCTCCTGCTCCACCCTGAAGGCTCTCATTTTTCCCGAGGGAAACTCGTTGAGAAGGAACATTCCTCT
>CAZOXB010000135.1:0-10362 GCA_964583635.1 uncultured Opitutaceae bacterium | reverse complement strand
CATTTCAAATGCAACCTCAGGCGGATCGTCGACTATCCCCACCTGCACCGGTTCCTGAAGGACCTGTACGCCGTCCCCGGTATCGCCGAAACCGTGAACATCGACCACATCAAGCGGCACTACTATGTCACCCACATCGACATCAATCCGACTCAGATCGTGCCGATTGGACCGGAGTTGGATCTGTAGCAACACGTCCCTTGCCCATCGCCCGGCTTCCAACCCGGCGCCCCGTTTCCAGCCCGGGGAACGAAGGATCGACGTGCACCGGGATATCCGCTAGCGATCCGCCCCATGCGACGCGTATTCCGTTGGGCCATTCCGACCGTCTGTCTCGGCCTCATCGTCATCCAGTTTTTCCATCCCGAGAAAAACCTGTCGCCCGGCCCGATCCCTCCGGAAGACCTGCGCGTCTTTCATCCCATGCCCGCGCCGGTGCGCAAACACCTGGAAGTCGGCTGCTATGACTGCCATTCCAACAACACGAGCTACCCCTGGTACTCCCAGGTGCAACCCATCGCCTGGTGGCTTGACTACCACATCCGCGACGGAAAGCACGAACTCAACCTCTCCAACTTTGGCCGCTATTCCACCAAGCGGCAGGTCGACAAGCTGGATTCCATCATTGACGAGCTGAACGAGCACGCCATGCCACTTCGTTCCTATACTTGGATGCACCGCGAAGCAAAATTCACGGATGTGGAACGCCAGGCAATCGTCGACTGGGCCCAGGCCTTGCGCGACAAGCTCGCTGACGATTTGTAACCGGTCTCCACTCCGCGTCATTTCAGCCCTTCCTCCGTTTTCGGACGGCAGCCGTTTCCCATGACGGATCCGCAGCATCCCTCATCCTCTTCCCTCCGACCCCCGGTCGAGACCTCGCTCTACCGCATCTCCTCATTGGCCACCAGGGAGGAGGTCGCGCCCACCGCGCTCCGTCGCATCCTGGACGTGCTCTTCGAGCATTTCCACGCATCGTCCGGCTCGGTCGCCCTGCTCAATCCCGACACGGGCCGGCTCGACATCGAGATCCAGCGCGGGCTTCCCGACGATTATCGCGAAGTTGCGCTCCGGCTTGGCCAGGGCATCACGGGCTGGGTCGCCTTTCATGGACGTCCCCAATTGGTGCGGGACGTGCTCAAGGATGTCCGTTACGTGCGGGTGCGCCCGTCGGTACGGACGGAAATGGCGGCGCCCATGGAAGAGAACGGACAGATCCTCGGCGTCATCAACCTCGACAGCGACACTCCGGGCAGCTTCGACGAGAACGATCTGGCCCTGCTTGTGCGCTTCACCCACGAGGCCACCGCCGTGATGCAGCGCCTGTGGCAACTCCAGCAGCTGCGTGGGAAGGCCAGGCAGTTGGAGACCCTCATCGGCATCGGACAATCCCTGGTCACCAAGGTCGAGGAACGTGAACTCTTCGAGACCATCACCCGCGACGCCCGCCAGATCACCGGGGCGCGCGCCTGCGGTCTTTATCGCTATGATTCCCCGCGTTCCGTCCTGCGCCTGGTCGCCCTGACGGCACCTGAATCGAAGTCACCGCTTGCACCGGCCCGCGATCAGGATCTGCCGCTCGAATCCAGCGCCGTGGCCACGGTCCTGCATACGCGAAAACAACTGGAATTTTCCAACATCCAGTCACCTGAGTACGTCGATGTGACCGACCTGCCCTCGGACGACCAGTTGCGCTCCATGCTGGCGACGCCCCTGGTTTTCGAAGGCGACGTGCTCGGCGTGCTTGTCGTGTTCACCGGCCACATCCATCGGTTCAACAACGACGAAAAGCGCCTTTGCGCGGCACTCGCATCGCTCGCCGCCGTCGCACTGCAGAATGCCCGGCTTTACGCACGCGTATTCCAGAGCGAGGAATCGCTGCGGAAGAACGAACAGCTCACGACGCTGGGCCTGCTGGCTGCCGAGATTGCCCACGAGATCCGCAATCCGCTCACGGTGATCAAGCTGCTGTTCGGTTATCTCCATCTGGACTTTCCGGAAGGCGATCCCCGCCGGACCGACGTCCGGGTCATCGGCGAAAAGCTCGACCAGTTGGAGGCGATCGTCACCCGCGTCCTCCAGTTTGCCAAGGCCCCCGGCAGCCTGCATTCCCGATGGGACATCAAGGACATCGTCGAGGACACCCTCGTACTCATCCGCCTCAAGCTCGCCCAGAGCAAGATCCAGCTCCACTTTGAGGCGCCGCCCGGCCCGCTGACCGTCGAAGTCCACAAGGGACAGCTCCAGCAGGTGATCCTGAATCTCCTCATCAACGCCATCCAGGCCATGCCCGACGGCGGCAGGATTGTCCTGCGAACCCGTGTCGAGGAACGGGGGGACGGGACCCACCTGCTGCACCTCGATGTCGAGGACACCGGGACGGGGATACCTGAAAAAATCCGCTCCAGCGTATTTGACAGCTTTCTCTCGGGGCGGCCCGACGGGACCGGACTCGGGCTGGCCATCGTCAAACGCATCCTCGTGTCGCACCATGGGGACATCCTCCTTCTGCAGTCCAGCCCGTCCGGCACCACCATGCGCATCCTCCTGCCGCTTGCCAAAGCTTGAAACCCGGCCGGGTTCGGCATTGGCTTCGGTTGTCAGGTCCCGCCAACGAACGCTTCCAGCCGGTCGTCCGCCATGTCCTCCCCTTCCCACCCGTCTCCGTCCGATGACAGAAACGCGGCGGCGCAACCGCTGCGACGTCGCAAGACCATCCTGCTGGTCATCACCGCGGGCCTTGTGATCAGCGCCCTTCTCATCCTCGTCCTGCCGCTGGCCGTTCCCTTTCCCCTGCGGCTGGTGGTCGCAGGCACCGACCTCCTCGTCGCGGTGACCGTCGCGCTCTACCTGCGGCAGATTTCCCGGCCATAGGGCAGCCAGAGGTCGGAAGGCAGAGGTCAGGACTCAGGGAGCGGAGGTCAGACATCCGATGCTGACCGCCGACTTCCGACCCCTCCTCTCCCTTGCTCACGCTACTCGTCGAGTTCGACGTTCCAGTAGGCAAGATCGAGGAAATCCTTCCAGCGCTCGCGCTCGCGGTTGCCGAGGACGAGCGAAATCACGGGCCGCCATTTCGGCCGCACCGGCTTGCGAATGAGGCGCATGTGCGCCTCGTGGGGAAGGCGGTTGGCCTTGCGGGAGTTGCAGCGGATGCACGAACAGACGATGTTCTCCCAGGTCGTCTTGCCGCCGTAATCGCGCGGAATGACGTGATCCAGGTTCAGTTCCTCCCGCGGAAAGACCTTCCCACAGTACTGGCAGTGGTTCTTGTCGCGCTCGAAGACGTTGTTGCGGGTGAGCTTGAGTTCCTTGCAGGGCAGCTTGTCGAAATAGGTCAGCAGGATCACCCGCGGCAGCCGGATCGTCGTGCGCGGGGTGCGCACGCTGTCCATCTCCGTCAACGGTGGATTGGCCTCAGAGAAATCAACCCAATCCATCAGGCTGAAAATTCGGAAATCGTCGACGTGGTGATGGACCACACTGGCATGTCCGCGCGCCAGGAGCGCAAATGCCCGGCGCGCACCGATGATGTTAACTGCCTGCCACAGGCGGTTCAAAACCAGCACGGACTGATCGAGCACGGCATCCATACGGGCCTTGGGGGTACCGATCGGCCGCCTGGCTGTCAAGGCAGCGACGGATTGCAGAGGTCAGAGGTCGGCGGTCAGCGGTCGGCTTTCGGAAGTCAGAAGTCGGAAATCAGGGATCAGCGGCCGGGAGACCAAAGCCCCAAAGCGAGATGCATGGTCAGATCTCCGATCCCTGGTTTCCGACCGGTGCCAGACCTCATGTCTCCGCCCTCTGAAATCCGAACGCTGACCTCTGAATACCGAACGCTACTTCTTCCGCACCGCATCGAGTTTCGCGGCATAAGAAGAGATGCCATTGACGATGCCTTCAGCGATTTCTGACCGGTAGTGCCGGGTGCCGATCTTCCGCGCCTCCCGCTCATTGGAGAGATAACCCGCTTCCACCAGCACGGCAGGGCAATCCACGAGGGTGAGAACCTTGAAGCGGGCGGCCTTCAGCCCCCGGTCAAAGGTCTCGAGCTTGTTGATCATCTGCCGGTGCATGGCGTAGCCCAGAACCGTGTTCCAGGGATCCATGGCATTGCCTGGCAGCGCCACCTTGTCGGAGTCCTCGCGTTTGGATGCACCGCTCGATCGCTGCGTGCGGCGGGTGAGAATGTAGGTCTCCGTGCCGGTGATGGCTGCCTGCGAAAATGAGTTGAAATGGATCGACACGAACAGGTCCGCCTTCGTCCGGTTGGCGATCTCCGCGCGTTGCTCGAGTTCGATGAACCGGTCATCGCTTCGCGTCATCACCACTTTGTAGCCCTGCCCCTCCAGCAGGCGTTTGACCCGATGGGCGACGTCCAGCGCCATCCGCTTTTCGTCGAGTTTGAGCGCCTTGTTCTGGGTGCCGGTATCGTTGCCGCCGTGGCCCGCATCCAGGCAGATGGTCTTCAAGGGGCGGACCGGGATGCCGATGCCCGCCGGCCTCAACACCGGGCCGAGCAGGTCACGCGCATCGAGGACGCCAATCCACAGTGAGCCATCGACGACCACGATCGGTTCACCGAGGAAAACCCGCAGGTCATTGATGATCACTTCGCGCCGATCCACCTCAACCAGGATCTTCGTGTACGCGCTCTCCAGGCGAAGCCGGCGTCCCTTCTCGATCCAGACGGACTTGAGGCCGTAACCGGCCGCCCATGAACTGAGCTGAACATACGCCGCCCCCATGACGGTCCTCGTGGGGGCATCGGCTGCGCCAGCCTGGGCAACCCTGGGTCGGCTGCCCCGCGAAGCCGCCACCTTGGCGGCATGCACGGCGAGCGGACCCAAGCCCAGCAGACCGGAGAGCAGAACGACGCCTGCGTTCAGAAAACGCCGGCGGCTGCCGCCGTTCCCCGCCTCAATCACCGTCCTCGTCGTCCTGGTCGGCACTTGAACCCGCATCATCGATCGGCTCCTCATCGGGCTCGATCGCATACTTCCGCTTGCGCTTGTTCGGCGGATGGGGCGTGAGCATCACGTTGATCTGTTTTCCAAGGAGCCTCGGCTCGCTGTCGGCGTGGCCCATGCCGCCGAGTTCAGCCAGTGCGTTGGCAATGACACGGAACCCGATCTCGGTGTGCGCCATCTCGCGGCCGCGGAACTTCAGGCGCAGCTTCACCTTGTTGCCCTTGTCAAGGAACTCCTCGGCGTGACGAATCTTCGTGTGAAAATCATTGTCCGCGATCCGCGCGGAAAACTCGATCTCCTTCAGCTTGCTCGCGGTGGATTTGACATGGTTCGCCTTCTTCTGCTCCTCGTAGACGTACTTGCCAAAATCCATGATGCGGCACACCGGCGGCGAGGCGTTCGGAGCCACCTCAACCAGATCCAGGTTGAACTGCTGGGCCAAGGAAAGCGCCTTGTCGGTCGCCATGATTCCCAACTGCGTGCCCTCAGGGGAAATCACGCGGATCTGCGGAACTTTGATCCGCTGATTGCGGCGGATGCTCGCGAAGGGGTCGTTGTTGCGACGTTGATAATAACCTGAGCGGTTGCCACCGCTCGACGGAAAGGAATTGGCCATCAAATAAGGGAGGTTCTCGTGTCTAGGTTCATAAGGTCATCACTTGGCGGAAAGGCGAAGACAACACCAATCTGGCCGACACCTGCATGGCAGGGAAAAAAGACCCGCTTGGGCTCAACTTGTCCCGGTCCCAAGGTCCCGCCCGTTATCGCCAAGCCAATTCGATATTGCGACCTCACGACTCCGATCGATGGGTCAAACGCTGAAGCTTTCCCCGCATGAGCAACTTGCCTTGGCATTGGGGTTGGCGAACTTGAATCCGCCGCCAACCATTTGATGGGAGTAATCCAGCACGGTCCCCTTGAGATAAAGCGCCGTCTTGGGATCGACCAACACCTTGGCATCACCAGTCGCGACGAGGATGTCGCCGCGTCTGGGCTCGGTTACAAAACGCAACTTGTAACTCAATCCGTTGCAACCACCTCCGCTGATCGCAATGCGCAGGAAATCCCCCTGCACCTCGCGCATCCGCAAGCTGTTCACCTTCCTGCCGGCATTTTCCGTCAGCCGGATCAGATTCTCGTTGCCCATGCGCGCAATCTCGCCCGTCACGGAAGGATGGGGCGCAACGGCGGGACTGAGGGCTTCGGCCGGACTGACAACGGACATTCGATGCAAGGAAACGCCTCTTCGACATCGGCGCAAGCGCGCGGTCGCTGAAGCGTGCGCGTCCAGGCGCATCAAGACTCCCGACGGGCGCCGCGCATCTGGCGTCCGAGGGCAAGCGCCTCCTCAAACCACACGGTCCACCATGGGCGCCCCGCGTTGAAACGCCGCCAGGTTGGCGAGGAAATGCGCAACAATGGCCTCCCCCTCGTCACGACGTCCGCCCGCCACATGCGGCGTGATGTAGCAATTCGGCGCGGACCAGAGGGGGTGATCGCGGGGCAGCGGTTCGGGATCGGTGACATCCAGGTAGGCGCAACCCAGTCGTCCGCTCTGCAACGCTTCAAGCAGCGCCTGCTGATCGACGGTTGTCCCGCGGCCGACGTTGTAGAATCGGGCTCCGGGCTTGAACGCCGAGAGGCGGCGCGCGTTGACATAGTTGCGCGTGGAGTCGTTTTCGGGGAGGACGTTCACCACGTGATCGGCCGTCGGCAGCACCGCTGTGAGCTGTTCCTCCGGGATGATGGTCACGCCCCGTTCGCTGCGCACCTGCCGGCGGACCGCGTGAATCCTCACGCCAAACGGCGCCAGCAGATCGGCCAGCCTTCGTCCAATGGCGCCAAAACCGAGCAGCAGGACCGTGCTGCCCTTCAACAGGGTCACGTTGTTGCGCCGATCGGTGTAGTTCCACGCGTGGTCCGTGATCTGGTCGCGATGGGCGGGAAGCAACTGCCGCGAAACCGCCAGGATCATCGCCAGCGCATGCTGCGCACAGGGCTCCGCATAGACGCTCGACATGTTCGTGAAGATCGCTCCCCGTTCGCGGAATGCTTCCTTGAACTCCGGCGTGTCAAACCGCGTGTAACCGCCGCTGCTTGCAGCCACCCATTTCAGCTTCCGGTGTTCAAGGCAGTCCGCCACGGAGGGCTGGCCGAAGGCGATGTCCGCCGTGGCGATTTCCGCATCACGCCCCGGCGCGTTGAGCACCGAGGTCGAACCTTGCCTTGCCATGAGCAGGATGTGATCGCGCGTGCCTTCGCGAAGCGCCCGCAGGGCGGGCTCCGCGAGGACAACATTGCACCAGAGGGTGAGTTTCATGCGTGGGAATTCGTGGGCTATTCGTCCTCGGAAAACTCGCAGAGGGCGTGCACGCGCAGTCCGCTCTCACGGAGCATCCGGGATCCACCGAGATCGGGGAGATCGATGATCGCGGCGACCCCGACGACCTCGCCGTGGAGGATCTGAAAGAGTCGTGTCGCCGCCAGAAGCGTGCCGCCCGTGGCAATGAGGTCGTCCACAATGAGAATGCGGTCGCCCGGCTTGCAGGTATCCGCATGAATCTCCACAGCCGCCGTGCCGTACTCGAGCTTGTAGTCCTCCGTCACGGTCTTGTAGGGCAGCTTGCCCTTCTTGCGCACCAGCGCGAACGGCTTGTGCAGTTGGTAGGCCAGGGCACCGCCGATGATGAACCCGCGCGCATCGACCGCTGCAATCACGTCAACCTGGAGGCGGGTGCAATCGAGCGAGAATGCCTCAACCATCACCCGAAATGCCTCCGGATCGCGAAACAGGGTGGTCACATCGCGGAAATTCACCCCCACCTTCGGCCAGTCGCGAACCGTGCGAATCCTTGGCTTGAGATAGGTGCTGAGATCGTACGGGTTCATGCCGGCCGCAAGAGACCATGACGCGGACCACCGCCTTCCGGGGCAAGCCTGGAGTGTGGGGCGGCACCACCCGCGGAATCCGCCGTGCGCCGGACTCCGCCGTGTCCAGGGCATCCGTCAGGGCGCATGGAGGCGCATCCGTTCCTTCAAGGCGCGTTTGTTCAACCAGGTGAGAAGTTCGGTGTGTTCCACCGCCGCGCTGCCATCCTCCCGCACAAGGCGCGGCTTGATATCCCGCTGCGCCCACTCCCCGTCGGTGGCATCCGGCCAGGTCCATGCCACGACGCGGGGGTCATCCCGCATCGACGCGAATGCGCTGCGCCCCGCCGCCAGCATCTTCTCGACGCGGGTCAGTGCCGAATCATCAGCCGCGTCATCGATCGTCGGACCGGTCATCCAAGGGTACGTCCAGGCAAAGCCGTCGATCCAGACGGGACCATCGGCGCCCTCCGCATCGCCCGCCGGGCCCTCCGGGCCGAACGGCCGGTTGTGGATATCGCATGCCCTCGCCACCACCTCCATCAGCCAGTCGGGCTCCGCCCCTCCCGTTTCACTGCGCGGAGACAAACGCAGGTGATTCGGAACGGCTTCCTGCAGGATCGCCGACACCGTGGAAAAATACCGCTGTGCGAACTGCATGGACCACAGGCGATGATCCGCGAGATAGGCCGGTGAGCCAATGCCTTTCTCCTCCTGCGTCCACGACCGGAGGGCATCCTTGTTCTTCAGATCGACCTGCCAGGCTGCCACCATCGCGTCGAAGCTTCCCTGGTGCAGGGCAAGCACAAACTCCCACGCGGCATGATAGGCCGCAAAACAGGGTTCCAGGCTCAGGCAGAGCTGCAGCAGGGTTGGCCTTCCGCGAGGCGAGGCCCACGCCCAGGACAAGGTGTCGTCGGACTGCCACGCCACGATTCTGCGGTCGTCGCGAAACGGCGCACAGCGGATGGCGGCCCGCTGTGCCGCCTGCCCCCGCCACCCGGGATCAAATACATCCGGCAGGCACACTCCGCCCGTGCGCAGGCGTGGTGCCCCGTCCGACAAGCAGGCACAGCGGACCTGCCAGATTTCCTGCAACGCGAAGCCGCCGTCGTCCGCCACCACCACCGTGTCGAAACCCAGTCCGCGCATGCGAGGCACCTCCGGCCCCTGCAGTCGCCTTCCAGCCAATGCGGCCGGAAAGCAGGGGGCACCGTCGGGCGAAAACAACCACCAGGCACCGGTACGGACCTGACCGACGCGGAAGTAGCCCGTCGTGCCACGCACGCTAAGAAGTTCAATCCCGATCGGGGCGGCGGATGGCATGCGCAAGGAAACAGACTCAGCGATCCGGACGCTTGAGGTCAAAGACATCGCGGGTGCGCGTATAGCGCTCGCCTCCCATGCGTCCGATGGCGTCGAGCTTGGCGGCATCGACATGCCCCTCGGCATCGAGAACGGCATCATCGATGTGCGCCAGTTGGATGGAACCAAAGACGACGTTCGCCGCCAGCGGTCCCTCTCCGATGCAGACGATGGAATGGAGCGTGCACTCGAACGACACCGGCGCCCGGGCAACCCGTGGAGGACGGATCGTCCGGCTCGGAGCGGCGGCAATGCCGAACTTCTCGAATTCACTCTCGTCATGCGGCAGCAGCGCGGCGGTGGCGTTCATCTGTTCCGCGAGTCCGAAGGAACAGATCGAGACCGTGAACTCCGGCACCTCCTCGATGTTGCGCACCGTGTCCTTCTTCGATCCGTCACGCTTGTTGACGGGGACAAACATCAGGGTGGGAGGATTCGCACTCACCCCCTGAAAGAAGGAAAAGGGCGCCAGATTGATCCGCCCCGCCCTGGATATCGTCGCCACCCACGCGATCGGTCGCGGGAGAATGGTCGAGACCATCCATTGGTAGGCGTGGCGCGGCTCCAGCCGGGTGAAATCGAGCAGCATGGCGTGCAGACAGTGGAAGGAAACCCCTGCGCCTAAGCGAGTGTTTACCGTCGCCCGGCTGATCACAGCTCCATGTAGTTAACCATCAACTACACAGGCCCGTCCCAAGCGCAGGGCTGCGTGCCCCCTGCAGCCAACCTCGCTGCCAATCACCACGACTCATTCCGCAGAAAAAGGGTGCCTTTTCAGGCGAAAGGGCCGCGACCGCGGGGCCGTTCCACTGCGCCCCGACGAGGGAAATCACGCACAGAGATTCGAAGGCCGACCCAAATAACCAAGGGTGTTTTCCCCAGGCAAACGTCGTTTTCGGCTCACCTCGAAGCCGCATTTCGTATCCTGGCATGGTGGAAACGAACACGTCTTTTCCACGATCTGTATCCACCAGACGTGCCTGACACACGCCCTAATCTGCGATGGGATGACAGGTTACAGTTTCCAACCAGCACCTCCGGGATTCCCGCAATTCATGCGCAAAATCATGCGATGGAAACGAAGGAAACCCTTCCCGCCGGTTATGCGTCAATAATTGCCGATTTATCAACCCATGAGGTTCACCTGCAGCCGCCCCAA
>CAZOXB010000134.1:0-10730 GCA_964583635.1 uncultured Opitutaceae bacterium | reverse complement strand
CATCTGCTACAGCGGTCCCGGTTGGACGGGACATCTGGCCTTCATCGACCCCAATTCACCCGAATTTGCCGCCGCCTCGCTCGAGGAATGGAAGCAGCTGAGTGCGCGGGTCTGCACGCTTCATCCCCTCACCATCGCTCAGAACTCACTCCACGGGAGCTTCGGTTCCAGCGGCGATCTTTGTGCCGTGCCGCCCAAGGCGGCCACCATCGGCCCCGCCGAAGTGGTCGGCGCAAAACACCGCATCCAGAGTCACTCGATCAGCGTGGGCGGCACCTTCATCTCCTGGCAACGCATGATCTCGCGCCTCGTCATGCACGGGCCGGTCACGCCGCTTGTGCCGGAATCGCTCCTGCAGACGATGCGAACAGACGTGTGGGTTTCCGAAACCGCCGCCGCCAACATCGAACCGCGCTGGAATCTGGGGTACTAGCATTTTCCCGTCACAAATCCTGCGAAAATGCGTTCTGACGGGATGTAACCCATTGGGTTACATCCCTCCGGAATAGGCCATGGGAAGCCCTTGCACGCAACGAGGCAGATGTCCTCCGACGCCGTGGTGCAGCCGGGGCTTCAGGCCCTGCGGCCCGGGAGCAGGGCCGCGGCAATGGCGGCCCATTCGGCGTCCAGGGGAAGAGTCGGCGGCGGCGCGGACCGTCCGGCCCGCATGTACCAGTACCGGGCATTGGAAACATCGCCTTCCTTCCGATGGAGGTAGGCGTGCACCCAATCGCCTTCACGGCTGTCCGCCGCTTGGCACGCCTCGTGGGCACGATGCCACTCTCCCGACGCATCCAGCCACAAAGCCTGCAACGGTAGGCTGAGGCCATCACAGGTGGGTTGTTTCTTCAGCTCATCAGGTGTCATGGACAGCGTGCCAACCGCCCGAACGTAGACTGCGAACCGCCCGGTTCAAGCGGGCATTCCGCCAATTGTTCCCACGTGAACCGCTGCGGCTTGAAAAAGGGAGGACACCCGGTTGGGCTTCACGGGATGCGTGCCGCCACCGAACACTTGATCCGACGCCTGTCCTGGGATGACCTCGACAAGGCCTACCTGCGCCGGCTCGTCGAAATTGCCCGCGATGAGGATCTGCGCGGCCTGGGCCTCGCCACCGCACCGGCGCGTCATGGCGACGCCTCGACGGCAAGTGTCGGTGGAGTGGCAGGCGCGGCGGAGGCCGAGGTGGTCGCCCGCGGGGACATGGTTGCCTGCGGCCTCCCGCTGATCCCGCTCGTCCTGTCCGTTTATGGCGGACGTGCCACCGTTCAACCGCGGGTGAAGGACGGCACCCGGGTGTGCGGCGGGGACGTCCTCGCCACGCTGGCGGGGGACCCTCGCATCCTCCTCTCCGCCGAACGCATCGTGCTCAACTTCGTCCAGCGGCTATCAGGCATCGCCACCCAGACGCGGCGGTATGCCGATGCTCTCGGCCGCGGTCGCACGCGATTGCTCGACACGCGCAAGACCACACCGGGATACCGCATGCTTGAAAAATACGCCGTTGCCTGCGGCGGCGGCTGGAATCACCGCCTCGGACTCTTCGACCGCGTCATGTTAAAGGACAACCACCTGGCACTGCTTGGCTTCCATGGCGACGCCGATGGCGTACGCGAGTCGAATGCTCCCGGCCTCCGGCTCGCCGAGGCGGTCGCACGCGCCAGAAGGGCGGCGCCGGAGCTCCCCGTCGAGGTCGAGGTGGATTCGCTCGAGCAGATCCCGGCGGTGCTCGATGCCGGAGCCGATGTGATTCTCCTCGACAACTTCCGCGTACCGCAGCTGCGCCGGGCACTCCGCTTGATCCGGGGGCGCGTCTTCACCGAGGCCAGCGGTGGCATCACCTTGAAATCATTGCCGGGTCTGGCCGGGCTCGGGCTCGATTTTGTTTCCACCGGCGCGCTCGTGCATCAAAGCGTCTGGGTCGACATCGGACTCGATTGGAGGAGCTGATCCTTGGACTCGCCTGAATCCTATATTCTCCGGGAGCTCCTGATGTTCGAGGGCCGGTACATTTCCGGGACCGCCCTGGCGAGGAAGCTCGGTATGAGTCGTGTCGCCGTCTGGCAGCACATGGAGAACCTGCGCGGGAAGGGATTCACCTTCGAGGCCGTCCGGGCCCGCGGATACCGCCTCGTCTCGAAACCAAGCGCACTGGACGCCGCGCTCGTGCGCGCCTACCTGCCACCGCGCAACCGCAACCTCGCGCTCAGTCTCCTCGATTCGGTCGATTCCACCAACGATGAGGCGGCACGGGAACTCGCGTCGGGTCGCAACGCCCCCTTCGTCATTCTGGCCCGCGAGCAGACTCAGGGACGGGGGCGCCTGGGCCGGCAATGGGTTTCCCATCCCAATGGAAACCTCTATGCGTCGTTTGCCTTTCGCCCCAAGGTGGCAACGAGCCAGATGCAGACCTTCACCCTGTGGATGGGCGCGAATCTGTGCGAACTCATCGCCAATTTCTTCCGCCTGTCCCCAGGACTCAAATGGCCGAACGATATTCTGCTCGGCGGGCGGAAAGCGGGCGGAATCCTTACCGAGGCGCGGCTCGACTCGGACGAGATACGTGATCTCGTCCTCGGATTGGGACTCAACCTGTACACTCCCGCGCCCGGCTGGCCGGAGGAGTTGCGCACACGGGCGACCGCGCTCGACGCACATACGGCCGCGGCCATCGACGTCAACAAGTTCACGGCGGCGCTGATTGGCCGCGTCCTGCTTGCCTACGAGAAGTTTGTTCAAGGCCTTGCGGACGGATCCCTCGCCGATCTCTGGAATCGATTTGACGTCCTCCGCGGGAAATCGGTGCAGGCCGTCCGCGGCACGGCGACCATCTCGGGGACGGCTGCCGGCATCGATGAGGAGGGCGCTCTGCTGGTGAGAACCTCCACGAACCACATCGAGCGGCTGCGAGCCGGGGAAGTCAGCCTCCATCGGGACGGAGCTATCTGACCCGACAGTGTGACGGGAGGTTTCATCGCCACGATTGCTCTTGTGGCCAAGGCTTGCGCTGCGTGCCTTGGCGTGAACGATTGGATCGCGACCTCTCATGTCCTCTCCTTGCATCGCCTCGAACACCCTTGGGAACCACTGTCAGTCCTTCTTGCTCCGCCGCATGCCATGAGACGCTCTTGCGCACCGCACTTGCAGCAGCAACCGTTGGCGGAGATACCCTCAATCGTTTGAGCCCGGCTTCCAATTCCATCGGTCAACCCCTTCCCGAACTGAGCGGACGGGCGCATTTGCCAATGCCGTTGCGGCGAGTTTGCCGACGGAGCCCCTTGATTGAAGGCATGACCTTGCAAGGTCTTGCGGCGACGCTCCGATTGCGCCATTTCTGACCCGCCGCCACGCCATGTCAGATCTTCCCGCATCGCCGGCCATCGAAGTCTCCCACCTCACCAAGTCCTTCCGGGGTGTGCCGGCCGTCAAGAACATCAGCTTTTCCGTGGCCCAGGGTGAGATCATCGGTTTCCTCGGTCCGAACGGTGCCGGAAAGTCGACAACCATGCGAATCCTGACCGGCTACCTGCCCGCCACCCTCGGCGTCGTCCGGGTGTGCGGCATCCCGGTGGCCAGCCGCACCGAGGAGGTGAAACGGATCATTGGCTACATGCCGGAGAACAACCCGCTGCCCGAGGACATGAGGGTGTCCGAATACCTCTATTACCGCGGCAGGTTGAAGGAGATTCCACGTCGCCGGCTCGGACCGCGCTTGGACGAGGTGCTTGAACTTTGCGACCTCACGCGCGTTCGCCACCGCATTCTCGGGCATCTTTCCAAGGGCAACCGCCAGCGGGTGGGAATCGCGGAGGCCATCCTGGGAGAGCCTCCCGTGATCATCATGGACGAACCCACGATCGGACTTGACCCGCACCAGATCCTCATCGTGCGCGACCTGATCGCAAGCCTGCGGGGCCGCATGACGGTCATCATCTCCTCGCATATCCTGCCCGAGATTGAAATGACGTGCGACCGGGTGCTGATCATCAACCGCGGTCAGCTTGTCGCCCAGGGCACGCCAACCGCCCTGCGACGCGAATTCCTGGGGCGGACCCGGTACCAGGTGGAATTTTCGGGAGATGTCGCCGCCCTCTCCGAGATGCTCAGGCAGATCGATCCGTCCCTGCAGATCGACACCGCTCCCGGCGAATCGGCATCCAGCATGCCGGAAAACACCGAACCCGATGGATTCAGAAGTCTGTTCCTGACCACGGAGCGCGAAGACGATCAGGGCGAGGTCCTCCTGCGCACGGTCGCGGCCGATCCCCGCTTTCGCCTGCGCTCCTTTGTCCACTCCCAGCCCAGCCTGGAGGACGTCTTTCTTGCCGCGACGAAGCGCAGCTGGGACATCGTGGACTCGCATCGCCCGGGATTGAAATCGTAGGCGCCCCTCTCCTCCATGCGGCATTTTTCCACAATCCTGAATCACGAGATTCGCATGCTCCTGGTCAATCCGAGCACGTACATTGCCGCCGTGCTGTTCCTGGCGGTCATGGGGTTCTTTTTCACCGGCATGCTTGAAAGCTACGGCGGAGCGGGTCAGGAGCAGGCTCCCGCGACGGCCTTCTTCCGCTATTTCTTCATCCCCGTCTTCTTCATGGTCCCTTTGCTGACGATGAAGTGCTTCGCGGAGGAACGCCGGCTGGGAACGCTCGAAACCCTTCTGACCACGCCCGTCACCACGACGGAGGTGGTGCTCGGCAAGTTCGGCTCCGCATACTGCCTCTACCTGATGCTGTGGGCATCCACGGGAGGATTCTTCTACGTCCTCTATCATTTCGCGGGCGACCGCTTTCTCGATCCCGGCCCGCTGGTCGGCGGATACCTCTTCATCGCAATCTCGGGCCTGCTGTTCGTGGCGATCGGCATCTTCGCGAGCTCGCTGTCCCGCAACGTCGCGGTCGCCGGCATCCTTTCGTTCACGCTGCTGTTCGGACTGATCGTCGGGCTCAATTTTCTCCAGACCATGGCCGTGATGGATCTGGAACTGATGCGTCCCGTGAAGGCGGCGGTGAATTACGCCCAGATATTCGAGCATCTCGACGACTTCAGTCGCGGCGTCGTCGACACACGGCAGGTGATCTTTTACCTCAGCAGTACGATCCTCACCCTGATTTTCAGCATTCTTGGTGTCGAGGCCAAGCTGCTGCAGGGCTGATCCCCATGAGCATTGCCGACAGTTTTCGCGCCGCCAGATGGATCCGCATCAGCAACCTGGTGCTGCAAGCCATCCTGTTCACGACGCTCTTTGCGGGACTCAACTATGTGGCCCCGCATTACTTCAAGCGTTACGACCTGACGCAGTACCGGCGGCACTCGCTCTCGCCCGAGACCATGTCCTACCTCGCCAGCCTGCGAACACCGGTCGAAATCATCGTCACCCTTTCCGACGACGATGAGAACGAGGAGATCGCCCAGACGGCGCGTGACGTGGAGGGCATCCTGAAGGAATACGTCTATCAAACCGAGGGAAACATCGACACCGCCCGGACGTATGACGGACGCATCACCGTCCGCTTCCTGGACGTCTATCAGCGCCGCCGCGACGCGGAGCAGATCGAGATCGGGCCGAACATGATCCTTGTCCGCAGCGGCGAAAGGCGCCGGCTGGTCGGGGTCGATGAGCTGTACAAGATAGAGAACCGCAAGAAGACGGCCTTCCAAGGCGAGCAGGCGCTGACATCCGCCATCCTCAGCGTGGCCAGTCCCGACCAGAAGAAGATCGTCTTCCTGCTCGGACACGGGGAGATGCACCCCGACGATGTCGACCGGAATCGCGGCCTTTCCACGCTGCGCGACAACCTCCGGCTTCGCAATTTCGATCTGGAAGGCATGGACCTCGCGCAGGCCCGTACGATACCCAAGGACGCCCTGCTGATCATCCCTGCACCGATGGTGAAATACAGCGCTCCCGAGGAGAATCTGCTGCGCACCTGGCTGTCGACGGAGGCGGGGCGGTTGATCCTGCTGCTCGCTCCCGGGGCAAATCACGGCCTGGATCGCCTCCTCGACGAATGGGGGCTGCTTGCGGATGACGTGCGTATTTTCGACAATGGCCCGGATGGGCAGAACGAGGACGGTGAACTGGTCATGCGCGGCCTGAACAAGGACAGCCCGATCACGGCGTCGCTTTACTCGAACAGCCTGCCGGTCCGTTTCGGCACGGCACGCTCGGCCCGCCCGGATCCGGGCCGCAAGCCCGATGCCGGTTTGCAGGTCGTCCCCCTGATCCAGACGGCGGCAAGCGCCTGGGGTGAGCGCAGCTACCGCCTGAACATCGCCCCCAAATACGACGTCGGCGTCGATCTGCCAGGCCCGGTTTTTGTCGCCTCCTCGTCCGAGCGGGTGACGCCGCCCAAGGAGTCGAACCTGCCCTTCAGTGTGCGCGGCGGACGTGTCGTGGTGTTTGGCTGCGGCGATTTCATAGCCAATGAACGCATCGAAACCCAGGGGAACCTGACCGTGTTCATTAATGCGATCAACTGGTGTGTCGATCGGGACGCCCAGTTGAATGTTCCCGCTCGTCCCATTTCCCGGCTGCAGTTGTCCCTCAGCCAGAACGAGCTTTCCCGGCTGCGCTACAGCCTGCTCCTCGGCGTTCCCGGAGTCGCCGCCTTGCTCGGCCTGATTGTCTCCTGGACCCGACGACGCTAGTCCCTCCTGTTCCCTTCGCCTGATGAGCTCACTGCACCCAATCGATCGTCGCCACCCTGGCCGTCCCCGCTCGTTGTCGGCCTTCCCTCAAGCGGGTCTTCCCCGGTAGGCAGAATTCCACTCCATGCGCACCAAAGTCACGCTGGTCCTGCTCTTCCTGAACGTCGCGCTGTTCCTGTTCATCTTCTATTTCTTGCGCCCCTCGATCAGCGAGGCCAACCGCGAACATTCAAGGCGCCTCGTGTTGGGATCCCAGGCCGCCAACCTCCAGAAGCTGGAAATTGTGGGAGGACCGGAACCGGTGCGAATGGAACGGCGTCCGGACGGATGGTTCCTGACCTCGCCGATGGAGTGGCCCGTCGCGGAACATGCCATCCGCACGATTCTCAGCGAACTGCAGCTGCTCGAGCGCGAGGCCAGCTTTACCCGGGAGGATTTGGAGAAGAATGGCCTGACCCTGGCCGACTACGGATTGGACAAGCCCGCGCTCACCCTGACGCTCACCCCGGGCTCCGCGAGCGGTGCGCCGGGTGCCGCGGCCGGGGCTCCGGTCGTGATCCAGGTCGGAGCGGAAACCAAGGGCGGCAACCGCCTCTATATCCTTTCACCTGACGGTGATCGGGTTCTCGTTGTGAAACGAACCCTGCTCGACAGCCTCCGGCTCTCCGTCGACCAGTTGCGCAACAACTCGCTGTTCACCATCCCCCACTACGAGGTCCGCTCGCTCAGTCTGCAGGTCGCGGCCGCCACCACGCTCCGGGTGCGCCTGCGTCACGAGGGCAACCGCTGGCTGTTCGAGACCCCCATCCGCACGCGCGCGAGCAAGGATCGCACCGAACTGGCCATCAATCAGCTGAACGGCCTTTCCGCCCTCACGTTCCTCCCCCAACCCGAGGCCGATCCCGCCCGGACCGGGCTGGCCAACCCGGTCTTCCGCATCACGCTCGAAGGCATCAACCGCCGCGAGACGCTGCTGCTGGGCTCGCCCGTGCCAACCGAGAACGGCCAGCCCGCACCGGGCGCCAAGCCCGATGAGGTCCTCACCTACGCCAAGCTCGACGAGCGGCCCGCCCTCTTTACGACGGCGGTGCCGCGGACGTTGCTGACCACCCTCCGTGATTCGCAGGAGGAACTGCGCGAGAAACGCATCCTCGATCTGGATGGACGCACGGTGATCGCGTTGACGATTCGTGCGGGAAACCTTCCCGAACTGGCCCTCCAGCGTCTGGACACGACTCCGGCCAACCCGGGGCCGGGGGCCGACTCCGGCGCATGGCAGATTGTCCGCCGCGATCCGGCGGGTGGAAACTCCCAGACACTGCCCGCGGACTCCACGACGATTGCGCGTCTCCTGCGGCAACTGGCCTTTCTGGATGCCCGGAAGTTCCTCAATGACGCACCGAGTGCGGCGGACCTTGAAAACTGGGGATTCAGCCGGCCCCTGCGCGAGATTGCCATTTCACTGGCGGAGGACGCCCCCACCGTCGGCTCGACAGGCCAGATCGTGCTTCAGGTCGGCATTGAAAGCCCCACTCCCGGACTCTACTACGCGCGACTGGAGAAACAGGATTACGTCTACCTCGTCGACGGAACCATTCTCAACCAGACGCCGGTGGAGCCGCGTCTGTTTCGGGAAAAGCTCCTCCGCGAACTGCCGGCAGGCGCCAGCATCACCGCTCTTTCCCTCTCCAGGGTCGACGGAACCGTCATCGTTTCACGCAAGGTGGATGCGGGTGAAACCTGGGCGGCGGCGCTGGCGACATCCCCGGCTCCGGAGCGCGAAGCGATCGAGGCAATCCTGCGCCATCTGCGGACGCTGCGAGCCAAGAGCATCGTGCAGGACAGCTTCTCGCCCCGGGTGATGCTCGATGGGGAGGAAAGGCCGTGGACCTATCGGCTTGACACAACGATCGCCTTCAGCGGCGCGGGCGCAACCAGCGAGGAATCCACCCTGTTTCTCAGCGAACGCACCGGTGGCGGGACCCAACTTGCCGGTTCCTCCGACTTCGGCGGAATCATCTTTGAAGTTGAACAGCCTCTCCTCGATGCGCTCTGGACCCTCACTTACGGCCCGCGAGACCCCGGCCCGCTGCCAGATCCGCCTCCTGCCGCCAAGACCGGTGCGCCCTGAGCCCCGGTGGGAGTTCTTTGTGGCGGTTTCTCCACAATGGGGTTTGTTGCAGCGGCGAAACACCCGGTGAGCCGACGTGCATGAAACGCATCCTGAAACACTCCTGGCGGATCGCGGCGGGCTGCACGCGTTTCATGACCACGTTGATCCTTTGGACAGCGTGGCTGGCGCTGGGCGTCCTGCTCGCGTTTCAGATCACGATCGCCGCAAGCCGGGAACTCACCGTCCCCTCATGGGCTTTGACACGCATTGAACGATACCTCGCGGAGCAGGGTCTGCGCGTGAGGCTCGGCCCGACGAAGCTGGATACGAGCGGACGGATACTGGCAGGGAACGTGACGCTTCTCCACCCCACACTCGACGAGCCTCTCGTGGAGGCATCCTCCGTCTACCTGAGATTCGACTCACGGTGGCTGGCCGCGGGCAACCTGGAATTGCGCGAGGTTGACATGGAGGGAGTCACACTCTGGCTGCCTTCGCTGCGCTCTCCCACCGGGCGAAGCGAGGTGGTGTTCAGCGATGTCGCCGCGAATTTCCAGCCCGACGGAGCGGATCTGAAGATCGCCCGTCTTTCCGCGCGACTGGGAGCGCTCGAACTCACCGCCCGAGGCCTGCTCACTTTGCCTCGCCCCCCATCCGGTGTCCGCCGGCCGACATTCAAGGAACAGTGGGAGGCCGGGGTCCGCGGCTACCTGCGCGGGGTGCAACAAGCCTATGCCTCGCTGGAGTGGATCGACCGCTTCGAGTCTCCCCGTCTTCATGTGGACATGGGCAAGGCCGATGGCCGGCTCTCCTCCTGCGGGGTGGAATTCACCGCCGCACGCTTCCTCCTGCCCGGTTCGTGGTCACGCCTGATGGACGGAACGGTTTCGCTGCACGGCCTGGTCGCCCGCACCACCCTGCCCATTGGAGGCAGCACCTCCAGCGTGCTGCAGATCCGGGCTGCCGTTTCACATATCAACGCCCCGTCCGATCGGGCCGCGGATGATGTCGATCTCCTGCTCGCGGCAATCTTCGATCCGACCTCCCTGCGAATCACGCCGCTCGAGCTCAAGTCGCGTGTCGGTTCATTGGAGTCGAAGCCATGGAGCGCGCGGGCGGTCTCGCTCGAATCCTCCCTGCCGGCCCGCAATTCAACCGTGAACGCGCTGGTGGCCGGTGAAGCCTGGACAGTGGGAATTCACGATCTGGATACGAAGGCGGGCCATGCCTCGCTGTCCCTGAATGGCCGGCTCTCGCCGCCCATTATCGACTGGCTGGGCGGGATCGTGAAGCATCCGTTGAGCGAAGAGCTCACGCTGCTGTCGAGGCCTCGATTGTCTGCGGATATCGATCTCGACGCCGGCTGGAAGCTTCGGCGGGCACGGGGGCATCTGGCCGCGGATGCAGTCGTGGCGCACCACGTCACCCTCGACCAGGCGGCTGCCAGTTTTGACCTGACCGGAACTTCGCTGGCATTCGACGGCATCGTGCTGAAGCAGGGACCCAGCGTGGCCCGGGGGAGCTATCGCATGGATACCTCCTCCCGCGATTTCCGATTCATTCTCGATGGCAGGCTCCAGCCGTTGGGAATCAGCGGATGGTTCCGTGAATGGTGGCCGAATTTCTGGAAGAACTTCGATTTCACCGCCTCCACTCCCACGGCATCCGTCGACATCAGGGGACGCTGGGGGCGAAATTCCGACCTGAGCGTGTTTGTCGCCGCGGAGAATGCGCGTACGGCCCTGCGCGGCGTCTGGTTCGACCGGGCCCGGACGCGCCTGCTCGTGCGACCCTACTTTTATGAGGCCCTTCATTTTCAGGTGAATCAGGGAACGCGCAGCGCCCGGGGATCATTCGCCCGGAGGAGTGACCCCGAGGACCACACCTGGGCTGCATTGGATTTCGATGCCTTCTCAAATCTCGATCTGGCGGATGGCGCACGGGTCATCGGCATTGAAGGGCT
>CAZOXB010000133.1:0-10734 GCA_964583635.1 uncultured Opitutaceae bacterium | reverse complement strand
GCACCATTGCGTCGTGGTACCGCCGCCAACCCGGCACATCGTCGGTCAGCCCACCGCGTTCTCCCAACGCCGTCCGCTGATCCACCCCCGGCTTCTGCGGCTTCGATCCTCCATTCATCAGCCACTTACGAACCCGCTTTTTTGCTTAGGGGACGTCTGTGTCCCAAAATCATTCCCACTCGATGGTCGCGGGCGGCTTGGAACTGATATCGAGAACCACCCGTGAAACCCCGCGCACCTCGTTGGTGATGCGTGAAGAAATCTGTTGGAGCAGGTCGTACGGGAGCCGGCTCCAATCCGCAGTCATCGCATCCTTCGACTCGACCACCCGCAGTGCGATCACATCGGCATAGTTGCGCTCATCGCCGACGACTCCCACCGATTTCACCGGCAGGTAAACGGCGAACGACTGCCATACCTTCCAGTACCAACCGCTCGCCTTCATTTCCTCCTGCACGATGGAATCGGCCGCGCGGAGGACATCCAGGCGTTCCCGGGTGATTTCCCCCACCACACGCACGCCCAGACCCGGGCCCGGAAACGGTTGGCGCCACACCACCTCACGGGGGAGACCCAGTGCGCTGCCCACCGCGCGCACCTCGTCCTTGAAGAGTTCCCGCAATGGCTCGAGCAGCTTGAGCTTCATCCGCTCCGGCAGGCCACCGACATTGTGGTGCGACTTGATCAATGCCGCGGGATTTCCCGCGATGGCAACGGATTCGATGACATCCGGATAGAGCGTGCCCTGGGCGAGAAACTCGGCCGCACCGATCTGCTTGAGCGACCGTTCAAACACCTCGATGAACGTATTGCCGATGATCTTACGCTTCTGCTCGGGCTCCGTCACTCCCTTGAGTCGCCGGAGAAAGAGCGCCGATGCATCGACCACGCGCAGGTCGATCCGGAAGTTCCGGTCGTAGAGACCCACCACGGCCTGACGCTCCCCCAGGCGCAGCAGTCCGTTGTCGACGAAGACGCAGGTGAGCTGTCTACCGATGGCCTTGTGTATCAATGCGGCCGCCACCGAGGAATCGACGCCGCCCGAGAGTCCGAGAATGACCCGCGCCTTTCCAACCCTGCGCCGGATGTCGGCCACGGACCGCTCGATGAAATCCTCGGTCGTCCAATCCTGCGCGGCGCCGCAAACGCCCACGATGAAGTTGCGGATGACGTCCACGCCGCGCTCCGTATGGAACACCTCCGGATGAAATTGAATGCCGAAGAAGCTCCGCTTCCGGTCCTCGATCGCGGCATAGGACGAATTCTCGGTCGCTCCGATCGCCTGGAAACCGGGCGGCAGGGCAATGAGCTTGTCTCCATGTGAATTCCAGACCTTCAGCTTTCTCGGCAGCTTTGCAAACAGCCGACCGGGGTGGCTGATCCGCAGCGTGCCATTCCCATATTCCCGGCGCTCACCCCTGGCCACCTTTCCACCGAGCAGCCTGCCCATGAGCTGAATGCCGTAGCAGATGCCGAGAACGGGCACTCCCAGCTCGAATATCTCCGGATCGGGCAACGGCGCCTGCCGTGCAAAGACGCTGTTCGGACCGCCGGACAGGACGATGCCGATGACCCCCTCCGCTCTCAGGATGGCCGCGGGCGTGGAGTAGGGATAGATCTTGGAATAGACCGAGCACTCCCGGATGCGACGCGCTATGATCTGCGTGTATTGCGAGCCGAAATCGAGGACAGCTATCGTCTGGGCCATGGAAAACAAGAGCGACGGGCGCCCCGGGGATCAAGCGTGTAACGCGGCGGTGTCAGCCGAAAATCGCTTCACCCGCCTCCAGGCTGCACCGTCTCCGTCGAACCCTCCGGCAAGTGCTAAAACCTCAAGCGCCCGTTTTCCTGGGCACATCGCGGGCAGGGCACGCGATCGTCGTCCGAGGCCGCGGCATAGGGCAGGTTGCAGCGGACACAAAAGAAGGCGTGCTTGCGGCGGGGGCGATCGAACCGGGACTGATCGCGACGGTCATAGTAGAGCCACAATCCGAGATAAAGGGCGGCAACCAGCCCGCAGTAGACGACGACGGCAGTCGTGAGATCAAACACCGCAGCAACCTGTCAGGCGGCGATAGGTCGCGCAACCTTTTCAGGGCGACGCGGACCCCTTGGACGCAAAAACGCGCCGGCGAACCGGCGCGTGGCAGGGCAAGACGGTCTGATCCGGATCAGGCCTGGGCGTCGGTGGCCGGAGCAGCCGCGGCGGCTTCCGGAGCCGGCTCGGGTGCGACTTCAGGGGCGGGCTTGGCGGCTGCCTTGCCTCCTTTGCGTCCCCTGGACTTCTTGTAGCCCGGATCGTCCGCCTTGATCAGTTCGATCAAGGCCAGCTCTGCCGCGTCGCTGATGCGCCGCGGGCCGAGCTTGTAAATGCGGGTGTAGCCGCCGGCGCGCCCGGCAAACTCCTTGTGCTTTTCCTTGAAGAGGATGTCGATCGCCTCCTGGTCGCGGACGTCCCGCAGGGCGAGACGGCGGAGGTGGAGCGCGGCGCTCTTTTCCTTCTGGACGGCGGCCTTCTTCGCCTTGGTGATGACCTTCTCGATGAACGGACGAAGGGCCTTCGCCTTTGTCATGGTCGTCTGGATACGACCGTGACGGATCAACGAGGCGCCCATGTTGGACAACATGGCGGCGCGGTGTTCGCGGGTGACGCCGAGTGAGGCGCGGTGCTTGTTATGACGCATGGTGGTGGTGTTTGCATGACTCCCGATCGGCAACCCGGTCGCAGCGTTGGGCGGCAGCGGGCGGCGCGAGAGTCAAAAGTTTCGGGATCAGGCTTCCTTCTTGGCGTCGAGCAGGCGCTCGTCGAATTTCATGCCGAGCGACAGACCAAGGGCTTCGAGCTTCTCCTTGATTTCATTGAGCGATTTCTTGCCGAAATTGCGGTATTTGAGCATCTCCTGCTCGGTCTTCATGGCCAGCTCGCCCACCGTGGTGATGTTGGCGTTGTTCAGGCAGTTTGCCGCACGGACCGAGAGTTCGATCTCGTTGACAGACATGTTGAGGAGCTTGCGCAGCTTGTTCTGTTCCTCACTCACCTCGGACTGCTGGTTCTCGAACTCGTAGGACTCGTCGCTGACGCGGTCGAAGACGTCGATGTGGTGCTTGAGGATGGAGGCCGACTGCTTGAGTGCATCGTCCGGCGAGATGCGCCCGTCGGTCCAGATTTCAAGGATCAGCTTGTCGAAATCCGTGATCTGGCCGACACGCGTGTTTTCAACTGCATACTTGACCAGCTTGACCGGCGAGAACAGGGAGTCGATCGGTATGACACCGATCGCCTGCTCCTCCTTCTTGTTCTGTTCGCCCGGGTAGTAGCCACGTCCGGTCTTGATCTCGATCTCGGCCTCGAAGGCGCGGGGCTTGTCGAGTGTGCAGATCACCTGGTCGGGATTGACGATGGTGATGTTGGCGTCGGCCTGGATGTCCGCGGCGGTGACCGCGCCCTCGCGGTTGACCTTGATGAGCAGCGTGACGGGTTCGCGTTTCTGCGAGACGATGAGGACCTTCTTCAGGTTGAGGACGATGTCGGTGACGTCCTCGACCACGCCGTCGACGCTCTGGAATTCGTGGCTGACGCCGTCGATCTTGATGGAGCTGATCGCGGATCCCTCGATCGAGCTCAGCAGCACCCGGCGCAGCGAGTTGCCCACGGTGTGGCCGTAGCCGGCTTCGAAGGGTTCAGCAATGAATTTGGCGTAGGTGGCGGTGGCGCCTTCCTCGATTTTGGTGAGCTTGTTCGGGAGTTCGAACTTTCCGAGGCGTTTAGGCATGGCAAAGGGAGTGAAAAGGATGGCTCTGACTCTGGATAAGCGAAACGACGACTAGACCGGAATGGGAAAGGACAGCCGGGGAGTCCGGCCGGTTAGAAGCGGGAGTAGAACTCGACGATGAGCTGCTCATTGATCGTCGAATCCATCTCGTCGCGGGTGGGCAGGCGGTTGACCACGGCCTTGAAAGCCTCGGCGTTCAGCGTGAGCCAGCCGGGGACATTGCGCATGCGGTTCTCCTCGAGATTGCGCGTGGCGATCTGGCGGGAACTCGCCGTGTTCTTGATCTCGATCTCTTCGCCCGCCTGCACGTTGTAGCTGGGGATGTCGACCTTGTGGCCGTTCACGCGGACATGGCCGTGATTGACCAGCTGGCGGGCGGCGGCCCGGGTCTTGGCGAAGCCGAGAAGGTAAACCACGCTGTCCAGGCGGGTTTCGAGAAGCTGGAGGAAGCGTTCGCCCGTGATGCCCCGCTCGCTCTTGGCGATTTCGAAGATGCGGCGGAACTGCCGTTCGAGGAGACCGTAGACGTAACGAAGCTTCTGCTTCTCGTTGAGGCCGACCGCATACTCGGAAAGCTTGCGACGGCTTTTGGGGCCGTGCTGGCCGGGAGGAAACGGACGGCGTTCGTACGCTTTGGTGGCGCCGAAGATCGGCTGTCCGAAGCGCCGACTCATGCGGGTGGTGGGACCGGTATAGCGAGCCATGACTGCTAGAGGTGAATGAGTTTTGGAAAGGAGTTGAGGGAATGAAATCCGCCGAGGAGACGGATCAGACGCGACGACGCTTGCGCGGACGGCAGCCGTTGTGCGGGATCGGGGTGACGTCCACGATCGAGGAAATCTCCAGACCGATGGCCTGGAGTGCGCGAACGGCGCTGTCGCGTCCGAGGCCGGGACCCGAGACGCGGATCACGACATCCTTCAATCCGTGCGACATCGCATTGCGGGCGGCATCCTGGGCCACGACCTGGGCCGCGTAGGCGGTCGACTTGCGTGAACCGCGGAAGTTGCATTTTCCCGCGCTGGACCAGGCGATCACCTGACCCTTCTGGTCGGTGATGGAAACGATCGTGTTGTTGAAGGAGGCGAGAACGTTGACGACGCCAGTCGTGACATTCTTGGAACCCTTGGCCTTGCGAATCTTGATCGCACCCAGTTCCTCCTTGAGGAGTTCTTCCGCGGTGGGCTGGCGGGCGACGCCGCCAACGAGTTCGACCGGCTTGGCTGGAGCCGCGGACTCTTCGCCGGCGGGCGCAGCAGCCACCGGCTCCGCAGCCTCGGACTGGGCGGCCTTGGCGGCCTTGGGCTTCTTCTCGGCGGCGGGCTGGGCGTCCGCAGCGACATTCGCCTTGGCGGGTTTTTCCTTCTTGGGAGCAGATTTTTCGTCGGCCATGGCGGGAAATTATTCTTTGGCTTTGGTGACACCCACGGTCTTGCGGGGGCCCTTGCGGGTGCGCGCATTCGTGCTGGTCCGTTGACCGCGCACCGGAAGGCTGCGGCGGTGACGGATGCCGCGGTAGCAGTTGATCGCCTGCAGACGCTTCAGATTTGAGGCGATCTCGCGGCGGAGGTCGCCCTCGACGACCCATTTATGCTCCGTGATGACATGGAGGATCCGGTTGAGATTCTCCTCCGTGAGGTCCTGAGCACGCAGATTCGGATCGATGCCGGCTTCCTTGACGATCTGATCGGCACGAAGCGGCCCGATGCCGTATATGTAGCGCAACGAATGGCCAACTTTCTTTTTGGCCGGGATTTCAACGCCGAGAAGACGAGGCATGGTAGGTTGAGTTTAGCAGTTGTGAACGAAAACGTGAAAAATGGGAAAATGGGAATGGCGCCGTCGATCAGGAGACCGAGGGAGCGCGCGAGACGGTTCCAAGCGGCATGGCATGAACCGGTGAAGTCAGGGGCGACGGGATCGTCAGGATCTCCGGGCCGTCATCAGTTGTGAGCACGGTGTGTTCGAAATGGGCGGACGGCGACTTGTCTGCCGTCACCACGGTCCAGCCATCCGAGAGCGTCCTGGTCTTGTATCCGCCCAGGTTCACCATCGGCTCGATGGCGAGGGTCATCCCGGGCCGGATGCGGTCGCGAACTTCGCGCCCGAAGTTCGGGATCTGCGGCTCCTCATGCATCGCGAGGCCAACACCGTGGCCCACCATGTCCCGAACCACGCTGAAACCATGTCCTTCGACGCAGGACTGGATGGCCTGGGACACATCCGCGATGCGATTGCCCACGACCGCCTTGGCAATGCCGAGGCGCAGGGCCTGTTCGGTGACCTCCAGAAGTTTCTGCAGCGCCGGTGAAATCCTGCCGACGGCCACGGTGGCCGCATTGTCACCGATGTATCCGCCGTGGGAGACAACGATATCGATCGATACCACGTCGCCATCGCCCAGGATCCGCCGAAATGACGGAATGCCGTGGACGACCTCCTCGTTCACCGAAATGCAGGTGTGCGCCGGATAACGACGCGAGCCGATCTGGTAACCAAAACACGCGCTCTTTGCTCCAAGCCGGGCGATTGCGATGCTGCCCGCTTCTTCCAGATCCTGGGTGCTGATGCCAGGCCTGACCATCGCCTTCAGTTCCTGAAGGACGGTCGCCGCAATCCGGCACGATTCGCGCATGTGTGCGATCTGCTTCTCTGTCTTGATCGGAATCATGCCATTGATGCCAGACCGCCGGCTTTCACCAGCAGTCCGTGATTGCAGTAGTGTTCGACAAGTCCGGGCGGCGTTGCCCCACCTTCCCCGAGAATCACGGCATCGAGATTTTCCTGTCGGGCCTCGAGCCACTCATCAAAAACCAGTGCCTGGAGCAGCGTAGCCGGGAGGTCCCAAAGGACAAAGCCCGCATCAGGTTTGCGCGACCAGAACCACTTGCGCAGGAGCGCAAGGGCGGAGGGCGAATCCCGGTGGACCCGGGACGACCCTGGAAGCGAAATCTCCAGCCGCAGCAAGCTGGCCAGAGAGACGTGCTCAATAAAATTCAAAGAACCTTGTCCCGAGAGCTCCCCGCCACTGAAGGGAAGGGATGAACCGAGGACCACCAGCTTGGTTTTCGCCCGAAGGCTCAAACCAGCGAAGAGGTCGGAAGGTGAAGACTTCACGACCGAAGTAAAGGCTAATTTCCGCTAAAATAGCGGTAGGCCCAAATACCAAGCCCCAGCAGGAACAGACCGAGCATCGGATAAACGATCTTCATGACGGCCTCCGAGCTGAGAGCCTCGCTGCTGGCGCTGGCGGCGCCGGCGCTGCGCGCGCGAATGCGACCCTTCTTCAGGAAACCGTCGTAATGACGCTGCAGCAGGTAGGTTTCGACCTGGCGCATGGTGTCGAGGATAACACCCACCGTGATCAGCATGCCGGTACCGCCGAAGAAGATCGCAATGCGTTGCGGAACCTTCAACTCGAACAGCAGAACGTCCGGCATCACCGCAATGATGGTCAGGAAGATCGCTCCCGCCAATGTCAGGCGGGTCATGATGAAGTCAAGGAACTGTGCCGTGGGTTCACCCGGCCGCACTCCGGGAATGTAACCCCCATACTTTTTCAAATCATCCGCTATCTGGATGGGTTTGAACATCACGGATACCCAGAAATAGCTGAAGAACAGGATCAGGAAAGTCATGATCGCGTAGTAGCTCCAATGGCCACGCAGCAGGTTGCCGGAGAATTCGATCATCCAGCGCCAGTTCATGGCAGCTCCGAGTTGCGCGAAGATCTGCTGTGGAAACAGCAGGATCGCGCTGGCGAAGATCACCGGCATGACGCCGGAATAATTGACCTTGAGTGGCAGGAAGGAGCTCTGTCCACCCATGACCTTGTTGCCCACCACCCGCTTTGCGTACTGCACCGGAATCTTCCGCTGCCCCTGCACCACCATGACGATTCCCATGGTCACGAGCACGAAGAGCGCGACCATGATAATTCCTTGGGGAAGGCCGAGGCGTTCCACGCCAATGGGTGCGAAGAAGAGCTTGTAGGTGGCAGATGCGGCACCCGGGATGTCGGCCAGGATGCCCACAGTGATGAGCAGGGACACGCCGTTGCCAATGCCGCGCTGGGTGATCTGCTCACCGAGCCACATGAGGAGCATGGTGCCCGCCGTCATGAAGATCACCGAGGTGATCAGGAACCACGTCTTGCTGACGACTACAATGGAACCGTACTGGTTGATGTCATATCCCGGAAAGAGCCTTCCCGGATTTTCCAGGGCAAGAATGAGCAGCGTTCCCTGCACCAGGCAGATCAACAACGTGGCGTAGCGGGTGTACTGCGTGAGCTTCTGGCGTCCCACGTCGCCCTCCTGCTGCAGGCGACTCAGACTCGGTACCACCGCGGTCATCAACTGGAAGATGATGGACGCGCTGATGTACGGCATGATGCCGAGTGCAAAGACGGCACCCTTCACCAGGGCACCGCCCGTGAACATGTTGTACAGGCCCACCAGGGCGCTGGCCCCGCCGGCGGACTGGTCGGCAAAGAACGCCTGGAGCGGCTTCGGATCGAGCCCGGGGAGGGGGATTTGTGCGCCGACTCGGGCGACGAACAAAAGAGCCAAGGTGTAGAAGATTCGTGAGCGAAGCTCGGGAATCTTCAGGGAGTTGGTGAACGCAGAAAACACAGGAGGGAAGCAGAGAACACGGGAAACGACAGGCAGAGAACAAGGGCCGTGCGCGTCGCGCAGGCCTCTTTCCAGCGGCCCGTCAGGCGATGATCGCCTGACCGCCAGCGGCCTCGATCTTTGCCTTGGCCGAGGAGGAGAACTTGGCAGCCGTCACTTTGATTGCGCGGCTGATCTCCCCATCGCCCAGGACCTTCAGATAGGTTTCATCCTTCCGGACAAGACCATGCTTGGACAGAAGCTCGACATTGATCTCCGTGATGGAGGAGTCGAGCCCCGCGAGATCGCCGACGTTGACAATGGCCGGCTCAACACGGAAGGCCGCCTGGTTGAACCCGCGGTGCGGAAGCTTGCGATAAAGAGGCATCTGGCCGCCTTCAAAGCCTGGACGGATGCTGCCGCCGGAACGGGCGGTCTGGCCCTTGCCGCCGCGGGTGGAGGTCTTGCCGTGCCCGCCGCCTTCACCGCAACCGACACGTTTGCGACGATGGACTGCACCGGGGACGTTCTTGAGTTCGTGGAGTTTCATGATGTTTTCCTAGGTACGCCGATCCTGCAGTTCGCGGGAACGACTCGGATTAAGAGTTGGGAGAATGGCGTCCGCTCAGGACTTGCGCAGGGCGGAAATATCGTCCGCGAGGCGAAGCTGGCGAAGCGCGGCCACGGTCGCATTCACCACCGCGATGTGATTCTTGGAACCCATCGACTTGGTGAGGACGTTCTTCACACCCGCGGCCTCGAGGACAGCACGCACACCGCCGCCGGCGATCAGGCCCGTACCGGTTGTGGCGGGACGCAGCAAAACCTTGCCACCGTCGTAGGTGCCGAAGACCTCGTGAGGAATCGTGTCACCCTTGAGCTTCACATTCACGAGGCGCTTCTTGGCGTGCTCGGTGCTCTTGCGGATGGCTTCCGGCACTTCGTTGGCCTTGCCCATGCCGACCCCGATGTTGCCCTTCTGGTCACCCACCACGGCAATGGCGGCAAAGCTGAAACGCCGGCCTCCCTTGACCACCTTGGCGCAACGGTTGATGAAAACGATCTTTTCGACCATTTCCGGGCCGTCGCCCTTGGGTGCAGCCGCTTCCCGCCGGTCGCGGCGCGGGCCACCGTCACGACGCGGGCCGCGACCGTCGCCAGGGCGGTTCGTGCGGCGGCCGGCCGGACCACGATTCTCCGTGGTCGACGGGGTGGGTGTTGATTCGGGAGTGGAAACTGAATCTGTGCTCATAGGCTGCGCGGTTAAAACACAAGTCCGCCTTCACGGACGGCTTCGGCAAAGCCCTTCACTTTGCCATGATAGCGGGCTCCATTGCGGTCGAACACCACGGCGGACACACCGGCTGACTTGGCCTTGTCGGCAAAAGCCGCGCCGAGCGCCTTGGCGCCGGAGAGGTTGGCCTTGAGGTTCTGTTTGCGAAGGGAGGGATCGAGGCTCGAGAGGAACACGAGCGTGGAACCGGCTGCGTCGTCGATCGCCTGCGCATAGATGTGCTTGGCGCTGAATTTCACGCTCAGACGCGGACGGGCGGCGGTACCGTTGACCTTCCTGCGGATGCGCCACCGGCGCTTCTGGAGGAGATCGGCTTTTTGAATGGTGTTCATTGAAACAAGTATGAAATGAACGCGGATTTCGGGTGCAGCGGCGGCGGCAGGCGCCAGCGGCCGGCGACCCGGGCGTTCGGAGATGATGGTTAGGCGACCGTCTTGCCTTCCTTGCGACGCACGCGTTCGCCAACAATGCGCACACCCTTGCCCTTGTAGGGCTCGGGCGGATAGTAGCTGCGGATTTCGGCGGTGACCGCACCGACGAGCTGTTTGTCCGCTCCTTCAATCTTCAGCTTGGTCTGGTCCGTGATGGTGACCTTGATGCCCTCCGGGATGTCGAACAGGATCGGGTGGGAATAGCCCAGCGCGAAATCGATCTGTTTTCCCTTCTGGTTTGCCTTGAAGCCGACGCCCTGGATTTCGAGTTCCTTGACGAAGCCTTCGGTCACACCCTTCACCATGCCGGCCACGACCGAACGGGCCGTACCGAACATTGCGCGGGAAAACCGGGTCTCCTCCGCGGGCGCGAACGTGATCTTCTTGTCCGTCGCCGAGATCTTCACGACGGGATCAAACGTTTTCACGATCTTTCCCTTCGGTCCCTCGACGTGCACGGAGTTGTCCGGTTTTACATCGATCTTCACCTTCGCAGGGATCGAGATGGGTTTTTTGCCAATGCGACTCATGTTGTTGGATTCCCCAGTTACCAGACGTTGCAGACGAGTTCCCCACCAACCTTGTTGCGGCGGCAATCCTGGCCCTTCATGAGGCCGCGGGAG
>CAZOXB010000132.1:0-10844 GCA_964583635.1 uncultured Opitutaceae bacterium | reverse complement strand
CCGCTTGCCAGCAATAATTTCGTTTTTGCCGTCAGCGACGGAATGGGCGGAGCCAATGCCGGCGAAATTGCGAGCAAACTGACCGTCGATCGCATCACGAAATTGCTGCCTCCGACGATGCGGAGGTCACGGGCCAACAAGCCCGAGGCACGCATCGAGGTCCTGCACACGCTCTTCACTTCGATTCACCAGGATCTGATTCTGATGGGCCGCAGCTACGAGGAATGCTCCGGCATGGGGGCAACCTTGAGCCTCTGCTGGATCGCCCCCGACCAACTGTACTTCGCCCACGTTGGCGACAGCCGCATCTATCATTTTCCTCCGGCCGGAGGCTGGCGCCAGTTGACCGATGACCACAATCATGTCGGCTGGCTTCGACGCAAGGGGCAGATCAATGAACGGGAGGCGCGCATGCATCCGCTCCGCCATTCGCTCCATCAGGCCATGGGCGCCGGCCTTCGCCAGATTGATCCGCAGATTGGCACCACACCGTACGCCAGCGGCGACCGCTTCCTGCTCTGTTCCGATGGCGTCACCGACGGACTCTGGGATCGCAACCTGGACGAACTTGTGCGGGAGACACCGCCTCTTGCTGGCAAGTCCGTGGCCCAACGCATCGTCGATGAAGCCGTGGAAAAATCGGGGAGGGACAACGCCACCGCGCTGGTCCTGGAGTTTCTACCCTCCGCAACGGTGGCGCCATGACCCGCCTGTTCGTCTACGGAACACTCAAGCGAGGCTGCCGCAATCACGCCTTGCTCGCCCACCAAACCAGCCTGGGCGATGCAAAGACGGCTCCGGGTTTCCGCCTTTATCGGCTCAACGGGTTTCCCGGGCTCATCCGTGCCCCAGGCACCGCGGATGTGGTCTCCGGAGAGCTTTACCTCGTTGACGACACCTGCCTGCAGGCACTCGACCTATTCGAGGGATTGTCGGAGATGCTCTACACTCGTGAACTGATCCCACTGTCACCGCCCCATGGATCCGCAAACGCCTACCTGTATGCGCGGAGCGTCGAGGGACGTCCCTTGCTGGACGGCGAGTGGCTCGAATGATCGTCCATCGCAGGTGTCGCTGGCAACCTTGCGAATGCCTGCATCTCGTCTGCCTTCGCCTCGCCGGCAGCGCGACCCTGTTACTGCTTGGGCTTTCCGGACCCCGCCCCCATCGACAACACTGAAGGAGGCACCCGGATCACCTTGACAAAGTGCGCACGGAACAGGCCATCGAGGCGTTCCTTCACCTCATTCGGGATGCGTGCGACTAGATCCTCAAGCGGCGGCAGCGGTCCGGATTCTACCAGAGCTTCTCCCGGATCCCGGTTTGGAGTTGGCTCCGTTGGAACCGGAGACTCCCGGCCCTCATCCGCCAGAATCACCTCGAGCGGCGGGCCGTCCTCCTCCATGTCGGGAACGGGAATTTCCGGATGCGTCCGCAGACCTTCCGCTTGGGCATCGTTCTCCTCCACCTGAGCGACCGACTCATCGCTCTTGGTTCCCCTGGCGGCACTCGCGGGTGTCGCCACCGCCGAGGCCTCTATCACCCGGTGAATCCCCCCCCGCCGCGCGGGCGGCATCGGGACGCTGACCTCGCAACCGGCCAGGCGTTCGGCCAGGCGATCAAGCCGCGTCAGGACTTTTTTTTTGAGCCGTCGCCAGCGAGCGGCGCTTCCTCAGCCAGGGCGCTGAGTTCCTTGATCAGGCTGTCGATCGCCCGCGCCCGGCTCGCCTCCACCGCCTTGAGCAGGGTAACCTCGAAGTTTATCCGCTCCGCCAGCCCGAGTTTGACGCTTCCCTCGCCTTCGCGAAGACCGTCGAGCAGCCGGGTGATCTGCTCCGTGCTCATGGTGACGCCACCGAGCGCCGACGTACTGCCTCCCTTGGAAATCGCATCCAGCAGGGCCTGCCGCACGAGTGCCTGCAAGTCGCTCAGGAGACGGACAAGATCCCGCCCGTTCCGGTCGCATTCGTCGACGATTTCGACGATCCGGGCATGATTTCCGGCAGCCACCGCTCCGGCCAATGCGCCGACCGTCTCGGCCGAGACCAGCCCATGGACGTCCAGCACGTCGTTCTCGGAAATCTCCGCCCCGCAAAACGAAATCAGCTGATCGAAGATCGATTGGGCGTCGCGCATCCCGCCATCGGCCATGCGCGCGATGCATGCCAGAGCCTCGTCCGTCACACTCACCTTTTCGTCCACCGCAATTTTCTTCAGCCGGGCAACGATCAACTCGTTCGGGATCGGCTTAAGATCGAAACGCTGGCAGCGCGACAGGATCGTCGGCAGCACCTTCTGCACATCCGTCGTCGCAAAGATGAACTTCACGTGCGGCGGAGGCTCCTCCAGGGTCTTCAGCAGTGCGTTGAAGGCCTGGTTGGAGAGCATGTGCACTTCGTCGATGATGTAGATCTTGAACTTTCCCTGGGCCGGCGCGTACCGCACATCGTCACGGAGATCGCGGATCTGGTCGACCGAGTTGTTGGACGCGCCATCGATCTCGATCACGTCCATCGAGGTACCCTCCGCAATGGCCTTCACCACCGGATCGTCCAGATCGAAGTCCGCCTTCGGGCCGCCCGTGCAATTGAGTGCCTTCGCAAAGATGCGCGCCGTGGAGGTTTTTCCAGTCCCGCGCGGTCCGACGAGAAGATAGGCGTGGGCGATCCGGCCGCGATCAATCGCGTTCCTCAGCGTGCGGACCACATGATCCTGACCGACGACATCCGCAAACGCCTGGGGGCGCCACTTGCGGGCGATGACCTGATAGGTGGAAGACACGGCAGTTACTCCATGCAAGGACGCTTCACGCGCAACCGAAAACGCTTCCGTTCAAAGGCACGCGGCTGCGGGCAGGACCGAACATCCCGCATCAGGGGACACGGGCGGGCGGGAGGTGCCATATGTCACGGGCGTATTCGCGGATGGTGCGATCGCTTGAGAACTTGCCGACGCGCGCGGTATTCAGCACCGCCATGCGCGCCCAGCGGGCCGGCTCGCGATAGGCGGCCTCGACCCGCGCATGGGCGTCGCAGTAGGACCGGAAGTCGGCAAGCACCAGGAACGGATCGCCACCGTCGAGCAGGCTGTGGTGCACGGGTCCGAAGGCATTCTGTTCGTCAGGAGCGAAATAATTGGATCCAAGCCAGTCGACGACCGCGCGCAGTTCCCCGTCACTTTCGTAAAAGCTCCGGGGATTGTATCCCTTTGCCTTGAGCTCCGCCACCTGATCGACGGTATTCCCAAAGATGAAGATGTTATCGTCGCCGACCTCTTCCTTGATCTCCACATTGGCGCCGTCGAGCGTTCCGATGGTGAGCGCGCCGTTGAGCGCCAGTTTCATGTTTCCGGTGCCGGACGCTTCCTTGCCGGCGGTCGAAATCTGTTCCGAGAGATCCGCCGCGGGAATGATGCGCTCTGCGAGGGAAACACGGTAGTTTGGCAGAAACACCACCTTCAGCTTTCCAGCGATGCGCTCGTCGCCGTTGATGCGCGCCCCCACGACATTGATCGCCCGGATGATGTTCTTGGCCAGATCGTAGCCCGGCGCAGCCTTGGCCGCGAAAATGAAGACGCGCGGCACCATGGGCATGGAGGGATTGCGCAGCAACCGGCGGTAGAGCGCGAGGATATGCAGGAGATTGAGGTGCTGGCGCTTGTACTCGTGCAGGCGCTTGATCTGGACATCGAACAGCGCGTCCGCCGACACCTCGACGCCACTCTCGGCCTCAATCAGGGCGGCGAGGTCCTGCTTGTTCGCACGCTTGATCGCCATGAATTCCTGTTGGAAACGCGGATCATCGGCAAACCGCTCGAGACCCCGCAGTTGATCCAGATCCCGTATCCATCCGCTGGATCCAAGCGTTTTTTCGATGAATGCGGAGAGCCGCGGATTGCAGTCCAGCAGCCAGCGGCGCGGTGTGATTCCATTCGTCTTGTTCTGGAATTTGCCCGCGTAAAGGGCGTCGAAGTCCGGAAAAAGATACTTCTTCAGGAGCTCGGTGTGCAATGCGGCCACGCCATTCACTGCGTGCGAGCCCACGACGGCAAGATGGGCCATGCGGATGAACTGCGTGCCTCCCTCCTCAATCAGCGAACACTCACGCTTCTTGGCGACATCCCCGGGCCATTTCGCTTCCACCTCCTGCAGGAGACGGCGGTTCACCTCATAGATGATCTGCAGATGACGCGGCAGCACCCGGCTGAACAGGGGTACGCTCCACCGTTCCAAAGCCTCGGGCAGCAGGGTGTGATTGGTGTATCCAAAGGTCGCCGTCACGATCTTCCAGGCGGCATCCCATTCGAAATCGTGTTCATCCAGAAGCAGACGCATCAACTCGGCAACGGCGACCGCAGGATGGGTGTCGTTGAGCTGAACCGCCACCTTCTCGGGAAAGTTCGCCCAGGTGTTTCCCGGCGTGCGGACGTGGCGCCGGATGATGTCGCGCAACGAACAGGCCACAAAGAAATACTGCTGCACGAGCCGGAGCTCCTTGCCGTTCTCAGTCTTGTCATTTGGGTACAGGACCTTGGAAACGGTCTCCCCCATTGCCTTTTCCCGGACCGCGTCGACATAGCCGCCCGAATTGAAGGCCGCCAGATCGAACTCTTCCGTCGACTTGGAAGCCCAGAGGCGCAGCAGGTTGACGGTCTTCGTACCGTAACCGGCGATGGGGATGTCGTAGGGAACACCGAGAATCGTCCGCGTCTTCACCCAGCGGGGGCGGTAGTCGCCGCGATCGTTGAAGACGTTCTCGACCTCACCGTAGATCTGCACCTCGGTGGTGTATTCCGGCCGGATGACCTCCCACGGAGTGCCGAAAATCATCCACGCGTCCGGATGCTCCACCTGGTGACCATTGATGAACTCCTGTTTGAAGAGGCCGAATTCGTAATGAATGCCGTAGCCGATGGCCGGAAGATCCATCGTGGCCAAGGAATCAAGGAAACAGGCGGCCAGGCGGCCGAGGCCTCCGTTGCCCAGGCCCATGTCCACCTCGGCCTCCCGAATCGCGTCGAAGTCCACGCCGAGCTCCTTCAGCGCGGACCTCGCGGCATCCATCAGACCCGTGGCGTGCAGGTTGTTCACGAACAACCGGCCGATCAGGTATTCCAGCGAGAAGTAATAAAGGCGGCGGACATTCTGATCGTTATGGACGCCTTGAGTCGTGATCAACCGGGCCAGAATCGTCTCCCGCGTGGCCATGGCGGTGGCGATCCACCAGTCACGCGGACCCGCCGTGCTCAAGTCGCGTGCCAGCGTGTAGGTCATGTGCTGCAGGATCGACTGCTTGAAATGCACCCGGATGCTTTCCTGGACTGCGGCGGGAAGAGGGGTGTCCTCGTTGCGCTTGGCAGTTACGGTCGATGTGGAATTGGAATTTTTTACGGCAGGCATGCGAAAAGAAAGGATTGCGGGCGAAAAGTCTCCCACCGAGCCTGACGCCGCCGGAAGGTCGGGACAAGCGACAGTTGCGCGTCACACGCCGATTTGCCACGACCTGGCGAAGTCCGTTTCATTTCTGAAACCGACGGGCAAGTTCGCCGTGATTGAGCTCGATGTAAGTTGGTTTCCCCGCGGGGCTCGTCAACGGAGCCCGGGTCGCAAACAAGTGAGCCACCAGGGCCACGACCTCTGTCTCGGTCTGCACCGCTGGCAGGCGAATGGCCTTCGCCGCAGCGAGCCGGGCCAGGTCCTCGCGCGCCAGATCAGGATCCGTCTCCTGCAATCGTCCGTCCCGCGCCGCTCCGAGAAGGTCCCTCATGAACAATTCCGCGTCTCCAGGTTCCATCCAGCCGGGCAATGCTTCAATCCGGAAAAAGTTTCGGCCAAATTCAACAATCTCGAAACCGTGCCGGTTCAGGAAATCCAGCCGGTCGATCAGCAGGATTGACGCAATGGGATCCACCTCGATCGGCACCGGCAGAAGCAGCCGCTGACTCGGCACCTGTCCGGTCTTGAACTGCAATATCAACCGCTCGAACCAAACCCGCTCGTGGGATGCGCGCCGGTCCAGCAGCACCAGGCCCGCCGAGGTCTCAAAGAGCGCATAGGTTCCATGGGCCAGGCCCACAAATCTCCAGGTGGGAACCACGGGCCGGCTGCTGGTCGGGACCACCGGCTCCGCCCGCACGCTTGACGCGGGTTGGACAGACGGCGGTTTCGCTGCCGCCAGCGATCCCATGATCGCCACCGCGGGCTGCCCCACGGCAGCCGGCGCCCGGCCTTTGGACTCGGTGGCGTCCGCGAAAACCGGCGCGGTTTCTGAAGGGATTGCAGGAGGCGGGCGGGAGCTTGATGACGCAGGGCCGGAGGGCGAAACCCGGATGACCTGCCCTGAATCGATCGTCGTTGCCGTCGGCGCGGTCGCAGCGCCGGGATGCGCCGGCTGAATCTGCGGTGCGGGCGGTGCACCCAGCTCCCGCAACTTCTGCAGCACGCTGCGGATCACAAATCCACGCACCGTCGATTCTCCGCGAAACCGCACCTCCCTCTTGGCAGGGTGCACATTCACGTCGACTGCCGCCGGCTCGAGCTCGAAAAACACGAAGGCAAGCGGGTAACGGCCCTTGGGCAGCGACTCCTGATAGCTCTCAATCAACGCATAATTGAGCGTCCGGCTGTCGACCGGCCGTTGATTGACGAATGTGATCATCTCATGGCGGCTCGCCCGCCCGATTCCCGGCTTGCCGATCAGGCCATGCAACCTGAGCCCTTCCTCACGCGCATCCAAAGGGACCAGGGCATCCGCGATCTGCCTGCCGAAAATTCCGGCGACACGATCGATCAACCGTCCACATTCCGGGGAACGGAAAATGGTGCGTCCGTCCTCGATCAGGACGAAGGCGACATCCGGCCGGGCAAGCGCATAGAGTCGCACGCACTGGATGATGTGTGCCGCTTCCGTCGGGTCACTTTTCAGGAATTTCCGGCGGGCCGGAACCGAATTGAAAAGCTGGGCGACTTCGATGCGCGTTCCCACGGGACGGCCGCAGTCGCGCACGTGCACGAACTTTCCACCGTTGACGAGGACTTCCGTGCCCACGTCCTCCCCCTGCGCACGGCTCTGCAGCACAAAGCGTGAAACGCTGGCGATTGACGGGAGTGCCTCGCCACGAAATCCGTAACTGTGCAATCGGTTGAGATCGTCGGCCTCGACGATCTTGCTGGTCGCATGGCGTTCGAGCGCCAGCAGTGCATCGTCACGCACCATCCCGCATCCGTTGTCCTCGACGCTCATGAAGGAGCGGCCACCCACACGGAATTCCACCTCGATCCGGGTGGCGCCCGAATCAAGGGCATTTTCGAGCAGCTCCTTGATCACCGCAGCCGGGCGTTCAATCACTTCACCCGCGGCGATTTGATTGGCGACACGATCGGAGAGGATACGGACCTTGGACATGGATGCAGCGGGTGAGTTTCAACCTACCCCATGCCGGTTAAAAGCGAATTCTTGCCGCGCCACGTCAGACATTCGCCCGGCGCCCTCCTGCCACAGACCCTGTTCGTCGATCCGGCTGGACACTCTCCCGCATCCAGAAAACGGATGCGGTGCGCAGCCGCGCGCATGGTGCCGCAACCAAACGGTCATCGAGCCAACGTTCGTTTCCACCGGGTCAGCTGCTTTTTCACCTGGCCCGGTCCCGGCATGCCTGTTCCCCGGCGCATCGACATCGCGCGTTTGAGGTCAAAGACATCGGCCCAATCGTCACCGAACCTGGGGTGCACGGCCCGCACCGATTCCGTGGCGAGCTGGTCCAGCCGCACATTGTTCTCCTCCGCCAGCTTCACCACCGCGCCCACTGCATGGTGAGCCTCACGGAAGGGCACTCCCTGCATCACCAGATAATCGGCCAGATCGGTGGCGAGAAGCAGCGGATCGCTCACCGCGTCCTCGCAGCGCGATCTGATCACCTGCATTCCCGCCAGAGTACCTGCCAGCACGTCGATACAAACCGAGGTCTGGTCAAAGCTGTCGAATACCGGCGGCTTGTCCTCCTGCAAATCGCGGTTGTAGGTCAACGGCAGGCCCTTGGTCAGCGTCAACAGGGTGTGGAGATTGCCTTGCAGCCGTGCTGACTTGCCCCGGAGCAGCTCGCAGGAATCCGGATTCTTTTTTTGCGGCATCAGGGACGAACCCGTGCAAAAGGCGTCCGGCAACTCGACAAACTTGAACTCAACGCTCGACCAGATGATCAAATCCTCGGCGATGCGTGAAAAATGAACCCCCGCGGTCGCGCAGGCTGCGGCGAACGCGATGAAGACATCGCGGTCCGATACAGTGTCCATCGAGTTTTGGGTAACGCGTGGACGTCCCTTGTCATCGACGAAACCGAGCGCCCTGGCCGTGAACTCCCGGTCGATGGGAAGCGTGGTCCCGGCGATCGCACCGGAACCGAGCGGACACCAGTTGGCCTGGGAGGAAACGGCCTCGAAGCGCTGCACGTCGCGTTCGAGCATTTCCATCCACGCCAGCAGGTGGTGGGCGAGCAACACGGGCTGGGCCCGCTGGAGATGCGTATAGCCGGGAATCAGCACCGCCCCATCCCTTTCCGCAACGGCCAGCAAGGCTTTCTGTGCACCGCGCAGTTTGGCGACCACCTCGGAACAGGCGTGTTTGAACCACAGGCGCATGTCCGTCGCCACCTGGTCGTTGCGGCTTCGCGCGGTGTGGAGTTTGGCGGCGGCCGGTATCCGTTTCGTCAGGGCCTGCTCGATGTTCATGTGAACGTCCTCCAGTTGCAGGCTCCAGGTGAACTTGCCGGCGGCAATCTGCTGCTCGATCTCCGCCAGACCGCGGTGGATCTCATCGCGCTCCTCCCCGGTGATCAGCCCGACATGGGCAAGCATGGCGGAATGTGCCTTGCTTCCCGCAATGTCGAACGGCGCGAGTCGGGCATCGAACGACACGCTTTCGCTGAAACGGAGCATCAGCTCCGCCGGTGCTGAAGAGAATCGTCCACCCCATGTCGCCTGAGATTGCTTGGCCATAAATCCGAAGCACAAAACGGAGGTGCCCGTCGCGCAACGCGAAACCACCGGCAACCGCGTGTGCAGATGACATTTGCGAAGCGCTGGCAGACTGCACAGCCTGCGTGGATGACCTGCCGCTGCGCGTTCCTCCTCTTGTCCGGCTGCGCGCTCCTCCTTTCCATCCCGAAGCACGTTCCCGCCCAGGGAGCCGCCGTTTCCGCCTCCCCGGCGCCGCCAGCCCCGGCGGATCCGTGCAGCGTAGCCGTCGAACGCACCCGCACGTCGATCTATATCGGCACCGTCTCACTGTCGATGCCGCCTCTGACACGCGATGGACTCTCGTTCCAAGGAACTTACGTGACCAAGGTCTTTCCCTATTTTTTCTACAACGAATCCGGCCGCATGAGGATCGATTTCCCCGAAGACGCCTTCGTCCGGCTCGCCGCCGGCGAAACCGTGCATTTCACCGGCAACGCCCAAAACACCCGGAACGAACCCCGCCGCATAGAAGGACGTGCCATCCCCACACGTGCCGACGCGGGCAAAATCAAGGTCCGCGTCTTCGTCACTCCCAAGATCGAGCTCATCTTCAACACCACCTACCGCTTCCAGCCGTAAACGATCGGCGGACTGGCCAAAGCGAGATCCGCGGGCTGTGACAGCTGCAAACGACCATGCCGGCTGCGCCCCCGTACCCGGACCGGAGACTGGCTTGGCACCGGGAGAAATCAGACGCACCTGGACGTCTGCCAAGCGCTGCAGGATGCGCCACTCCTTCCGAAACAGCCACAGCGAGACTGGGCCCTTCACCATCGGCCATTCCCGGGCTCGGGACGCAACTTCGTCGGCATTTGCCGGCTTGGACAACCGCTTCGTTCGCTTGACAGTAATACTTGAATCAGCTACGGTATTACCCGTGAACACCGCAACCAAAGTCACGAGCAAGGGACAGGTGACAATCCCCGGGGCTCTGCGCAGACGCATCGGCATCAAACGGGGAACCTTGCTCACTTGGGAGGTGCACGAAGGTGCGTTGTGTGCCAGGCCGCTCAAAGGAGGAGAGATGTCGGCGGCGCGCGCGCATTTGCAGTCCAGAGCCGGCACTTGGAACGAAAAGTTGTCCGCAGTTGAACTTTTGGCGCGGACCCGCCCATGACCTTGGTTGACACGTCGATCCTTGTTGCGGTGCTGGATTCAAGCCACCCTGAGCATACGCTCTGCCTGCAAGCCTTGGACGAGTGTATGTCAGGGGATGATGTGGCCGTCAGCGCCGTCACTTGCGCGGAATTGGCCGCCGGCGGCCGTACCCATGAGGCAATCGACGAGGATCTCCGTTATTTTGAACGCGTTCCCCTCGATTTTGAGGCTGCGTTCCGCGCCGGCCAGGCCTTCAAAAACTACCGGTCCGCAAAGAACGTCCCCAAGCCGGTTCTGCCTGATTTTCTGATTCGCGCCCAAGCGGCCGTCCTCGGGATTCCCCATCTAACGAATGATCGGCGACGGACAGGCCCCTTCCCGGACGTTGAGTTCATTTTCCCGCGTAAGTGAGGATTTGCCGGCGGCGGGAACGTACGCGATTTGCACACCGTCACAGTGAGGTGGTGTCATGCCCGTTAGATTTTGGTGCGCCCGGCGGGATTCGAACCCACGACCACCAGCTTAGAAGGCAGGTGCTCTATCCAGCTGAGCTACGGGCGCACTGGGGCGCGTTTGCAATACGAGGGCGGGCCGCCGCGCACAAGGCCAAAGCCAGGGGCGCCTCCGGAAAGAGTCGCGGCTCGCCGCCTCAAAAAAACCTGGCAGAGCCACACTTTTTTCTGAATAGCAAAATTTCTGCGTTTACTTGTGCAGGATGCGACTCACTTACTGG
>CAZOXB010000131.1:5827-10904 GCA_964583635.1 uncultured Opitutaceae bacterium | reverse complement strand
GAGTTGCGCGGGGAATCACCTTTAATGCCGCCAACTGGAATGTCCCCCAGGAAGCCCACATACAGCGGGAGCAGTCCTGTCGCCGGCCCGACGATCCTGCGGTAAGTCCGATCGGCGGCCACGGCGTTGAGATTGCTGTCGATGGCTTTTTGCCACTGGCCGACACGGATGTAGATGTGCGACGGCATGTGCACATTGTGGGCGAGGCCTGGCTGGAGCGAGAGAAGGCGGTCTGCCGCCGCGAGTGCGCGCTCGGGTTGATGCGAGGCTTCCATCGCATGGATGTAGAGATGGTTCGCGAACGGATGATCCGGATTGAGCTTTAGCACGGCGCCGAGCGTGGCGAGGATCTCCTCAGTTCCGGGCTGTGCTTGACCGGCGGGAGTCCATTGATCCCACGGACGCAGGTTCATCATCGCCTCGGCGAAGAGCGCCCCTGCGTCGGCTTTGTCGGGAAACTGCTTCCAGACATTGCGCATCGCGTGGGCATAGGCTTCGTCGAGCGGCGTGCGATCTACGGGCTGAGGCTCAGCGTAGCGAGTCGCGAGGGCCTCGATCAATGCCTGCTCCAACGGCGTCGCCTGGCTTGCATGGCGGCGGGCAAGCTGGATTTCCTTCCAAGCCCTTTCAGCAGCCGGGGGCGGCACGAAGGGAAAATTGATGTGCGGACCCAGAGCGAATGCGATCCCCCAATGCGCCATGGCGCAGCCAGGATCCAGTCGAGCGGCCTCCTCGAACGAGCGGATGGCGGCGCCGTGGTTGAATCCGAAGACAAAACGAAGCCCCTGGTCGTAGTACCGTTGGGCCATTGGCGAACGCGTCGTGACGGGTTGGGTATGCTTGCCCAGCCCATCGATCAGAGGAATCGCATCGGCCGCGCGTGCGCAGGGATCAATGATTGCTGGACATGAAATCGCGAGGGCAAGCCGGCACAGACGGAATGGATTGGGTTTCATGAGCGTGGAATGCGGGAGCGAATTGACTTGGTCGGCAATGAAGTAGGTAGCGCAAGCGGGTGCCAGAACAGTAATGCAGGTCGCTGCCGATGCTGACAAGAAAACTGCAGGACGCGGGATGTTTTGCAGCGGCGCCTTGCCTACCTCAGCAGAAGCCTCTAATAGGTTGAATTCAGTCTGTTGGGTTGAATACTCAATTCGTCCCTGAATCCTGTTCGTTCCCGTTAAACCCGTCCCCTGCGCACTGCGCGTTCCCTATGTCACGCTCCACCTCCGGTCGTTCCCGTCTCTACGCCAGCGTTGTCGATACCATTGGCGACACGCCCTGCATTCGCATCAATCATCTCGCCCCGGCCCACGTCCAATTGTATGTGAAGGCGGAGTTCTTCAACCCGGCATCCTCTGTCAAGGACCGTCTGGCCATCAGCATCATCGAGGAGGCGGAGCGCACGGGGGCCCTCAAACCCGGACAGACTGTGGTCGAGGCCACCAGTGGCAATACCGGCATAGGTCTGGCGCTGGTCTGCGCGGCGAAAGGGTATCCGCTGGTGGTGACGATGGCGGACAGTTTTTCCATCGAGCGGCGCAAGCTGATGCGTTTCCTTGGTGCCAAGGTCGTGTTGACCCCCCGTGCGGCCAAGGGTGTAGGCATGTACCAGAAGGCGCGCGAACTCGCGGACAAGAATGGCTGGTTCTTTGCGGGTCAGTTTGAAACGGCGGCCAATGCGAAGATTCATGAGAATACCACGGCCCGTGAGATCCTGGCGGACTTCAAGGGCGGGCGTCTCGATTATGTGGTTTCGGGCTACGGAACGGGCGGCACGCTGACGGGCATTGGCCGGCTCCTCCGTCGTGAGCGGCCGGATACGAAGATCGTGCTCTGCGAACCGGCCAATGCGGGACTTGTCGCCAGCGGCCAGCCGCAACAGAGGGGCGCCCTCAACGCGCCGGGCGCGAGCCATCCGGCCTTCGCCTCGCACCCGATCCAGGGATGGACACCGGATTTCATTCCGTACGTGCTGCAGGAGGCGATCGACAGGAAACTCTTCGATCAGGTCGTGCTGGTTCCGGGTTCCGCCGGCATCGAGTGGTCGCGCAAGCTGGGCGCCCGCGAAGGGATCTTTACGGGGATTTCCGGTGGCGCCACGTTCGCCGCAGCCCTGCAGGTTGCGGAAAAGGCGCCGAGGGACTCCGTCATTCTTGCAATGCTGCCGGATACAGCCGAACGCTATCTCTCCTCGCCGCTCTTTGAGGGGATCGCGGAGGAGATGACGCCCGACGAGCGGCAGCTGAGCCAGTCCACGCCTTCGCATCAGATGTGAGCCGGGTGAGCCGGCGCTTGCCGGCCAATTCCGGAGGGATCGCCAATACGGAATTTCGCCGGTCAAACCGAACGGCTTGCGGTCCGGATCGCCGGACCGACAATTCCTTTCGCCATGCAATATTCTGATCTCATTGATCGCTTCACCGCGTTTCTCCCCCGTGTCCTCGGGGCATTGCCGCTCGTTGCCATCGTCCTGGTGGCGGTCTTCCTGATTAACCTGATCGTGGGACGCGCGCTGCTGGTGATGGGTCGGCGGACGGCGTTGACGGATCAGGACATCCTGCCGGTGCGTCGCATTGCGAAGTGGCTGATTCGGCTGCTCGGTGCGATTCTGATTTTGAACATCTTCGGCTTTGAAATTGGCGGGATCTGGGCCGTGCTCTCCACCATTCTCGGTTTGGTCGCGATCGGATTTGTGGCCGTCTGGAGCATCATCAGCCACACCTCGGCCACGATGCTGATCCTGTTGCTGCAGCCCTATCAGATCGGCGACGATGTTGACTTCCCCGGCGAGCCCGTGCGCGGACGCGTGGTGAACCTCAATTTCTTCTTTACGACGCTGGTCGATCATGAGGGCACCCTTTACCAGATTCCCAACAACCTCTTTTTCCAGAAGACGCTGCGACGGCGGAAAAATGGGCGCATCGTCAGCCTGGCCACCCAGCTCCATTCCGAGCAGCCCGCGCCGGTCGAGTTGCCGCCGCCGCCAGCCACTTCCGGCGATGGCATTGCCAAGGCATCGCCCGGTGAACCGATGATGAATTTGCCGGACCAGCGGAGCATCTCCCCCGCGCCGCACCGGTGAATAGCCGGGGCAGGACGAAAGAATGTCGGAAGTCCGACCGTGAACACCGATAAGGCATCGATGAACAATCCTCGCCGGATTCTCTATGTCGACATGGACAATGTGCTCGTCGATTTCCCGAGTGCGTTCCCGCATTTTTCCGATGAGCACCTGGCAAGGTATGCGGATCGTCTCGATGAGATACCCGGAATCTTCGCGAAGATGCGGCCGCTCCCCGGTGCCGTGGAAGCGTTCCGTGAGTTGAGCAGTCTGTTCGACACCTATCTGCTTTCAACGGCACCGTGGGAGAATCCCAGTGCGTGGTCCGACAAACTCACCTGGGTGAAGGAACACCTTGGTGCTCCGGCCTACAAGCGGCTCATCCTGTCGCATCACAAGAACCTGAACCGGGGCGACTTCATCATCGACGACAGAATCAGGAACGGGGTCGATCGGTTCGAGGGAGAACACGTTCATTTTGGCACGGAACGATTCCCCGACTGGCCCACGGTGGTCGCATACCTGCGGCGACAGGCAAAGTGAGCATGCATCCGGATCGGCGAAGTTTTCGGCACAACGACCATCTTGGGTCTGGCGTTGACATCGCTGCCGGGTTATTGTGCCCGGAGAACAGGCCGTCAAAATCGAAACCGGCGCGGCACCTGAGCCGCCGGACAAATTGAATGAAAGGTTCCGTGATCAAGGCTCCCCTCAACACCATTCTGCCGTCATTCATGCCCGTCATCTTTGAGCGTGCCATTCCGGGTTACGCGGCCACCCCGCTCATTGCGGGTGAAAAGCGTATTGCACCAGGATCTTTGCGTCCTCTGCTGATCGCATCGGCGTTCGTCGGGACGAGCAGTCATGCCGTGGACCGCGGCTTCGAGTTGGATGCGGTTGAACGGATTCTGAGGCAGTCGATCGATGCCATACATGGAGTCGCGCCGGAGGAGGCGGAAAAAGCCCGGGTACTGATAGACCAATTTCTGAATTTTCCGATTTTCCGCGCTGATCACAATTTGGATGACTGGTTGTGCGAGGCTCTTTGGCCGACGTTTCAAACCATCGAGTACCGCTACCCATCCGCAATGTCTGAAGCCATGGCGGATGCGGTCGGCATAGGTGAAGTCCTGGGCAGGCTGGAGCTCGCATACTAGCTGAAGCTGGCGCAAGGCTTTCCGGAAGGGAGCAGCGGGCGTAGCGGTTTGCACGTGTCGGCCGGATAAGCCTTGCCCGGATCGCGTTCGCGTCGTGCGCTGGAGCCATGAAATACGAACTGCTGGATCACGACCATTCGGAGATTGAGGGCTTGATGGCTGAATTCTTCCACCGGCTGGAAGCGGGCGATCCGATGCAATGCCACCACACGCTCGATCTCCTCTGGGCCCGACTGGCGGTGCACATTCGCGCCGAGCACCTTCATTTGTTCCGCGTCCTGCTGCACGAGGCCGAGCAGTCCGATCCCGCCGCGGCGGCGCGATCCCGGCCCCGACTGGAAACCGTTCGTGAAACCCTGGCCCACCTGCGGCGGGAGCATGATGTTTTCATGCATGATATCTGGGCGGTATTGAAACAGCTCCGCAGCCTGCATCTGCCGGCCGACGGCAGGATGTCAGCGGAGGCCCGGCATGACATCCGCGAAAAGGTTGAAGCGATCTCCCGGCACCTGCATGCCCACAATCGACGCGAGGAAACCGAGGTGTACCGTTGGGCGGATGAATGGCTCGCACCAGCCGAGCGGGCCGACCTGAATGAAAAGATGAAGGTCGAACTCGCCCATATGCCGCCGCGCATTCACGAATAGGTGCCATCCATCGTTGCGCGGCCGGGTGGAATTGGTTCGGCCGAGGTCAATTCATTCGACCTCGCGAAATCGGAGGCCAGCCGGGTGCAAGATCTTATGGCCAGACTGGACCCTGCCCAAGGGTGGGGAGGGCTGACGGCGGTGGGGCTGGCGGTCAGTAGTCGTTGCGCTCGGCGTAGTGCCCGTAGTTTGCCATGACAAAATCGATG
>CAZOXB010000131.1:0-5817 GCA_964583635.1 uncultured Opitutaceae bacterium | reverse complement strand
GCAGCGGCCGCTGAGATTGATGAGGATGGATTCGGAGGGGCGGTCGGGTGCGAGCTTGAGGGCGTAGGCCACGGCGTGGGCGCTTTCCAGCGCGGGAATGATGCCCTCGCGTCGGGACAGCCGGAAGAACGCGTCGATGCTCTCCTCGTCCGTGGCGGTGCCCACAGTGGTGCGGCCGGTTGAGAAAAGATGCGCCTGCTCCGGGCCGACCGAGGGATAATCGAGGCCGCTCGCCACCGAGTGAACGGGCGCGGGCTCACCTTTCGCGTCCTTGAGCATGATGGAGTTGAAGCCGTGCATGACGCCCTCGGAGCCGTGGGAGAGGCTGGCGGCATGGTCCCCGAGTTTGCTGCCGCGACCGAGGGGCTCGACCCCGTGCAGGCGCACGGGATCATCGAGGAAGGCGCTGAAGATGCCCATCGCGTTGGAGCCGCCTCCGACGCAGGCAACGACATGATCGGGCAGCTCCCCGGTCATTTCGAGGAATTGCTCCCGCGCCTCGATCCCGACGACGCGCTGAAATTCGCGTACCATGAGCGGGAAGGGATGGGGCCCGACGACCGAGCCGATGCAGTAGATGCTGCTGACCGGGTCGGCGAGGTAGGATTGGAACGCGGAGTCCACGGCCTCCTTGAGTGTCTTCGCCCCGAAGGAGACGGGCACGACCTTGGCGCCGAGGATCTTCATGCGCACGACGTTCGGGTGTTCCTTGGCAATATCCACCTCGCCCATGTGAATCTCGACCGGGATGCCGAAATAGGCCCCGGCGGTGGCGAGCGCCACGCCGTGCTGGCCGGCGCCGGTTTCGGCGATGAGCTTCTTCTTGCCAAGGAACCGGGCCAGCAGCGCCTCACCCATGCAATGGTTGAGCTTGTGCGCTCCGGTGTGGTTGAGGTCCTCGCGCTTGAGATAGATGCGCGCCCCGCCGAGGGCATCGCTGAGGTTCTTGCAGTAGAAGACCGGCGTCGGCCGGCCCTGGAAATGTTTGCGGATGGAACGCAATTCGCGGATGAAGTCATGGCTGCGGCAGATGCGGTGGTAGGCATGGGTGATTTCCTCCATCTGCAGTTGAAGTTCCGGCGGGATGTAGGAGCCGCCGAAGCGGCCGAAGTAGCCCTTGGCATCGGGTTGTTGGCGGTGGGTGGGAAGCGGGGAGGGTGTCATGGTTGAAGCGGATTGATGCCCTGACCTTGGGCCGGAGGGACCTGCGAGGTCGAACCCAGAATGCGCACCGTGGCATTTTTGTTGCAGCGACCGTTCGCAGGCCGGCCCGGGAAAACACCTGCGACGGCAGAGGGAGAGGTGCCGCGACGACTTCCGTGGAGAGGCCGGGACCGGCCATCACGGCCCGGTATTCCCTCGTCCAGGGCAATGGCTATTGCTGGCTCGTTCAGACGGGATGTAACCCAATGGGTTACATCCTGCCGGGGGTAATCCCGGGGTGGGCAACAGCATGTTTCTAGCCCGGGACGGGAGGATTCCAGTTCGCGAGGTATTTCCGTTTGGCGAGTCGCCAGGCCGTGACGAAAAAGGCGGTGAGGGGGATGGCCAGCACCATGCCGAGGAGTCCGTCGAGCGCGGTTCCCCAGAAGAAGATCGCAATGATCACCATGACCGGGTGAAGGCCGGTGCGGTCCGACATGATTTTTGGCGTGAGGACCCATCCTTCGATGTTCTGCACGATGACCTGCACGAGGAGCATGAACGCCACCATCTTCCAGCCTCCGCCCGGCTGGAAAAGCGCCAGCGGCAGGGACACCGCGAGTCCGATGATCGAGCCGAGGTAGGGAATGACATTGAGCAGGCCCAGCATCATGCCGACGACCGCGCCAAACTTGAGTCCCACGATGCTGAATCCGATCGCATAGAGGATACCCATGATCAATCCGATCAGGAGCTGGCCGCGGAAAAAGGAAACCACGATGGAAATGAATTCGTGGAACAGGAAAACCACGTCGGCCCGCACGCCCGAGCTGAGGAATGTCAGGTGTTCTGGCAGCTGTTCGGCGGGCTGGGCGCGCGAAAGCAGGAAGAAAAACAGGTAGATCGGGACGACCGCGAGGTGGGTGATGAAGCCGGCGATGCCCAGCAAGCCGGTGCCGGCAGCCTTCAGCGACGGCACAGCCAGCTTGAACAGGGACTGCAACTCCTGGGTCGCCTGATCGACGATCGACTTGATCGTGGGGTTCTGGAGCTGTTTCTTGGTCAGCTCGACCCAACTCGGATAATGCTTCCCGAGAAATTCGAGCGAATCATTCCAGATCACCGGCACGTAGGCGATGAAGTCCAGGATCTGGTCGATGGCGGGCGGGACCACGATGAGCAGCAAGAGCGCCAGGACTGCAGTCATGATGCCGACCACGATCAACACGGCAGCCAGGCGACGACCGCTGAGCCGGCGTTCAAACCACTCGACCAGCGGACGGAGCATCATGGCGATGATGCCGGCGACCGCGATCGGCCAGAGAACCCCGGCGAAATGTCCCACCAGGATTCCGAGGACCCGAATGCCGCCGACAATCAATGCAACGATCAGCGCGAAGGCGATAAAGGAAAGGGCAGCAGCAATCATCCTGCGCTGGCCTGGGGTGAAGAAAGCGGGAGGGGCCGGGCGGATCTCTCGATCGGACATGGCCCTACGTGAACGGGAAGCAGGCCGTGTCGCCAGCCACTTTTTGACGAAAATGATACTCTCTGGCAGCTTGACGGACTTTCTTTTCAGCGAATGTTCACCTTACTTCCGGTGTCCAATCGCCGCTGATTCGCAGGCTCGACAGGCTGCCGCCATCCTCGTTCTTCTATGGTCATGACTCTCCCCCGAACCCCTTTTCATCGCTGCGAAAGCGGCGGCCGCCGGATGTTGCTCTCCCGGCACAGTCAGGCCGGCTTCAGTCTCCTTGAGATCCTCGTGGTCCTGGCCATCATTGGCCTCCTCGTGGGGCTGACGGTCACCAACTTCACGAATATCTTCGGAGGCAACGAGAAGAAGATCGCGAGCATGTTCGTCAAATCCAGTTTGGGAGGTCCCTTGATGCAGTACCGGATGGCGATGGGAGATTTCCCGTCGACGGCCGATGGGCTGCAGGCCCTGATCGTTGCGCCGGCCAACCGGACGGACCGCTGGGGCGGCCCCTACCTGGAGGAAGGCAAGGTGCCGCTGGATCCCTGGGGTGAGCCCTATCAATATCGATTCCCGGGAACCAAAAAGAAGGGAAGCTACGATCTGTGGTCCAAAGGACCCGATAAAGCGGATGGGACGGAGGACGATATCGGGAACTGGTGAGGACCTCGTTCACGCAGAGACGTTCGCAACATCCACGCCTCGACAGGCGCCGGGATGCGGCGTTCACCCTGATGGAGATCCTGGTGGTCCTTGCGTTGCTCGGCTTGATGGTCGGGCTGTTCGCCGGCAATGTGGGCTCCTTGCTCGGCAATCGCAAGGTGAGCGTCGAGGAGGTCTTCTGGAAAGCGGTGACCGAGACCCGCAAGTATGCGCTTCAGCACGGGACCGATGTGAGGCTTTCATTCGATGGAAAGGGCAAGGCCTTCCGGGCTTCCACCTCCGAGGGAACCCGGACCTTCCCGGTGCCGGTCGAAGGCGAGATGGAGATTGATTTTCTGGGCGTGGCCAAAGGCGGACGCACGACCGTGCTCATCGGTGGCGTGCTGGTGGAAACACAGACGCTGCCGTTTGTGACGTTCTACGCCGACGGCACCTGTTCGGATTTCCGGGCGCAATTGCGTCAGGGGGACGGGCAGCCCCATTACGTGCGCATCGATCCATGGACCTGCGCGCCCATTGTCGCACCGGCGGACGGGCAGCGCTGAAATACCGATGAAGGCATCGCGACATGCGTTCACGATCATCGAAGTGCTGTGTGCGCTGGCCATCCTCGCACTGGCGGCGGTCATGCTCGGATCGTCCTATGCCAATGTGATCAACGGCTACATCGTGATGAAGAAGGCGTATCGGGCGGAGGACGATTTCACGTTTGCCCGGGCGGCGCTGCTGGCGGAGCCGGACCTCAAAAAGGTCGAGGAAGGGGCGGATTTCACAACTGTTGACGGACGAAAGGTTCGCTGGAGCGCGACGGTGGAACCGACGACCATCGCCGATCTCTTCACCGTGACCTTCCATTGTGAAATCGGTGGCAATGCGACCGAACAGGCCGCCCGCACCGAGCAGGTCTTCCGGCTGCTGCGTCCAACCTGGTCCGAGGCCGGCGATCGGGACAAGCTCCGCGCGGAATCGCAGCGCCGCATCCTGGAAATGCAGGTGAAACGATGAGCCGCACCGGCATTCGAGCCGCCGCCGGACCTGCCGCCGCGCGCGGGCGGCGTTCGGGCTTCACGATCATCGAGGTGTTGATCGCCTTGGCCCTCATCGGGCTGATCATGGTGGCGATGAACACGTTCGTCTTCTCGATGGGGGAACTGTGGGGACGGAGCAGCGACGTGAGGCTCTTCGATCTGCATGTGCGCAGCGTGTCGCGCTACCTCGAACGTGAACTGCGTGCGGCGAATTTCCCCCCGAATGTCGCGGTCGGCACCGCGGCGGTTGCTCCGAGGGAGGTCAAATCCGCGATCGGGCTGAACCGTCACCTGCTGACGTTCGATCTGCGCAAGTCCGACCGGCTGATGGTCTGGCCCGAGCGGCCGCTGCCGGAGGTGGTCTGTTCGCTTGCGGTGCGCGATGGCGACGGGCTGATCCTCCTGTGGCATTCGCGACTGGAGAAGGAGTTTGATGACGATCCGCCGCGCGAGACGGTGATTTCACCCTGGGTTGCGGTGATGGCGTTCGATTATTACGATGAGGATTCCAAGTCGTGGACAACCGAGGCCGCGTTGCGCCAGACCCGCGGAGTGCAGGACGCGTACGACACGCCGCAGCGCATCCGGCTGACGTTTCGCCAGGGCCGGTTGTCCCAGGAGTCGGTCATCAGCCTGCCGCAGGTGGGAGAGGGCCTGCCGATGTTCTAGCCGCGATGAGGTCTTCATCTGAGGAGCCGGTGGTTCGTGCGGCATCCCGGCCGGAGGCCGTGTCGCATGGCGAGAAAGACAGCCGCGGGACCGTGCTGGTCATCGTGCTGGTGACCATCCTCTTTGCGAGCGTGGCGCTGTATGCCTTCATGGACAAGGCGAGCAACGATCTCCTGGTTGAAATCCGTGAAGCGGACGCACGCCGGCTGAGGGTCGAGGCGATGTCGGCGATGGAGACGGTGCTGGCGGTGCTGGAGGATTTTCGGCAGGTGAACAACGGCCTGCGAAGCCCTGCGGAAGGATGGGGAGATCCGCTGGGCTTTGCCGGCTACGAGCCGGGCGAAGGCACGACGGTCGAGGTCGCGTTTGCGGATGAGAGCGGAAAGCTCTCGCTCCCGATGATGGATGCCGCGGGACTGATCCAGCTCTTTTCCGCTTGGGAAGTGCCGAAGGCTGATGCGGAGAAACTCGCCGATGCGCTGATGGGGTGGATGCACCCGGATTATGTGCCGGCGTCCGCGAGTTCCCCGCGTCCGGAGGACTACGAGCGGGGCGAGTTGCCTTACCTCCCGCCAGAGCGCCCGCTGCGTTCCTTTTCCGAACTCGCGGCGATCGATGTGGCGCGGGACTTTTTCTATGACGAGGAAGGTCAGCCGACCGCCAATCTGCAGCGGTTCAAGGAGGCTGTATCGCTTTTCAGGTACAACCAGCCGAACGTCAACGGCGCCCCGGCCGATGCGTTGTCGGCGCTCGGACAGCTTGATCCCAACCAGCAGGCGCGCCTGGATGATTTCCGCCGCGGACTCGGCTCGTATCAAAATGCCGGCCCGGGCTACT
>CAZOXB010000130.1:0-10905 GCA_964583635.1 uncultured Opitutaceae bacterium | reverse complement strand
CGATCATGTGGACTCCTTCATTGGCAAGGCCCAGTCGAGCGGGCGGCTCAACGTGACCCGTGCACTGACGGCCTCGCCGGTGCCCTTCAATGACCTCTTTGCCTCGCCGGCTTTGCTGGCCGGCCGGTTCGTCTCGGTCCGTACCGCCAATACCGGAGCGACGAACGAACCCGGTGAGCCGCTTCATGCCGGTGCACCCGCGACCCATTCGCTCTGGTGGTCATGGACCGCGCCGGAGTCGGCCTCCATCACGATCGACACCGCTGGCAGCCTCCTGGACACCACGCTGGCCGTCTACACGGGAGATCAACTGCAGAACCTTGTGGAAGTCGCATCCAACGACAATGCCGGCATCCTGTCGACCAGCGCCGTGACCTTCACCGCGGTCCAGGGAAAGACCTACCGCATTGCCGTGGATGCCCGCGGCGGACTGGAGGGGATGCTGCTGCTCAATTTGCGAACGCCGCCGGCCAACGACTCCTTCCAATCGCCGCTCGACGTCGCCGGCATGAGCTTCCGTATCACCCAAAGCAATGTGGGCGCCACCCGCCAGGCGGAAGAGCCGCGGGTGAACAACGTACCCGAACGATTGTTGGGGCGTTCGGTCTGGTTCCGCTGGACGGCGCCTCAGAACGGCTCCTTCCAGGCCGCCGTATTCAGCGACTCCGTGGATACGCTGCTCGGGGTCTATCAGGGCCAGAGTGTGTCAGCACTCACCCTGATTGCCGAGAACGACGACGGTCAGGATCTTCTCTATGATCCCCTGGTGACCTTTCAGGCCAGGCAGGGCGAAACCTATTATTTTGCGATCGACAGCTATACGCAGGCGGGAGCGTTCGAATTCTGGCTGGTCGATTCTGCCTGGCAGGTGCTCACGGTGGGAAGTGTCGACGCACCGCCGGCTGCCGGGGCGGATGGCACCATCTACTATTCGAGCGGTGAAGGCATCCTCGAGGCGGTGAAACCTTCCGGAGTCAGCGCATGGCTTCGTCCTCTTTCCGGCGCCGGGACCTATTCAAGCCCGGCCGTCGGTCCGACCGGCACGATTCATGTCGGCGATGTATCGGGAATGCTCACGGCATTTTCGCCCGACGGCACGAAGGTCTGGACGCGCGACGTCGGTGACAACCTGTATGCGTCCCCGGCGATCGGTGGGGACGGCACCGTTTTTGTGCGGGCCGAGAGCGGAGACCTGTTCTCCCTTTCGGCGGCGAACGACGTGAAATGGACCGTGCCGGTGGCGGGCGAGTCCTATACATCACCGAGCGTCGGCGTGGATGGCACCATCTTCATCGGGTCGACTGACCACAAGTTGTATGCCTTCAAGCCAGACAAGACACTGCGCTGGACCTTCGATGCCGAAGATGAGATCTACGCCTCGCCAGCAATCGATGCCGCGGGCGTCGTTTATGTTGGCACGCTGCGCGGCGATTTCTTTGCGGTGAATCCTGATGGCAGCCGGAAATGGGTTCTGAATGCGGGAGGAGGGATCTCCTCGTCGGCGGCAATCGGTGCGGACGGCACGCTCTATTTCGGCACCTATGGCGGAAATCTTTGCGCGGTGGGGGCCGACGGGAAGATTCGATGGTCGACCTCAGTCGGGACCGACATCCGCACGTCGTCCCCCGCGGTGGACGACCAGGGCGTCGTCTACATCGGAACGCTCGACGGCACCCTGGTGGCAGTGAACGCCGACGGGACCATCAAGCGCACCTATCATTTCGGCGGCCCGGTGCGTTCGTCACCGCTGCTTCACGACGGGATGCTGTACATCGGCGCGCAGGACTACCGGCTCTATGCGATCCGCACCGGAACGGGCCCGGCGGCTTCCCCCTGGCCGATGTTCCGCAAGAATGCAGCCCGTACTGCGGCCTATGCCGTCAGCCCGCCCGTCCTGAAGGTCCAGCCGCGTTCCCAGCGGGTGCTGGCGGGAGGCAGCGTCGTGCTCGGTGTGCAATCGGACGGCACGGGCCCGCTCACATTCCAATGGGCCCGGGATGGCGTGCCTCTCCCGGGAGCAACGGGTGCCACGCTGACGCTGAACGCGGTGCAAGCCGCGCAATCCGGCATCTACACCGTGACCGTGCAGAACAACCTCGGTGAGGTGACCAGCGACGGCGCCATGGTGATCATCGAGGCATCCAAACCCGAAGTCGGAACGGCGGTGCATTTGGTCAATCTTTCGGTCCGATCCGTCGGGGGACAGGCGGAGCAGACGCTGATCGTGGGGTTCATCGTGGAAGGAGGCCCCAAGACGCTCCTCGCGCGGGCGATCGGCCCTTCGCTCGGGCGTTTTGGAGTCACCGGAGTGGTCCCCGATCCCTCAATGGATTTCATCAAGAACGGACAGATCGTGGGTCGAAACGACAATTGGCTGGGCGAGGATGCCCCTCGATTCGCGTCGGTCGGGGCGTTTGCCCTGGACAACGGATCCAAGGACGCTGCCATCGTCACGCCGGTGCTGCCGGGTCTCTATACGGCACGGGTGAACACCGCCGTTTCCGGAGTCGCCCTGGTGGAGCTTTACGACATGGATGGCGGCATCACAGCCACCGGACCGCGGCTGGTCAACGTCTCCGCCCGGGCTGAAGTCGGCACCGGCGGGAACCTGCTCATCGCCGGATTCGTGGTCGCCGGCGATGGCGCCAAACGGATTCTTGTCCGGGCCGTGGGTCCGCAGTTGAAGAAATTCGGGCTCACCAGCGTCTTGGAGGATCCCCGGCTCGAGCTCTACCGCGACGGTGCGGTCATAGCGTCGAACGACAACTGGTCGGGCGACGACGGCAGGGCGCGCGGGGCGTTTCCGCTCGATGACGGCAGCAAGGACGCGGTCCTGATCATGACGCTGACGCCGGGCAGCTACACCGCGAATGTTACGGGCGTGGGTGACACGACCGGCGTGGCCCTGGTCGAGGTCTACGAATGGTGACGCCCGCAACTGCAGTCCCGGGACCAGTGCCCGGGGCCCGTCAGTGCATCCTCACCAGGAGCAGCGTCCGATCGTCGTTGCGCGTGGCCAGCGTGGCGAACTGGCGAAGATAGCGGTTGAGCTTGGTGATCAGCTCGGCGAGTGGTCGATTGGCGTCGCGGACAAGGGTTGCGTTCAAACGGTCGCGGCCAAACTCCTGTCCCTGCGCATTGCACGCCTCGTTGATGCCATCGGTGTAGAGCGCCAGCAGGTCGCCGGATTGCAGGACGACCTCCGCGGTGTCGAGGGTCTCGTCGAAGATGGCGGCGGGGCACAACCCCAGGGCGAGGCCGCCCGCTTCGAGCAAATCGGTGTGTTCTCCGCCGCCCCGCACGAGGAGGGGCGGTTCATGCCCCGCGCGGCAGTAGCGCAGGATGTGAGTATCCAAATCCAAAATACTGTAGAAAAGGCTGATGAACATGCCCGACGGCATGTCAGGCTGGACCGAGGCGTTGACCCGTTTCAGGACGATGGCGGGATTGTCCTCGCCGGGGGCAAGCAGGCGCAGCGTCGTGCGGCATGACGCCATCATCAGGGCCGCAGCCGTGCCCTTGCCCGAGACGTCGGCGATGACGAAGCCCCATTTCCGCGGTCCGACGGGGATGACATCGTAGTAGTCGCCGCCGACGGTGAGCGACGATTCGTAGAGCGCGGCGATGTCGAGCCCGGCGATTGATGGGAACTCCTGGGGGAGCAGGTGCTGCTGGACATCGTGCGCAACGCGCAGATCCCGTTCGTGGGCTGCGCGCTCGGTCGCCTCCGCGAGCTTGCGCGCGGTGATGTCGGTGATCAGGCCCTCGTGGTGCGTCACGCTGCCCTCGTTGTTACTGCGTACCACCGTATGGTCGTCCACCCAGCGCACGGAGCCGTCCGCGCAGACAATGCGGTACTCCTGGTTGTACTCGCGATGCCCCGCCTCGCCATGGGCGGCCACCTCGGAGGAGACGCGGTCCCGGTCGTCGGGGTGGGTGATGTCGATGAAGCGGATGCGCTGGGAAATCAGGTCATCGGGCGTGTAGCCGAACTGGCGGATGCCTTGGGACACGAACTCCACCGGCCAGTTGTCCTGTTCCGCCCGCCAGAGTACCACCACCGATGGCGACCGGTCGACGATCCGTTCCATTTCCTCGCGTCGGGCGAGAGCGGCCTTGAGCTCATCCTGCGCGGTCCGGCGCAGGCTGATGTCGCGGCCAACGCCGAAAAACGCACGGCGGCCATCGCGGTCGCTGTAGGCCGAACCGCTCGATGCGTGCCAGATCCAGCGGCCGTCCTGGTGGAGCATCCGGTACTCGACCGACGCGGCGACCGGGATGCCTGCGAGCACGTTCTCGACGTACGAGCGGCAGAGTTGGGCGTCATCGGGGTGCACGAAGTCGAACAACGAGCGGCCAAGCACGTTTTCGGTGGCATGGCCGAGCTTCGTGGTCCAAGCTGGAGAGACGAACTTGTAACGGAACTCGGGCGTCAGGGCGTAAAGGATCTCGCTCGCGATCGAGAGGTAGGTGCGCCAGCGCGCCTCGCTCCGCCGCAGCTCGTCCTCGGTCGCGCGCCGCGCGGTGATGTCCTCCAGCATCGCGAATTGGTGCGTGACGGCGCCGGCGGGATCGCGCAGGACACTTACCGTGAGATTGCCCCACACCACACGCCCGTCGCGGTGGATGTAGCGTTTTTCGATGCTGAAGCGGTCGCGCTGGCCCGCATACATCTGGGCGGTGAGCTCCTCCTGCCGGGCCCAATCCTCGGGATGGGAGGCCCGCCGGACGTTTTCAATGTCGAGCGCCTCCTGGGCGGTCAGACCGCAGAGCTCGGTGAATTTCCGGTTCACATGGTTCGCTCCGGGCCGCCCCTCGCTGTCGACATCGCGCCAGCTCATCCCGATGGGCGCGTGGTTGAAGAAGGCGCTCAGCTCGTCCCGCGAGGACTTCAACTCGGTTGCCTGGGCAGCCAACTGTTCCGACAGGGCGGAGGCTGCCGCCTCGGCGGTCTTCATCGGGGTGATGTCCGACCGGAGGGCGAGGTAAAAGGACGGGGTTCCGTCTTCGCCGAGGACCGGAAATATCGTGCTTTCGACCCAATAAAGATGACCGTCCTTGGCACGGTTGCAGAAGGTGCCATGCCAGGGGCGCCCGGCCTGGATCTGCGCCCACATGCCTTCATAAAATTGTGCGGAGTGCACCCCGGACTTGAGCACGGCATGCGTGCGCCCGATGAGCTCCTGCGGCGTGTACCCCGAGATCTGAGTGAAGGCTTCGTTGATGTAGATGATGATGCCCTTGGCATCCGTCACCGCGACGATCGCGTGCGCATCCACGACACGGGACAACCATGTAGGCAACAGATCAACTGGCAGCGACGTCTCAGGGGTGGTCATGAACAATCCCGAAACGACCTAGGATAAAGAGGAGAGCCGGTGCGTAAACACTCAAAACGCGCCCTAAATCACTGGCAATCCGTGATGCACGGCACCTTGATGGGGACCGAACCGGCGCCGGTGTCTTGCGGACCGGCGGATCGAGTGAGCCACGCGACACGAGGCCATTCGCCAGCCGGGCAGGGGTCGACCCCGGGCGGCGTTTTTTGGATCCAACGAGGCGGAGGCTTGCGTCCGGCTCGCACCTCGGGACGTTTTGCGGGCGATGAAATTGATTTCGTGGAACGTGAACGGCATCCGGGCCTGCATCAGGAAGGGGTTTCTCGATTACATGGAATCCTGGGACGCTGATGTCATCTGCCTGCAGGAGACAAAATCCCATCCGGGCGATGTTCAACACGTCGAATGGCCGGGAAAGTATCAGGTGATCTGGAACAGCGCGGCCAAGCGGGGTTATGCGGGAACGGCCCTCTTCAGCCGGATCAAACCCAAGTCGGTATCCATCAATATCGGTGTCGCCGAACACGATGCCGAGGGACGGGTGATTGCGGCCGAGTTCGCCGATTTTTTTGTGGTCACCGTTTATGCTCCGAACTCGCAGCGCGGGCTCACGCGTCTTGACTATCGGGTGAACGAATGGGATCCGGCTTTTCTCAACTACATCACAGGCCTTGAGAAAAAAAAGCCCGTCATCTTCTGTGGTGATCTCAATGTCGCCCACACGGATATTGACCTGGCAAACCCCAGGACGAACCGCCGCAACGCGGGTTTCACCGACGAGGAACGCGGCAACTTCGGGACACTGCTGTCCCGGGGATTCGTCGACACGTTTCGCGTGTTTTCGTCAGAGCCGGGACATTACACCTGGTGGAGTCAGATGATGAATTGCCGTGCCCGGAACATCGGGTGGCGGGTCGATTATTTCATCGCGTCGGAAAAGCTGCGCCCGGCCCTCAAACGCGCGTGGATCAGCCCGGACGTCATGGGCAGCGATCATTGCCCGGTCGGTCTGGAGATAGGGCGATAATGTGACCGGAACCTGCGGGAGGAACGGGATTGTCGCCGCCGCACTGGCAAAATATGCCGGGCAATGTATGATCCGCCCTGCGTGAGCACCTTGCGAGAACTCTTCTGCGGGCCGCCGTCATGGACCCTTGCGGTTGCCGAGAGCCTGACGGGCGGGCGGGTTCAGACCCGTTGCACGGCGCACTCGGGGGCGTCGGATTTCTTCCGGGGCGGAATCACGGCGTATACTTTGGAAAGCAAAGTGCGGCAGCTCGGGGTCGGGAGGCGGATCGCCGAGGACACCCATTGCGTATCTGCCCTCGTGGCAGAACAAATGGCGCTTGGAGTATGCCGCCAGTTTGGCGCCGACATCGGGCTGGCAACCACCGGTTGGGCGGAACCGGCGCCTGAATTCGGCGTGGAGACCCCCTTCGCGTGGTGGGCGTTGGTGCACCATCGATCCACTCGGGAGATCTTTGTCGAATCGGCCCGCATCAGCGTGCCGAACCTGGGCCGGGTGGATGTTCAGCGCCTCGTGGCCGACACCGTGATCCTTCGCCTCAGAGAGTACCTCCAAAGCATGCGCTCCTGATGGCCATCGGCGGGTCGCTGGCGCCCTGATGTGCCTGGAGGGCCACGGTCCCTCGTGGCCGGGATTGCGGGATCTGACGTTGCAGAGGTTGACCTGCCGGCGTTGTCGAGTGTCGTGCGTTCCCGCGGCCACGAGGGACCGTGGCCCTCCAAGGTGGGAATCGTCCCGCCAGCGATAGGGGGACGACCGGTTACTTCGTAATCGAACGAACGAAGTTCATCAGCGGCACGACCTCGCTGGGCGGCGTGATCCAATCGCTGTCCACGATCTCGGGTGTGCTGTACGACGTTTCATACAGCAAGCGGTTGGCTTCGTCGTCGCGGGATAGGAATCCGGTCTTGACCGAGGCACCGGCAAAGAGACCGCGGGCCTTGGTATAGATCAGGACGGGATATTTGCGAAAGTCATCCGTTGTGCTTTCGGCATCAGCCGCGCGTGGACCGGCGACGGCCTGCGCGTCGGCGCCCACATTCAAGCGTTGGGAGAAGAGCAGACGTGGCGTGCGGGTATCGGTGAACACGTAGATGGTTTCGATCGCATTGCCGCCGACCTGAAGGCCGACGCTTGCTTCCCCCGCGTTGATCAGGCCCGGAACGCTCCATTGGCCGTCGCTCTTTTTCAGCAACAGCACGCCGTAGCCGTCTTTTACACCGAAGATGAAGCCGGCTTTGAATTGGTTCGTGATGACAATGGCGGTCGCACGGGCAAGGACCGAGGCTGGCACCGCCGTGGCGGGATCTGACTGGAACTCGCGGATGATCGCTTCGCAGGACTCAATCCGGGTAACGCATTCCTTGCGGGTTAGCTTGTTGGCAGAGAAGGCGGTGCTGGTCGCCAGGCCCAGCATACACACGCAAAGGAGGAGGTTTTTCATCATGGGAAAAGAGATCGAACGATCCACGCTATACATGCTCCGGGTCACTTTGGAAGTGCGGAGTAGAGGTGCGGAACCCGGTGGGGCGCCATATTTGTCGTCGTGCGTATTTCCCAACGGACAACCTCGCAATAGGCCGGCCGTCGTCAGTCGCAGGAATTTTAGTCGCAAACCCAGTGCGTAAATTGGCGGTGATTTCTCAATCCAAACCACGCGCGGCAATTTCCTCTTCGTCCCAGCCGAGAAAGTGACCGAGTTCGTGGAGATAAGTCATTTTCACCTCCTGGATGAAGGTTGCACGATCCGCATCGGAATAATCCCAGATATTTTCAAGGAAGAGGAGGATGTGGGGTGGAAACTCGTTCGCATCACGGCCGGCTGCCTGAAACGGAGTTCCGACAAACATTCCGAGGATGTCGGGCTCAAACTCCTCGCCGAGAATCTCATCGGAGGGCCAGTCATGGTAGACGACCGGCAGGGATTGGGCCAGTGATTGCAGCGTTGCAGGCAATTTTCGCTGCGTTGCGCTGACCGTTGCCTCCGCCAGATGGGTGAGCTCGTGCAGCTTCATGTTGGATTCGATGTAACCAAACAAGACGCCAGGCGTCTCTGCTCCCTGTCAGCAGTACAGTTACCTGTTATTTCAATCACGTCTGTTCTTATCCATGAAATCACTGAAAATGTTCTACGCGGCGAGTCTCCTTCTTGCCGCTTTGCTCGTCCCGTCAATTCAGGCCCAGGCTCAGGATCGCCCTGCCCGCGATGGGAAGCACCGTGCCGGTGCCGCTGGTGATCGCATCCAGCACCTCACCGAACAGCTCTCCCTGACCGCCGATCAGCAGGCCAAGGTCAAGGCGATCTATGCCGAGCAGGCCACCGCGATGAAGGAGCTCGCGAACGATACCTCGCTGTCCGAGCAGGATCGCCGTTCAAAGCGCATGGAGCTGATGCGCGGCGCCAATGCCAAGGTCCGCGCGGTTCTCACTCCGGAACAGCAGACAAAGTTCGACCAGATGTCGCCCGGCAGGAATGAGGGCGGACGCAAGGGCAAGAAAAAGAGCGCTGAATAACCACGCTCGACGGTGGCGGTGGCGTCCTCCCGCACGACGGAGGACGCACTCGCCAGGCCTACTTTCGACTCGCAAGAGTCATTTGGGGAAAACAGGACCGGCACGAAAGTGCCGGTCCTTTATGTAAAAGGGTAGGGGTGTTTGGGACGGCCATGTGCCACCGTGTTCGTTCGGGGCGGAGTGACGATTCATGTGGAATCAGTGCGCCATTGCGGTTGAGTGCGCAGCATGAATTCGCCGCACATCCTGATCGCCGGCGCGGGTGCCGCCGGCTATTTCGCGGCCATAACCGCGGCGGAGCGACTCGGGAGCGCCGGCACCGTGACGTTGTACGAGGCGACCGCACATCCGCTGGCGAAGGTCCGCATCTCCGGCGGAGGCCGTTGCAACGTCACCCATGCCTGTTTTGAGCCGCGCGAACTCGTGAAGCGATACCCGCGCGGAGGACGCGAACTGCTGGGTGCGTTTCATGTGTTCGGCCCGCGTGAGACGGTGGAATGGTTTGAGCGTCGTTCGGTGCCGTTGAAAACCGAAGCGGATGGACGCATGTTTCCGGTCAGCGACGACTCGACGACGATCGTGGATGTGCTCACGCAGTCCGCGGTTGCAGCGGGCGTTGTTCTGAGGATTCAGACGGGAATCCGTTCGGTCGCAAGGGTGACTGCAGCCCGGGACGCCGACGTCGCGAAGATCGAGGCCACACCCGTGACCCAGTTCAGGATTACGCTGAGCGGCGGTGACACCGTGACCGCTGATCGGCTGATACTCGCGACAGGCGGCCTGAAGCAGATGACCGGGTCGATACCTGAAATGCTTGGCCACACGATCGAGCCTCCGGTGCCTTCCTTGTTCACGTTTCACATCGACGATCCGCGCCTCGAGGGGCTGTCGGGGCTCTCGGTTGGCGACGTGACCGCGCAGGCGATCGGGACATCGCTCAAGGAAGAGGGGCCGTTGCTGGTCACGCATTGGGGGGTGAGCGGACCCGCGATCCTCAAGCTTTCCGCTTGGGGCGCGCGTGAACTGGCGGCTGTCAAATATCGCTTCGGACTCCGGATCAATTTTTCGCCGTCCCATACCCGCGAGTCGGCCCGGACAACCGCGATCACCGAGCGCAACCGATCGCCGCGCCGGCAGGTAGGGAATGCGTGTCCCTTTCCGTTGCCTTCCCGGCTCTGGCAACGGCTGCTCGCGGCTGCGGGCATTGGTGACTCGACTGTCTGGTCCCAGGTTTCAAACGATGCGATCGACAGGCTGACCGCACAAGTGGTGGCGGCGGAGTTCGAGGTCACCCGCAAGAGCACGAACAAGGAGGAGTTTGTCACGTGCGGCGGAGTCCGCCTGACCGAAGTGGATTTTCGCACGATGGAAAGCCGGGTGTGTCCGGGACTTCATTTTGCCGGTGAAGTCCTCGACATCGATGGGATCACGGGCGGCTTCAATTTCCAGGCGGCATGGACCACGGGTTGGCTTGCGGGCCGGGCGGCGGCCGGAAGTCTGTTGGATGGGATGGACCGGTGACGGGTTGCGGAGAATCGCGAGGTGGGGCGGGCCTGTCGGACATCCGGCGTTGATCCGTCCAGTTGATTTTTCGCCTCGTTTTCCAGCGGCGTGGGTGGCCCGAGATTTCCCCGTGTGGCAATGGCGATGCATTGACCCGGCCCGGGCTCTCTGCCTCGCTGGGATTTCTTTCCCATGGAATTTCTCGCCGATCCCCAGGTCTGGATGTCGCTGCTCACGCTGACTGCGCTCGAAATCGTACTCGGCATCGATAACATCATATTCATTTCAATCCTTGCCGGAAAGTTGCCCAAGGAACAGCAAGGCAAGGCGCGGCAAACGGGGTTGGGGCTCGCATTGATCACGCGCCTGTTGCTTCTCGCGGGCATTGCCTGGATCGCGAAACTCACCACCCCCTTGGTTCACATTGCCGGGTTCTCGATCTCCGGCCGCGATCTCATTCTCCTCAGCGGCGGCTTGTTCCTGATCGCCAAGAGCACATTCGAAATCCACGAAAAACTCGAG
>CAZOXB010000129.1:0-11080 GCA_964583635.1 uncultured Opitutaceae bacterium | reverse complement strand
GTTGATTCCAAATGGATTTCAATGCGCAATCCCGAGTGGAGGAAAGGGTGTTCTGCCTGGCGGCAATGCCCCGACGCAAACAGCCTGGAAGGAGGAGGGGGCATCGGTTCGTCCCGCCCGTTTCTTGTGTTCATCTCTGGTCGTCATACACCCCATGCCGCAACACAAACATCGGCGACCGGAATCTTGCGGACGGTTGGTCGCGTTGTCATGTCGCGTGGGTCAATAGGTTAGGACTTGAAGTCCGGCCACGCGTGCAAAGTGCCGGAGGTTTCGACTGACGAGAGGCAGACCATGAGCGACGGCGGTTGCGGCAATCCAAATGTCAATATCTCCAATATGCATTCCGCCTGGTTTCAACTCCCGGGCCACGCGTGAGGCTGCCCAAGCGATCCGCTCGTCAATCTCCACGATTGCAAAGAGACGCAGGGCATCGTGCACATCCTTGGGGGCCACGCAGCCTTCGGCAAATTCAGCCCAACACACCCGCGACGTGAAGAGGGGCGCAGCAAGATGCATTCGCAGAAACGCCTCCGCCGCAATCTTTGCCTACTTTCCCCGTTGCCCGGAGGCGTGGATGAGAAATTCGCTGTCGAACAGCATCAGGCCGACCGCAATGTGCGCGAGCGCTGCCGCCCGGCCACCGCCTGTTTGACCGCGGTCCAATCCACCCCGTTTCCGAAGGTCCCCGATTTCATTTCCTTGAGCAGATCGGCCGCCGTCGCCTTGGACGGTGGCAGGGTAATGCGCCGCACGACATCGGAGAACGACTCGCCAGCGCGTCGCGTCGATTTGAGCCGGTCGTAGGCGTCAACTTCGAGAGAAATGGTCTTGGAGGGCAACCGTTGGAGTATGCACAGACCCTCTGTGCAGTCAACGGCTGCCGTCGCCCCGCTGATCCGCGCGATTCACAAGTGACACTCTAGCGGAAGGTCCTCTTTTCCCCGCCTCAGCGTGCGCAGAAAGTCAGCCCAGCATGTCGACCACCATGGCGCGCTCGTCCACCAGTTCCTTGTTGGTGGCGGCGATCTTTGACCTGGCGAAATCGTCCATGGCGTAGCCGGGGATCACTTCGTAGCTGCCGGGGGTGGTGGTGCGGACCGGCATGCCGGCCCAGACATTCGGATCGAAGCCGTAGGCGCCGTTGGACTTGACCGCGACCGAGTGGATGGCGCCAGGAGTTACCAGACTGCGCACATGGTCGACAAGGGCGTTGGCGGCGGAGGCGGCCGACGAGGCGCCGCGGGCGGCGATGATGGCGGCGCCGCGTTTGCCGACCGTTTCACAGAAGGGCCCCTGGAGCCAGGCGGTGTCGTTGATCACTTGGGTGGCGGGCCGTCCATTGATGGTCGCGTGTGCGTAGGCCGGGAACATCGTCGGGCTGTGATTGCCGTAGATGAAGATGTCCCTGACGGCCGTGAGGTCGACGCCGGCCTTCTTGGCGAGTTGGGACTGTGCGCGGTTCTGGTCCAGGCGCACCATCGCGGTGAAGCGATCCGGTGTGAGGCGCTTGGCCTGGCTGGCTGCAATCATGCAATTGGTGTTGGCGGGGTTTCCCACCACGGCCACGCGGGCGTCATCGGCGGAGACTTCGTCGATGACGCGACCCTGGCCGATGAAGATCCGACCGTTGTCCTTCAGCAGGTCCGCGCGTTCCATGCCAGGTCCGCGCGGTTTCGCGCCGACCAGCAGGCACCAGTTGGCGCTCTTGAAGCCGACCTTGGCGTCGTCGGTCATGACGATGCCCTTGAGCAGCGGAAAGGCGCAATCGTCGAGTTCCATGGCCACACCTTCGAGGGCCTTCATCGCCTTTTCGATCGGTGCCTCGATCAACTGGAGGATCACCGGCTGTTCGGGTCCAAACATCGCGCCCGAGGCGATGCGGAAGAGGAGGGAATATCCGATTTGGCCGGCGGCGCCGGTCACGGCTACACGTAAGGGAGCTTTCATGATGGAATGAGGATCTCAAGTCTATGCGTGCGGGTCGTGACGACGCAACTCCCGTCCGTGGCCGGACTCCAAACCCGATCCGGACACAGGCAGGCAGATCCACCGTTTGCGCAGAGTACCGCGGATTTTATCAGGCATTGGCCGTCTTCGTTTCCCATGCCTACTCGGTCAATCTGCGTCAATCGGCTCAATTTGCGGATTCTTCCGTTTGGGAGAAGTGGAGACCATGTTATGGACGAAGGTGTCATGGACCAAACCGTGGCGTCAGGGATGCATGGGTCTCGCGGATCAAGGCCTCCGTGGTGGGCCAGTCAATGCATCCGTCCGTGATGCTGACGCCGTAACGAAGCTTGTCCCGGGCCACGGGAAAACTCTGGCTGCCGGCACCCAGGTTGCTCTCCAGCATGGCACCCATGATCGAGGTGTTGCCGTCCTTGATCTGCGTGAGCAGCGCCCTCAGGACCTCGGGCTGTCGTTCGGGCTGCTTGGAGGAATTGTCGTGCGAGCAGTCGACCAGGATGGAACGCGGAAGGCCGGCCTTCGAGAGAATGGTTTCCGCCTGGGCGATGTGGGTGGCGGAATAATTCGACCCCGCGGCGCCGCCACGGAGGACAACGTGGCAGTTGGCATTGCCCCGGGTGACAATCGCGGAAGCGGAGCCCTGCAGGTTGATGCCGAGGAAAGTCTGCGGTTGCGAGGCGGCCTTGATCGCATTGATCGCCGTCTGGATGCCGCCGTCCGTACCGTTCTTGAAGCCCAGCGGCATGGATAGCCCGGAGGCCATCTGCCGATGGGTTTGTGACTCGGTCGTGCGAGCGCCAATCGCACCCCAGCAAACCAGATCGGCGACATATTGGGGGGTGATCGGGTCGAGGAACTCCGTGGCGGTGGGCAGGCCGAGATCGAGGATGTCCCTCAGGAAAGCCCGCCCGGTTCGCAGGCCGAATGCGATATCATGCGTGCCGTCCAGGTGAGGGTCCATGATCAGGCCCTTCCAGCCGACGGTGGTGCGTGGCTTTTCGAAATAGACCCGCATGACGATCATGATCCGGTCCGCCACTTCCCTGGAGAGGGCGGCCAGGCGCTGGGCGTAATCGCGGCCGGCTTCGACGTCGTGGATGGAGCAGGGCCCGACGATCAGGAGGAAGCGCTTGTCATCCGTAAAAATCAGTTGGCGGATATCGTGGCGGGCGTTGGCCACAAACGCGGATTCCCGTGGAGACTTTGGCAATTCCGCCAGCAACTGAGCCGGTGATGGCAGTGCACGGGTCTCGACGACATTGATGTCGGACGTAATATGCATGACCTGCCAAGCTGCCAGCAACGCCTTTGCCGAGGCAAGCCCGGGCCGAATGGGAAAATGCGAAGCAGCGAGGGCGCGAAGAAGACGCGGAGGGGAATTCCCGTATATCGATTGTCAGGGCGTTTCTTGGAGTCGCTCGCCGTTGATTCCGTTTTTTGAAAAAAAGTTGGCCGGTCGCCTACCCCTAAGCGACCGGCCATTTGCTTTCTTAGTTACCCCAAAACTCCCGCTAAGCGGGAGAAGTGAAAATCTGATGGTCCAAGTGATATGAATACGGCAGAGTACGTCAACAAGAAGTTTGGTAATTTATGTGTTAATTCGTTTAACAAATTGGGGCATAATAGGTTAAATAGATGAATATTTCAGAAAAGGTGATCGGATTCCAATTGGCCAGGCCTGCCACATGGTTTTGTGTGACGGGTTCGGATGCCTTGGAGTTTTTGCAAGGCCAAGTGACCCAGGACTTAAGGGCATCCGAGCGCGGCGCTGTTTCCCATGGGCTTTGGCTGACGCAGAAGGGAAGGGTGGTGGCGGACAGCCTGTTTTTCAAGGTCAGTGACACCGAGATTTGGCTGCTCAACGAGGAGACTCCCGCGGGAATCTTCCGGGAAAGGTTGGAATCCTATATCATTTCGGATGATGTTGTTATAAATGACCTGGGCTCGGGATGGGTTCGCCTCCTGGCGGTGGGCGCCGGGCCGGTTCGCTGGGTGGAGGACTGTGTCGGCGGGCCCGTGCCGGCAGGACGGTTTTCGCGCGTTGGTTCCGGGTTTGTTTTCAAAGGGAGGCGCGGGTTTGCAGCGAGTGTCGAATGGATTTCGGACGCATTGCCGGCGTTGCCGACGTGGGCCGGACCGGCCTTGACGCATGAAGACCTTGAACGGGCCCGACTATCGGCGGGGATCGTCAACGTGCCGCGTGACATTGGGATCGGCGATCTGCCGAACGAGGGAGGGTTGGAGGAGAGCGCCATTTCCTACGTCAAGGGTTGCTACCTGGGACAGGAGACCATCGCGCGCCTCAAGGCGATGGGGCAGATTCGTCGGAAGCTGCTGCGGGTTCTTGGGAATGGAGTGGCTCCTGCGGCGGGTCCGCACGCGCTTTTCCAAGGCGGGAAACGGGTGGGGGAACTGCGCACGACCGCAAATCTGCGCGAAGGAGGCTACCTCGGCTTTGCCTTGGTGACGTTGCTCGGCTTCGATCCGGTCAAGGGACTCTCGCTGGACGCGGAGGCCATCCCGACGTTACGGATATTGCCGTCATCATGAGTGGCGAACTCGAACAGTTGACGGCGCTCTTTGCCGGTCTGGGCGCGAATCCCTCACAGGCGCGGACAATGGCGGCGCAGGTCCGGAAACGTTGCGACCAATGGGTGCAGGAGCGGGGGATTTCGCGGGAAGAGGCGATGGCGTCCTTGCTCCAGTTGGTGATCAAGGGGCACAAGGGCGAGACGCCGCCGGGGTTTGAGGCGACCTCGCCGCCTTCCGCCGGATCCCGGACGAAAACCCGTTGACGACTCCGGGTGACCACCGGCATTTCGGAGTCCTTTCGATGCAAGCCAAGGTGATCGCCCTGTTTCATGACACATTTGGTCGCGAGCCCGAGGTCATCACGCGGGCTCCCGGGCGGATAGAGTTCATCGGCAATCATACCGATTACAACGGAGGCACCGTGCTTGGCGCGGCAATTGACCGCGGCGTCTGGGTGGCGGTGTCCAGGACGACGAATGGCGTGCGGCGTTTCTTCAGTGCGTACGCCCGGGACGTGGTGGCGTTGCCGGCTTCGACCCTGTCAAAGCAGACCGGATCGAACCAATGGGTGAATTATCCGCTGGGTGTCCTGGCGGCGATGCCGGAGTTCGGCCTGCAGGCGCCTGAAGGGTTCGATTTTGTGGTTGTGTCTGACCTCCCGGCGGGAGCGGGGCTTTCCAGCAGCGCTGCCTTGGAACTCGCCTCGTCGCTCGCATTTCTGGCCATCACCGCGCAGAAGCCCGTCCGGGAGACTGTGGTCAAGATCGGCCGGCACGCCGAAAACCATTTCGTTGGTGTTCCCTGCGGGATACTGGACCAGGGCGTCTCCGGTTTTGGCCGGAAGGACGCGCTCGTGTTCATCGACTGCCGGATACCCCGCTTCGAAACCGTGCCTTTGCCGGCTTCGGCGCACTTTTGGGTGTTCAACACCCACACCAAGCATGCACTCGTTGACGGGCTCTATGCGGAACGGCACCGCGAGTGCATGGAGGCAGCCAGCCGGTTGGGTGTCGCGCAACTGGCCGATCTGGGAACTCGCGGGCTCGAGGCAAAGCAGTCTGCCATGCCCCCAGTTGTCTATCGCCGGGCCCGCCACGTCGTCGAGGAGATCGATCGGGTGCAACGGACCATCGCCGCACTAAGGAGGGAGGATTTGACCGCAGTCGGTGAATTGCTGAAAGCCTCCCACCTGAGCTCGAAAATCCTGTTCGAAAACAGCACGCCCGAACTCGACCACCTGGTGGAAGACCTCTCGCCGCACCCGCACGTATACGGCGCCCGTCTGACGGGTGGAGGCTTTGGCGGGGCGGTCATGGCCCTGACGACCCCGGATTTTGGAGAGAACGACGCCCGGCAGGTGGTGGAGCGGTATTTCCATGCATTCGGTGCCAGGCCGGATTTTCTGCACACCACCACCGGTGCCGGTGCAGAAGTAATTCGCGATTTGTAAGCCAGCAACTTGCGTTCAGGCATATTGACGGTTAATTCCGCACCGGGGCGTGCCGATGTGAGGGGCGCGCCCATGTCCTTGATCGCACAGCCACCGCCGCCGGAGATTCTCGTCAGGGAGCTTGACGACCTGCCGCCGGCGCCGCGGGTTTTGCAGTCCCTGCAAAAGATGATCATGGATCCCGATGCGATGCTGGTCGACATGGGTGACATGGTGGCACTTGAGCCGGGTTTGTCCGCGCGGGTGGTTCGCATCGCCAACAGTGCGGTTTTCCGTCGCGGCTCCAAGGTCGACAACATTCTCGAGGCGATCCAGCGCGTCGGGCTTTCGGGTATCCATGAATTGGTGACATTTGCCGTCGGGTCGCAGATGGTGGGGCGTCCGCTCGCCACCTACCGCCTTGATGCCCAGTCGCTCTGGGCGCGCGCCGTGACGTGTGCGTTCGCGGCGGCGAGTCTCGGGGAGAAGAGCGATGTGGATCGTGTTTCAGCCTATTCGGCGGGCCTCATGCATGGTCTGGGGCTCGTGGTGATCGACCGGTACGCGGTGCGTCAGAGACCCGCGCCGATGCTGGCGATGGCGAGTTATCCGTTGGATACCGCGGAGGCCGAACGCGCCTGGCTGGGCTACTCCCATGCCGAGGCGGGTGCGGCGCTGCTTGAACTCTGGGGATTCTCCGCGGAGGTCTGTGACGCGGTGAGATTCCAGCTCGAGCCGGAGAAATGCCCCGAGGCAAATCGCGTTCTGTGCATGACCGTGGCGGTGGCCCGCTGGGCCCGCTCGCTGCTCTGCATGCCTTCGGACACCATTCCGGACCAGCCCCCGTCGGCCTGGCTGGCCATCACCGGCATGAAGGCGTCAGATATCTCCGAGTGGCTCAAGGATCTCCGCAAGCAGAGCCAGCTGGCCTGCAGCGAACTCAAGCTGACCTGAGAACGGGCGAACGCGAGGTGGTGCAGCCCGGATCTGCCCATGAGGGGCTCCCCGGGTTACGGGAAAATGGGTGATTTGTCATCGGTGCGCAGGCGCTCCGACAGAATCCGTGTCACTCTTTTGTCCGACTGATCCCACGCGATCGTCCGTCCCATCGGATATTTGGCTTCATAACCGGACTCCGGTTTCGCCATTCCGGCGAGAGGGGGTGGCATCAATTTCACGCAACAATACTGAGGCGCCCGGTTAACAGGTCAGGCCGGAACGACGTTATCCTTCCAAACAACACTGGCGGCGGTGATAGGCCTGCGCACACGGCGTACCCGATGCCATAGGATACTTTTTCCCCGTGCAAATGGACGATCCCACCCTCCCCACGCAACGTCGGAGCTTCACGCGCCGGGCATTTATCGGTGCAACCGGCAAGGCAGCGTCAACCGTTGCGGCGGCATCGACGTTTGGGCCGATTATTCTCCGTGCCAAGACGCCCGTCGAAACCGTCAATGTGGGCTGCATCGGTACCGGCACGCGTGGCGGTGATCTTGTCCGAGCGGTCGCCGCTGTGGATGGCGTAAAGGTCACGGCCATCTGCGACGTCTTCGGCCCGCATCGTGAGCGTGGTATCCAGCGCAGCCAGAATTCCGACGTGAGGTCCTATGTGGATTACCGGGAATTATTGGCGGACAGGAACGTCGACGCGGTCGTCATCGGTACCCCAGACCACTGGCATTGCCAGATGGTGCTCGATGCGGTGAGGGCAGGGAAGGATATCTACTGCGAAAAAGGCCTCAGCCGCACGCTTGCCGAGGCAAAGCTCATGCGTGACGCAATCAGGAGGAGCGGGTGCGTTTTTCAACTTGGACACCAGGCACGTCAGGCGACCTGTGCAATTCAAGCCAAGGAAATCGTGGCCTCGGGAGTGCTCGGTCCGATCACGCTCGTGCGTACGGGCCGGCTCAACATAAACCGGCCCCTCGGCACGCCGACGTGGCGCTGGTATGGATACTACAATCAATTTGACAGGCCGGATCCGGCGCTCGTGGAAAAGGAAGTCAACTGGGAGCTCTGGCTCGGTACCGCGCCAAAGATTGCGTTCAACGAGCGGCACTTTTGGCACTGGCGCTGTTATTGGCGTTATGGGACCGGGCAAGCGGGGGATCTCCTCAGCCACGAGCTTGATTTCGTCCAGTACATACTGGGGCATGGCATCCCCGACACATGTTCCTGCACGGGACTGAATGCGCTGCTGAATGAGAAGATCGGCGACGATCGCGAAGTGCCGGATACATGGATTGCAAACTATCACTTTAACAAGGCGGCCCGCACGGTCACGTTCACCGGGAGCATGAACGTCGGAATCAATCAGCCGGTGGAGCTTTGCGGCAAGGAGGCAACCCTCAGGTTTAACGATATTGCTCACGACGTGACGAAATTCGAAGTCGTTGCCGATCGGATGAACCGAAGAACCGATCTGCCCAGGGGCTACGTGCCTGGCAGGACGCCGAATCAACCCAACCACATGGAGGACTTCATTCAATGCGTGCGCAGCCGGGGACGGCCGAAGTGCAACATCGATGAAGCCTTTATTGAAGTGGTCACCGGACTGATGTCAGTGGAGTCATATCGCCAGCAGCGTGTGGTTCGTTGGGATCCGATCGCGGAGACGATACTGTGATTTTGACGATGGAGCCGGGATGCAGATCATGACGGAGCAGCCATCCTTCCATCGACCGGGGCGATCGTTCCTTCCAGTGTGGGTTAGGCCTGACATTGGAAGCCCACATTGGCTTGGACCCGATGCGGGGAAATCATTACCTTCCAGCTCATGAAGTTTACGCGAATCTGCAGTCCGGCGATCCGAAACGACCGGCAAGCAATCATGGGGAATGGCCGCAAAGCTGGTGGCACGGCCGGCGATCCGGCGGACGGACGACTGTGCTCCGGACGGCTGTCCGGATTCCTGACCGGGGCTGCCCGGCGGGTGCGGGCCGCCGCCTCAACCCTGTGTGCCGCGGCCGTCTTCTGCACGGCCTCACTCACCAGCCCCGCCTCCGAGAGCACGGCCGCCCAGCGGCCCAACGTGATCGTGATCCTTACCGATGACCAAGGCTACGCCAACTTGGGGTGTCACGGCAATCCGTGGATCAAGACGCCCAATCTCGACCGCCTGCATGCGGAGAGTGTGCGCCTGGACAACTTTCATGTGGCGCCGACATGCTCCCCAACCCGGGCGATGCTGATGACGGGGCGCAATCACAATCGGGTCGGTGTCTGGCATACGATCATGGGCCGGTCGATATTGGATCGGAACGAGGTCACCATGGCAGAGATCTTCCGCGACAACGGCTACCATACGGGCATTTTCGGGAAGTGGCACCTTGGCGACAACTACCCGTACCGCCCCCAGGACCGCGGCTTTGACGAGGTCCTGGTGCACGGGGGCGGCGGTGTCGGCAACATCCAGGATGCCTGGGGCAACGACTATTTCGACGACACGTATCTGCGCAACGGCCGCCCCGAGAAGTTCCATGGATTCTGCACGGCAGTGTGGTTCAACGAGGCAATTTCATTCGTCCGTGCCAACAAGGAGCGCCCGTTCTTTCTTTATATCGCAACGAATGCGCCGCACCAGCCCTATGTCGCTCCACCGGAGTATGTGAAGCCCTATACCGAGCAGGGCATCGAGCCGGGGCGCGCCGAATTCTACGCGATGATCACCCATATCGACGAGTACGTGGGCCGCCTTCGCGAGGCGTTGCGGGAATGCCAGCTCGACCGGAACACGCTGCTCAACTTTGCGAGTGACAACGGCACATCACGCGGAGAGCGGAATTTCAACGCCGGCATGCGGGGGATGAAAGCAAGCCCCTATGAAGGCGGGCATCGCGTTCCCTTCTTCCTGCACTGGCCGGCCGCCGGCTTGACGTCCGGCCGCGACGTCAGCGAACTCACGTTCGGTGCCGATGTCCTGCCCACGCTCATGGAGTTGTGCGGGTTGCAGCGGCGCAACGGGCCTCCGCTCGACGGACGCAGTCTTGTTCCGCTGCTACGCGGAGAGAAGGCTGCGTGGACGTCGGACCGCGTGTTGTTCACCGACAGCCAGCGCACGGAGTTTCCGGAACCGTGGCGAATGACTGCCGTGATGAAGGACCGCTGGCGGCTGATCAACGGGATCGAACTCTACGACCTGGCCACCGATCCGGGGCAGCGCATGAACATCGCGGCGCAGCAGCCAGCGCTCGTGGCGGAGCTGCGTCAGGCCTACGACGAATGGTGGCGCAGCCTTCAGCCGTCGTTCGATCATGAACCCGCGATCGTCATCGGATCGGAACGCGCCAATCCGGTTCTGCTGACGACGCACGACCTCCATGGGAGAGTGACCTGGAATCAGGACGAGGTGCTCGCGGCCCGCCGCAATGAAGGCTATTGGGCTCTGGAGGTTGAGCGTGATGGCATCTATGAAGTCTGCCTCCGCCGGTGGCCGCCCGACGTGGATGCGCCCATCACGGCATCCATCCCCGTTCCCGCATCGCTGAAGGCCTTCCGCTACTTCAACCGGAGTTACGATTATGCGGAGACTCACGACGTTTCGGCGTCAATCGTGGCGACCTATGCGCGGCTGCGGGTGGGAAGCTACGACCGGAGCAGCCGGATGGAACCAGGAGCGCGGGAAGTCAGGTTCCGGGTGCCACTCAGTTCCGGCCCGACACGGTTGCAGGCGACCTTCGTGAATGGCGCCGATATTGGGGAGACCATCGGCGCCTATTACGTGTCGATCACCCGCGTCGGCGAAAAATAGCGCGGACGTGGGCCAATAGTGTCGCCGGTGTGCGGCATTTTCCGGTTCCCATCCGGCGGAAATCCTACCCAATGCTCGGCTGCGGCGACACGCTCCGGCACCAATGCGTGACTGTTAGCTTTGGTGACTGTACCTGAATGGACGGCACGTCCGGGTTTGACGGAAAACAGCGAGGAACCAGAAGTCTTCCTCAATCATGTCGTGGTAGGCGCCGGCGCCTCGCCGCCGATCCAATAGGCGACCGCGAGGCCATTTTCCAGTTGTCTGAACGATCCCGACGACTATGCATTGATCCATGTCCAAGCTCACGGAAATCCAAGAGGCCATCCTGCAACTCGACCCCAGGGAGCAGCAGGTTTTGCGGCATTGGCTCGACGAGACCGCCGAAGAGACAC
>CAZOXB010000128.1:0-11133 GCA_964583635.1 uncultured Opitutaceae bacterium | reverse complement strand
GCCGGTGTAGTTCCTCCGATCTCCTGCTTCGCTCCTCTTCCTTCACTCTTCCTTCCCTCCCTCCCGGCGCCCAGCGCATGAAATCGTTCGCCTCCTCCCTCCACGGTCTCTGGAAACAACTGGGCCTCAACCAGCGCGTCACGCTCATCGTGGCCACGGTTGCGGTCGTGGCGGGCCTCGCCGGCCTCGTCATCTGGTCACGTCAACCGGACTACCAACTGCTCTACGGCCGTCTCTCGGAAAAGGACGCCGCCCAGATTGTCAGCACCCTGCAGTCGCAGAACGTGCCGCACCGCGTGACCAATGGCGGCAGCACCATCTACGTGCCGGCCGATCAGGTGCACCGCCTGCGGATGGACCTTGCGGGCAAGGGCGTGCCGACGGGTGATGGCGTCGGCTTCGAGATCTTCGACAAGGGGCAGTTCGGTCTTTCCGACTTTGTCCAGCGCACCAACTACATGCGCGCCCTCCAGGGGGAACTCGGCCGCACGATCGGACAGCTCGATGGAGTGCGCAGCGCCCGGGTGATGATCGTCCAGCCCGAGAACAGGCTTCTTCTCACCGACCAGGGCGTCAAGCCGACCGCATCCGTCTTTGTCGAACTCGCCGGTTCCAGGCTGGATGTCGAGGCGGTGAACAGCATCCGCCACCTCGTGGCTAACGCGGTGCAGGGCCTGAGCCCGGACCAAGTCGCCGTTGTTGACCAGAAGGGCAGGGTTCTCTCCGAGGATCTCCGCCAGGATCCGCTGCTCAGCACCGCATCCTCGCAGATGCGCTATCGCCAGCAGATCGAGGACTACCTCGCCAGAAAGGTAGAATCGATGTTGATACCGGTGCTGGGCAGCGGCAATGCCGTCGTCCGCGTATCCGCCGAGATCGATACCGAATCGACGACCTTGATGCAGGAGAAATTCGATCCGGATGGCCAGGTGGTGCGCACCCAGACGAGCACCGATGACCTCTCCAACTCCACCGAACAGCGCAACGCGGCGCTTGTGGGCGTCACCGCCAACACGCCGGACAAGCCCGGCACGCCGTCGTCCGAGGGAGTGCGCCCGACCAATGTGACCGAATCGAATCGCAAGAACCGCACGACCACCTACGAGATCAACCGGTCCGTCACCAACATCACCCGCCAGCCGGGCGCGGTGAAGAACCTCACCGCCTCCGTCTTCATTGCCCAGCGGACCGTGGCGGCACCGGCCGCGCCGGGTGCCGCCCCCGCCGCTCCGACGCCGCAGCCCCGCACGCCGGAGGAACTCCAGGCACTCCGCCAGATCGTCCTCAACGCCCTCGGCATCAAGGCCGCACCGGGCCAGTCGGTCGACTCTCTGGTCACCTTGCAGGAGATTCCATTCCAGTCCGAACCGGTTGCCGCGGGCATTGAGCGCATTGAGTCCGCCACAAGGGTCCAGGGATGGATCGAGGGGGCGAGCCGCTACATCGCCCTCGCGGTGGCTGCCATTGTGCTCTTGGTGTTCTGGAAAATGCTGGGCCGGCAGAAGCCCGAGCCCGTTCCGGTTGAGCTTCTCGCGATGACACCGCGCGACGGCCAGCGCCAGATCCAGGCCGGTGGAGTCCTCACGCCGGACCTTCTCAACGACCTCATCAAGTCGAAGCCGGCCAACATCGGCACCGCCCTGCGCGACTGGGTGGCGGTGAAGAAGACGTGATGCCCGCCGCCTTCCAACCGCTCTGAACCCCGCGGCACCGCCCACCTCATTTCCCCCGACGACCATGGCAACAAAGACGGACAACGAAGCGACGCCCGCGGCAGCGATCGATTATGGCAAGCTGAGCCGGCTGCAGAAGCTGGCGGTCTTCCTGATCGTGATCGGACCGGATGCGGCCTCGCAGGTGCTCAAGCAGTTTGACGACGGCCACATCGAGCTGATCTGCCGGGAAATGGGACAGTTCCCCATGGTGCCGGATGGCATTCGTCGCCAGGTGATCGAGGAGTTTTCGCCGATGATCGGTGAGAGCGTGACGTCCACCCTGGGAGGCCTCGACTACGCCCGGCAGACGGTCGAACGCGCACGCGGCGATTACAAGGCGAACTCCATCCTCGGCCGCGTCGGGGCGAGTCCCGGCGGCACGTCGCTGGATGTCATCCAGGACATCGCCGAGATGGAAGGCCGGCAGATCTTCAACCTGATCAAGAACGAGCAGCCGCAGACCATCGCATTTGTCCTCTCCTACCTCAGCAGCGAAAAGTCCGCCGAGATTTTCCTGCTGCTCACCCCGGAATTGCGCGAGGACGTGGTCGAGCGACTGGGAACGATTGACAGCACGTCGACCGAATTGGTCGGTAAGATCGTGAGGACCCTCGGCAAACATTTTGACACCAAGGCCCGGCCGACCTTCCACCGGAGCGGTGGCGTTCGCTCCGTGGCCGATCTGCTCAACGGGATCGACAAGGAGACGTCGAAGGGCCTGCTCGCGCGCCTTGAGGAACGGAACAGCGCGTTGGGGGCGGCGATCCGCAAGAAGATGTTCAGCTTCGAGGACCTCATCCGCCTTCAGGCGGCGGATCTGCAGCGGGTGCTTCGCGAGGTCGATTCCGCAAATCTGGCGGTTTCGATGAAGTCCGCGACCGAGCCGCTGAAGGACAGGATCTACGGTTCCATTTCAAAACGTGCGGCGGAAAGCCTTCGCGACGAAATTTCCATGCTCGGTCCGGTTCGGCTCAAGGATGTGGAGACGGCTCAGGAAGCCATCATCCAGGTGGTGCGCCGCCTGGAGGAGGAAGGCGCCATCTCGCTCGATGGCGCGGATGCCGCCGTTGTCGCGTAATGCAGGCACGAAAAGTTCGCATGGCCATCTACCGCAAGCTCATCGCCTTCGATCGCCCGCTCGCTTCGGCCACGCTGCCGGGCCGCCCGGGTCGCCAGTTTACGGAAAGTGAACTCGCGGCGGCGCGCGTCGAGGGATTCCAGGAGGGTTCCGATTCTGCCCGGGCGTTCGCCAGCCAGCAACTGGTGGAGTTCCGCGCCGAGGTCCAGGCATTGCAGAATGGGATCTTCGGAAAGCTGGCGGAGGCCGAGGCGGCGATTTCCAGTCAGGTGAAGGCATCGCTGCCCGGACTGGTCGTGGAGATCGCGCGGCGCCTGCTCGCTGGTTTTGAACCTCCGGCCGAGGTGATCGAAAGGATCTGCTCCGAAACCCTGGAGCAGCTCTATCCCGAGGCGGAAAATCTCGAATTGATGATTTCGCCGCGCGATGCCGCCCTGCTGGAGACGGTTTCCCCGGCGTGGAAAAACCGATATCCCGGATTGCGTGTTTCCCCCACGCCCGCCCTGGCCCCCGGCGACTGCCAGGTGCGCAGCCGTTTCGGAATCACCGACGCCCGGTTGGGCGTCAAGCTCGACACACTCAGCCAGGAATTCATGGCCGCCGGTTGAAACCAATCCATGCCCGCCGACATCACACCGATCTTCGAAGGCATGCGTGCCCAGCTTCGCACGGTTCCGGCCGCGCGACGTCTGGGGCGTGTCACCAGCGTGACGGGCCTGATCATCGAGAGTGAAGGCCCGAACGTCGGCCTGGGTGAGCTCTGCAAGCTGCGTTCGGATCGTGGCGAATTTGATTTCATGGCCGAGGTCGTCGGGTTCCGCGGACAGCATGTGCTGCTGATGCCGCTTGGCGAGATGACCGGCCTGCATGCCGGAGCCGAGGTCATGGCCTGCGATCTTCCTCCCTTGCCGGCGTCCGGTCCGCAACTGCTCGGCCGCGTCCTGGACGCGCTTGGCCGGCCGATCGATGGCCTGGGTCAGCTCCGCACCCAGCGTGGCGACGTCACGACTTCGAAACCGCCGCATCCGCTCCGTCGTCAGCGGATCAGTGAGCCGTTCATCACCGGAGTGCGTGCGATCGACTCGTTTGTCCCCTTGGGGCGCGGTCAGCGCGTGGGCCTCTTCGCCGGATCCGGCGTGGGAAAATCCACGCTGCTTTCGATGATTGCACGCGGTGCCGACGCCGACGTGGTGGTGGTCGGACTCGTCGGGGAGCGCGGCCGTGAGCTGCGCGAATTCCTTGAGAAGGACCTCGGCGAACAGGGCCTGGCCCGCTCCGTGATCGTCTGCTCGACGAGCGACACGCCTGCTCCGCTGCGCATGCGGGCCGCCTACACCGCGACCGCCATTGCGGAGTCCTACCGGGATGCCGGCGCCAACGTCCTGCTTCTCATGGACAGCGTCACCCGCTTTGCCATGGCCCAGCGCGAGATCGGCCTGGCGGTCGGCGAGCCCCCCGCGACCCGCGGCTATACGCCCAGTGTCTTCGCCCTGTTGCCGAGGCTTCTTGAACGCGCGGGATCAGGCGAACGCGGGACAATCACCGCGCTCTACACGGTGTTGGTCGAGGGCGACGATATGAACGAGCCGGTCGCCGATGCCGTGCGCGGCATCCTGGACGGCCATATTGTGCTGTCCCGTGCACTGGCACACGCGAACCACTATCCGGCGATCGATGTGCTCGAGAGCGTTTCGCGCCTGATGAATGATGTGTGCACCCCCGAGGAACGGTCCTCCAGCGGACGGGGACGCGAGCATCTTTCCCTCTTCAGGAAGAACGAAGACCTGATCACGATCGGTGCCTACCAGAAGGGGACAAACGCCGCGCTGGATCAGGCCGTTGCACTCAACGATCCGTTGCGCGCGTTCCTGCGTCAGCCGGTGGAGGAGCGCGTTGAACGCGCGGAGTCGTTCGCCCAGTTGAAGCGCATTGTCGGCTGATCCACGCGTGCCATGAAGCGATTTCATTTCTCCCTCAAGTCTGTGGCGACTCTTCGCGAGGCTCGCGAGGCCCGTGTGCGCGATTCCTTCATCGCAGCCGTGCGCGCGGTGGCTGCGGCGGAGGCTGCCTTGGTGAGGATCGGTGCGGAAAGGTCCGGACTGGAAAGGGAGGTGCTGAAGCAGAGGCAAGGCTCCTTCCGCGCCGCCGATCAGATCGCGTTCCTGAAAGCGCACAGCCAGGTGGTGGTCCGGGAGGGTGAGGCGCGTACTGCCGTCCACGATGCCACCCGGGCGCGCGAGGAACGCCGCCGGGAATGGATGGAGGCCCGGCGCGACGTTCGCCTCGTGGAAAAGCTCAGGGAGTCGGCGCTGCGCGACCATCGCCGCGGAATGGAACGTGAGGCCCAGCGTCTCCTGGATGAACATACCAGTGCCACTGTGGCGCGTGAATCGGGAGCCATCGTCTGAAAAAATTTTTGCCGGCCATGAAACTTCTTCTGAATCCCATCGTCCTCGTTGCCCTCGGCCTGATCCTTGGCGTCGGCACCAGCACCGGTCTCATCTGGACATCCTCGAAACCGCTGCTGAAGCAGATTGCGGCGGCGCGGGCGTCAGCACCGAAAATGGAGCGCCCGGAGCCACCGTGGGATTTCTGGACAATCGAGGTGGAGACCCTGGCCAGCGAACTGAAGGATCAGAAGGCCGCCATCAAGCAGCGCGAGGAGGGAATCATCGCCCGTGAATCGCGTCTCCAGGCGGAGCGGAGCGAGTTGGAAAAGACCCGCAAACAGGTGGAGGCGCTGCGTGAGGAGATCGGCGCCAGGATGATCGAGATTCAGGCCGACGAAGCGAAGAACCTCAAGACCCTCGCGGCGACCTATCGCTCCCTCTCCCCCAAGACCGCCGTGGCGATTCTCCGAGAAATGGACGAGCTGACCGTCGTCAAGGTGCTCTCGTTGATGAAGTCGGACGAGGTTAGTGCGCTCTTTGAAGAGATGGTCAAGTCCGGTGATCCGGCCCTGATCAAACGTGCGGCCCATCTTTCAGAACGCATCCGCCTCCTCAAGACCGCGCGCAGCGGTACCTCCGCCAGTCTCACGCCCTGACCCCCATTTTCCCCTCTAACCACGACGCGCCATGGATGGCGCGCCCTGCACCCATGGACGGATGCACTCATGCCAATGCCCACCTCCGTCCTTTGCTCCGACCTTCCGTCCGCCGCAGCCTGTGAATGCCGTCCGCTCACACCCGGCGACATCTCCGACCTGGGCAATTCATCTTCTGGAGATTTCGCGGATGTCATCGCCAATACTTCGGCAATGACTCCCGGAGCAGGATCGTCGACACCGGCGGAGGCTCCGGCGATGCCGGCGATCTTTCCTTTGGACGCTGACCGGTCATCCCGGTGCTTTGCGCGGATGGATCCGGCGGATGCCAACTTGTCCGGCGCGACGGATGGCATCAGACTGCAGCACGCTTTGCCACTGCGCCAGCCCGTCCCGGCCCTTCGGGTGCGGTCCGATATCCCGAATGAGGTCGCCAGGGCCCTGCCGGATGCATTGCCGCAATCTGCGGAATATGCAACGACCGGCGGCGAAGCCGGGGTGGGTGACGCGTCATCGTTGCCTGGAGATGCCACCGATCACCCGGAAACGCTCACACCTGCGGTTGACAATTCGCAACCTGCGGCTGGGACCGGCCCTTCATCGCATCTGCCGCAACTGTTCGCCGGATTGGAACCCCCAATCACACCGACCGTGGACATGGTGAGGGATGACCCCGGTCAAACGCCCGCCTCCGAGGAAACGGCGGCGGACGTTCGCGGCGCTTCATTCGCTCCGCGTCCCTATTTCCGGGGAACCCAGGCGGAGTCCGCGACGATTCCGCTGCGATTCTTTTCCGGTATGCCGAAAAAAGCGGCCGGGCCGGGTGACATCAGGACAGAATCATTCCCAATCATTCCGAACGCCGCCGCGCCTGCACAGGATACGGCAAAGGCGGCGGATCTTGCGCCAAATCCGTTGACGGATGAAGCCATGCCTGAAGTCGTGGGCCCGGCGGCGCAGCTCGAAATGTCGCCGAACGTGACGATGGTGCCGACGAAACGCGGATCGTCCGTGTCACCTCCAATTGGAGAAGCGAAGTCGGGCGCGACGGTGCCGCAGTCGGTCCCCACGCCGTTGCCAAGGGAGAACACCCCATTGGTCGGAACGGAATCTCCCGGCAAGAATCTCCCGGTGGACACCAGGGTCCCCGCCGCCGTCCCTCCGGGTCTACCCCATTCGATCCGCCTTAAGGAAAAATTTGCCGCTGACCATCCGCGGTATGCGCTTCTTCCGGAGGTGAAGCATGCGCCTGCAATCGGCAGCGATAAAAAAGAGACATTAGTTATTTCGGATGAAGCCTTTGCGAGTCATGCATCCGGGATTGGCATTGAAACTGCGAATCCCGTGGCTCCCATGCTTCACGACATCCGCCAGACCCGCCTCGCAGCTCTGCAAGGTGAAACGCCGATCTCGGCGGCCGGTGGTGGGATGACATCCGGGCATTTGGGGCGCAGCGATTCTGCGATGTTCGAACTCCGGGGCGGTCCCGCCGCCGCGGCCGTCGAAACCATCCGTCGGATCACCGATGCCGCGGACGTCCTCTGGGCGACTGATCGCACGGGCATGAACCTCAAGCTGAGGCTCGATGACGTCGGCGTCTCCGTGAGCCTCGCCTATCGCGACGGCGAGATCCGCACGACCTTCCACACCGATTCGGTGGATCTGCGCGATGCGTTGTCTTCGGCTTGGAAGGCCCATGCCGTCAACGTGGCGGAGCAGCGGCCCTATCGCCTTGCGGAGCCGGTCTTCTCCAGCAGCGGTTCGGCCACCGGCGGCGGATCTTCCGGCCAGGGTTTCTCGTTGGGCGGCGATTCGTCACACCACTCCTCACACAACTATCAGGGCGGCCGGGATGGATTTGAATCCGCCACTCACCCTCAGGCAGCCGCCCGCGCGACAGGTGTGCCGGCACCTGCATCCACGCGCCCGGCTCCCCTCCCCGATGCCACGGGGCGCCTCCACACCTTTGCCTGACACAAATCTGCTTCATGCCCGGAAAGAGTGCCAAAACATGGATGTAACCCAATAGGTTACATCCCCTCGGGAGAAAGCCCGCGGGAAGCCAATGTCCTCAACGAAACAGAACCAACTCCATTTCAATCCATGCAAGTCGGCACGACCACGAATACTTCGAACGACATCGGCGCCAGGGCTCAGGAGCGCCTGCCCAAGCAGACACTCGGTCAGGACGATTTCCTGAAGCTCATCACCGTGCAACTGGCCAACCAGGATCCGATGAAACCGATGGAGGACACGGCCTTCATTGCGCAGATGGCGCAGTTCACCAGCCTCGAACAGACCAGCCAGCTCAACCGGGAATTTGCCGCGCTCCGCAGCTCAAGCGAACTCAGCTCCGCCGGCGGCCTGATCGGCCGTCAGGTGACGGTGCTCGACCGGGACTATGCGGAGATTACCGGCGTCGTCTCCGCCGTCGACAACACGACCGACACTCCCCGACTGGTGATCGACGACGTTCTCTATCCGTATGCGAGTGTCGTCCGTGTGGCCGCGGCCCCAGCCGAAACGCCTGTCGAGACAGAAGCGCCCGCCACGAATCCCTGATTTTGCAAAGATAAACCCAACGTAACCTCAACCTCCGTCCTCGTTTCCTCCCATGTCACTCATTGGTACACTCACCTCCGGCGTCAGCGCCATGCGCACCTTCACCAAGGGCCTTGAGGTCATTGGCAACAACATCGCCAACGTCAACACCGTGGGCTACAAGAGCACCCGCGCGGTCTACGCGGATAGCTTCAGCAACACGCTGCGCAGCGCGACGCCCTCCACGGCGACAACTTCCAACACCTCCGCGACCCAGATCGGCACCGGGGTCAAGTTGAGCGGCGTGGTGTCGCGCTTCACGCAGGGCTCCCTTAACACCACGGGGGTGAACACGGATCTCGGCATTTCCGGAAACGGCTACTTCCGCGTCGTCAATCCGGTCGGTGGCCAGGAGTTTGTCACCCGGGCCGGTGCCTTCCGCATCGACGACACCGGATTTCTTGTCACGCAGCAGGGCTACCGCGTGCTCGGCCTGACGGGCGGAGTCGCTGGCACCCCTCCCGCCACGCTTGGACCGATCAAGCTGGCGACGCTCGCTGCGACCGATCCCCAGCGCAAGGAGATCGCCATCGACCGGACGGGCAATCTCGTCGAGTTCTACGCCGACGGCACGTCGGTCACGACGAACCGGGTTCTTCTCCAGAATTTTGCTGATCCTTCCTCGCTCACCCGGGAGGCGGACAATCTCTTCTCCGGCATGCTCACCGCCGGCCCGATCGGCGGCGACACCATGACCGCGGCAAACAATGCTCCCGGAGGCAACGGCCTCGGCAGCATCGAGGCCGGCGCGCTCGAGCTCTCGAACGTCGACCTCACGGAAGAGTTCGCCAACATGATCACGACGCAGCGTTCTTTCCAGGCCAGTTCCCGCCTGGTGACCGTATCCGACAGCGTTCTCGAGGACGTCGTCAATTTGAAGCGATGATCTGATTTTATGATGTAGGAGGTGTGCGGACGAAGGACACACCTGCCGACCGCTCCCGCCTCCTGACCGTTTCCAACTCCCCGATTGATTCCGATCCATGGCCGCCAAGACCGAAGCACCTCCCGCCCCTGCCACCGCCCCCGCCACTGATGGTGACGGCGCCGCGAAGCCCTCGCCGGGCATGATTGCCAAATTGATTCCGGTCATCGCCGTTGTCATTCTGGCTCCCGTGGGATCGTGGGCGGTCGCCCAGTATGTGATCATACCCAAGCTGAAGCAGGAACTGTCCACGCTCGCTGCTCCGAGTGCGGAGGGCGGCGGCGCCCATGGAGAGCAGGCTGCGCACGGCAAGGCCGAGAAGGAGTCGGGTGGCCACGGAAAGAAGGGCGAGTCCGCGTCCGGTGCGGGCAACAGCTATACCTTCGAGAATGTCGTCGTGAACCTGGCGGGCACCATGGGCACGCGCTACCTCAAGGCCACGTTCATGGTCTCCGGTTCCGACACGAATCTGCGTTCAACCTTCGAGGGTAACAAGCCCAAGCTGATCGACGTCACCCTGAATGTCCTTTCCTCCCTCACGCTCACCGACCTCGAGGAGGCCGGCTCCAAGAATATCATCCGGGAGAGGCTCATGGCTTCCCTGAACCAGGCGCTCGGCCGGAAGGTCGTCGATCAGGTCTACTTCTCCGACTTCGTGGTGCAATAGGCAACCCTCTCCCGTTCATGTCGGACGACGCAAACAACACCGCGCCGGAGGTCCTCGATCAGGGGGACATCGATCGTCTGCTGGCCAGCACGGCCGAAGCTGCGAAGCAGGTCGTGTTCCGCGCCGACGGGAAGCGGCACAGCGGCGAGGAGCTCCCGAAGATCGAGGTCTACGATTTCCGCAATCCGCTCTTTCTGACGGAGGTTGAACTGCGGCGCCTGCGTTTGCTGCACGAGGATTTCATCCGCTACCTCTCCGCACGGCTGTCCCTTTTCCTGCGCATGGAGTTCGCCCTGAAGATGGCGAAGCTCACCACGCTGTCCTACGGCAAATTCACCGAGTCGCTGCCCAGCCCGACCCACATCTGCCTGTTCAAGGCCGAGCCGCTGCTGGGCGTCGGCATTCTCGACATCAATCCGCGGCTCGCCCTCACGCTTGTCGACCGGATGCTCGGCGGGAACGGCCAGTCGGTGAAGCTCGAGCGTTACCTGACCGAGATCGAGGTCACGCTGCTGGAGGACATCATTCACATCCTGCTGGAGGAATGGTGCGGGCAATGGAAGAGCCAGAACGAGTTGCATCCCGCCGTCATCGGCCATGAGAACAACGGACGCTTTCTGCAGACCTCGCCGAACGACGCGGTGGTGCTGGCGATGACACTCGAAGTCACCTTCGGCGATTGTTCCGAACAGATTCAGATGGGCATCCCCTATTACACGATCGAGCCGCTGGTGAAATCATTGCAGGCGAATCGTGACAAGGATATGGCGCCCGAACCGAAGCCACAGCGGGCGGAGTGGAAGCCGATCTACGAACACATCACTCTGCCGGTCCGGGCGGAATGGGACGCCTTTGAACTATCGCTGCGCGAGATCACCGAACTGCGGGTCGGTGACGTCGTCGAAATGCCTTCAGAAATCGTCCAACGCACGACGATCATGCTGAACGGATCGCCCAAGTTCAACGGAACCGTGGGCCTCAATGGAGACAAGGTGGTCGTCAATCTCACCGAGAAAATTTCCCAGGAGCACGCTCCCAAGCCAAAGAACCATGGAAGATAAAACGCTCGACGTTGTATTGGACGTCAAAGTCAAGGTCACC
>CAZOXB010000127.1:0-11216 GCA_964583635.1 uncultured Opitutaceae bacterium | reverse complement strand
TCCAGGTCGAATGCCTGAAGCTGCTGGTCGCCCGCATCCGGTCGCTGCGCATCGAATTCCACGGCACTCCCCTCGGCATCTATTTCCGTCAGCCCACGATCCACATCATGGTGCTGTTCGTCGACGAAAAGACCTCCATCGAGCGCCAGCTCTCACGCGGCCGCAAGGTCAAGGCGCACAACGACGAAGTGCGCCGCACCGGGGATGGCGAGCTCATGGAGGAACGCACCACGGACTATGACGAGGAACTCGCGCGGCGCCGTTACCGCGTCTTCAAGGAGCAGACGTGGGAAGCCCTGCAGTCGTTGAAGGAGGTCTACTACTACCACTTCATCAACGCTCAGGGCGAGATTGCCGAGGTGGAGCATAACATCCTGAAGGAGCTGCAGTACCAAAGCTCCCTCGAACTCGATCCGCGCACCCACGAGCGCGTGCGCTCCCTCCCCCTCGCCAGCCAGATCGTGGTCCACGCCCGGCAGGAACTGGTCAAGCGACTCGACACCTACGAACTGGCGCACAAGGACCTTTTTGAAAAGGTGATCCAGGTGATCGACCGGAAGATCATGCCGATCGTGCTGCGCCATGCCATCTCGGGCGAAGCCCTCGTCAACTCGGAGGACCCGGTGTTCGAGGATCCGCTGGCACTGGCGATGCTGATCGACGTCTACAGTGAACGCGGATACTTCGCCGTCGTCGACCTGCAGCGGGTGGAGATCCCCGAGAAATTCGATCTCGCGACCGGCGCCATCTCCTGCCGCATCAAGAGGGTCGTCCGCATCCAAGTTCGCTTCCAGGGTTCGGAGATCCGCCGCGGCTGACGGCGCCTGTTTCCGGAGGACCACGGTCTCTCCGGCCGGGATCGTGGAATGCCGGTGGCGAAACGGTTTGCGCGCCGGCGTCTCCCGCGTGGTGCGTTTCCGCGGCCACGAGTGACCGTGGCCCTCCGTTCGGGCGCTATTCGTAGCGCAGCGCCTCGATCGGATCGAGCGAGGCCGCCTTCCATGCGGGATAGAGGCCAAACGCGATGCCGATGGCGCTGCACACCGCGACACCGGCAGCCGCCCATGCCCAGGGGAAGACCAAGGCGGCATTCAGCAGCACCGCCACCACGTTGCCACCCGCGATGCCCACGAGGACGCCGGCAATTCCACCGATCAGCGACAATACCACGGCTTCAATCAGAAACTGGGTCAGCACATTCCTCTTCTTTGCCCCGATGCTCTTGCGGATGCCGATCTCCTTGGTGCGCTCCGTCACGCTGACCAGCATGATGTTCATCACGCCCACTCCGGATGCGAGCAGCGCGATCGCACTGACGACGAACGCCCCCACCGCCACCACCTCGGCAATGGAGTTGAACGCGGCAATCAGCGACTCGTTGGAGAAGACTTCGAAGTCGTTCGGATCCTCCGGGGCAAGCCCACGCACCAGCCGCATGACCCCGATGGCCTTGTCCTGAACGGCCGCCAACCGCTCCTGACTCGCCGCCTGGGCGTTGATGGAGAGGGATCGACCCGCACGACCATAGGCTTCCATGAACTGTGTGATCGGCACGATCGCGAAGTTGTCCTGGCTCTGGCCGAAGGATGAGCCCTTCGCCACGGTCACGCCCACGATGGTGTAGGTCTGTCCATCAATGCGCACCTGTTTCCCCAACGGATCCTCGTTGATGAAAAGTTTCGCCACCACGTCGCTCCCCAACACGACGACGCTGCGTCCGAATTCCACATCCTCCGGCCCCAGGTTACGCCCCGACGCGATGTCGAGATTGCGGCTGGTGATGAAATTCTCGTCGGCCCCTCCCAGAAGGACGTTGGGATTGGTACGTCGATCATGATAGGTCACCACCCGCCCGCCACGCCTCAACTGGAGGCTTACGCTGGCATCCTCCCCCATCATGGCCTTGAACCGGGTTGCCATCGAATAATCGATGTCGCGCCGGTTGGAGAAACGCTGCCGGGGATCGCTGAAATTGATGCCAGGAAATTTGGTGATCTGGAACGAATTGGCGCCAAGCACATTGAGTCCCGACTCGATGTTGGCACGCAGTCCGGAGATGACGGTCATGACCCCGATCACCGAAAACACCCCAACCGCAATGCCCAGCATGGTGAGGCCGGACCGGAGCTTGTTCGCGGATAGCGCCACCAGCGCGAGTTTGATCGTCTCCGAGAGATTCATGCGCGGATTCCTATTCGTACCTGAGTGCAACCACCGGATCCAGCTTGCTCGCCTGCCACGCGGGCGCAAAACCGCTGAGGATGCCGGTGACCACCGACAGCGTGAGTCCCAGGCCCACCAGGCCCGCCGAAAACACCAGCGGAAACCTGGGCGCCGCCAGTGCCGCGACGTTGTAGAAGCCCGCCGCAATCAACAACCCGAGGAACCCGCCGATCAGACAGATGCAGACGGCCTCGATGAGGAACTGCAGGAGGATCGTGCGACGGCGCGCCCCCAGCGCCTTGCGCGTGCCGATCTCGCGCGTGCGCTCCTTCACGCTGACATAGGTGATGTTCATGATGCCGATTGCGCCGACAAACAACGCGAGCCCGGTGATGAAGAGCCCCGCAATCGCCACGCCGTTCTTGATCGGGTCAAGCTGCTCCCGGATCACCGACTGCTCCATGATCTCAAAGTCGTCGCGCTGCTCAGGTCCGAGCTGCCGGATGCGCCGCATCAGTCCGCGCAATTCGTCCTTCGCCTCCGCCATGCGCGTCACGTCGATCTGCACCCGCAGATTGCCGCGATCCTCCGAAGCGAAACTCCGGCGGAACGTGCTCAGCGGAAGCACCGTCATCGAATCCCAGCTCCACAGGCCGAGAAAGCTGCCCTGACGCGCCGCGACACCGATCACCTCAAGCGACACGCCGCTGACACGCACCGTCCTGCCAATCGCCGACTCACCCGGAAAGAGCGCATCGGCGACATCATAGCCGATGATGCAGACCCTCCGCCCGGCCTGCTCCTCAAACTCGCTGAAGAAACGTCCCTCCTTCATCTCCGAGCGGTTCGTGCGGGCATAATCCGAAGTCGTTCCCAGCGTGTAGATGTTGTTCACCCGGTAATCCCCCCGGACGATGTTGCTGCCGCGGTCCATGGCCGGAATCGCGCGCTTGAGCGGACTGCCGGGATGCTGCGCGATCCATTCGTTCACCTTCGCTGCGTAAGCGGTGCGGATGGGGCGGCGGTTGCGGTAATTCCACCAGTCCTGCACATCCCGCCACGGCCATTTCGACACGTACAGGAGATCGTCTCCAAACCCGGAGAGGCTTCTGTCGACACCGGCCCCGATGCCCCCGATCGCGGTCCCCATCAGGGTCACCGCCACAATGCCGATGATCACCCCGAGCGCCGTGAGCGCGGAGCGGAGCTTGCTGGCCCGGATCTGCGCATAGGCAATCCGGAATGCCTCGTTCAGCTCGTAATACCACCGGCTCATGGGGCAGGCGACGGCGCGACGCCGGCCGCCTCGTCGCTCTCGATCAATCCGTCGCGCAGACGCACGATGCGCCGCGCGTGCCGGGCGATTTCCTCCTCGTGGGTGACCAGAATGATCGTGTTGCCCTGTTCATAGAGTTCGTCGAACAGCGCCATGATCTCGACCCCGGTCTTGGAATCCAGGTTGCCGGTGGGTTCGTCGGCGAGGATGATCGACGGCCGGGTGACCAGCGCGCGCGCGATGGCCACACGCTGGCGCTGCCCTCCCGACAGTTCGTTCGGGCGATGATGCAGGCGGTCCCCGAGGCCGACGGATTCGAGCGCGGCCTTCGCGCGGTGAAGCCGCTCGGATCGGCCGACTCCGGCGTAGATCAGGGGCAGCTCGACGTTGTGGAGCGCATCGGAACGCGGCAACAGGTTGAACGTCTGGAAAACAAACCCGATCTCACGGTTGCGAATGTCGGCAAGCTCATCATCGCTCATGGTGGCGACGCTCCGGCCGGTGAAGTCATACCGCCCTTGGGACGGCGTGTCCAGGCAGCCCAGCATGTTCATGAGCGTGGACTTGCCGCTGCCGGACGGCCCCATGATGGCGAGATACTCGTTGCGACGGATCTCGAGCGAAACGCCGCGGAGGGCATGAATGGTTTCAGCACCCATCCTGTAGAGCTTGGTCACGCCCTCGATGGCTATCACCAGCGGCCCGGGCGGGCGGCGAAGGCGGATCACGTTACTTGTCCTCCGGTTTCTTCGGAGCTTCGATCCGGATCGCCGCCTTGTCCTTGAGGGTGCGGGTGATCGCACTGAAGCTGCCGCTGACGACCTCGTCACCCGCCTTGAGGCCTGAAACGATCTGGATATGGCTGGTGTCGGCGATGCCGGTTTCGACCGGCACCATCCGGACCGTGTTGTCTCCCTGACGCAGGAACACGACCCGTTGCAGCGAATTCCGGTCATTGCGCTCACTCTCCCGCTTCTGGCGCTCGTTGACCGCCGCCGCCGCTCCGTCTCCCTGATCCTCCTTTGCCTTTTTGTCACGCTGGGTCGCCAGCTCCTCGATCGTCTTGTTGCCCTCCCGGCTGCGCACGGTCACCGATTGTATCGGAACCGCCACGACATTCTCCACGGTCCTGGTCTCGATGTCGGCGTTCGCGCTCATCCCTGGGCGCAGCGGAACGTCGCGGTCGGCGATGCGGATCTTCACGAGAAAATTTGTGACCTCCTCCTGCGACATCGCCCCCGTGGTCTTCGCGGAGGCCGCAATCTCCTTCACGAAGCCGGAAAATTTCCGGTCGGGATAGGCATCAATCGTCACACGGGCGCGGTCGCCCACCTTGACGTTGACGACATCATTCTCATTCACGTTCACGCGCACCTCCATGCTGTCGAGGTTGCCAACGCGCATGACTTCCGTGCCGGCAAACTGGCCGGTCCCGACGACCCGCTCGCCTTTTTCGCTGTTCAAGGCGGTGATGCTGCCGTCGATCGGAGAATACACCACCGTCTTGTCGAGCAGGTCGCGCGCCTGCTTGAGCTGCCCTTCCGCCCGGCGGATGTTGGCCAGCGAACTTTCATAGTTGGCCTGGGCCACCTCCGCCGCCGTGCGGGCGGCGGTGAAGTCCGAGTCCGGCACGAGCTTCTTCTCGTAAACGTCCTCGGTGCGCCGGAAATCTTCCTGTGCCTTGACGAGTTGCGCCTTATTCTGGATGGCGGCCGCCTTCATGCCCGCCAGATCCGCCTCCCGCTGTTCCACCTGCGCCTGGTAGGAGTCGGGTTTGATCTTGATCAGCAAATCACCCTTCTTGACCGCAGCGCCCTCCCGAAAGGGCAACTGGACGATTTCACCCGCCACCTCGGGAGAGATCTTCACTTCGATCTCCGGCTGGATCTTGCCCGTGGCGGATACCAGTTGGGTGATCGTCCGGATCGTCGCCTTCTCCGTGGTAACCACCACGCCCTTCTGCTGCGTCCGGCTCTTGTAGATCGCCCCGCCGACCAGCCCGATCACCAGGGCCGAAACGACCAGGATGATCAGCAGCTTTGAACGGGACTTTGTTCGGGGCGCCGGGCGGTTGGGCGCATCGTGCGGGGACGAGACCATGGATTTGCAGGGGTAAGTCAGGCGACGTTGTTGAAGCGACCCGGGTAGGCAAGCGAAGGTGTTGATGCATGCATCATGTATTTGCCGAGGATCCACCGCCATGCTTGTGCATCTAACCCCTCTGTGCCTGCCACCCGGGGTTTCAGGTGGCCGCGGGCGACCAGACATATGCGAAAGTCGGAGTGCACGGCTTCAATACCCGCACCGGTCCGTGAAGTTACGCGAAATATTTCGGTTCGGACAGCATCAGCCTGGTCCCCCCATCGTCCCCACGACATCGCCAAAAGGCATCCGCCCGCCGGGAATCATCCGTTCCGTTCACGCGCCGCCGTGCCCTGAGTCGAAGCCATCTGACGCGTCCGATCGCCGTCCACGGGTATCGGGACGAGTCTCGCTTTGGCCAGATGCCCGCGGAGGGATGGCTCGTGGCGACGCGCCAGGTCCAACGGCTTGTCACTCCACTTTCCCTTCAATTTCTGCGGCGCCTGCCGGAGTCCATCGGCAATGAAGACCCCTGACTCGGTTTCGTAAGCCAGAACCGTATGGCCGCTTTGGGGACCGCCCTTGGAATAATACAGGAGCAGCCCCGCTCGGAGAATGCGGTGTCCGGATCCGCTCAGCGCACGGGCCGAGGCCAGACTCTCGACAAAACATCCGTTCGGCAGCACATCTTCGGCGGAGTGTCTTCCTGCACCGGACTCCGGCAGCTCCGTATATCGAGCAAATCCAGGATGAATTTCCTTCAGCAGGGGGCGCAGGTCGGTCTTGTCCCGCTCGAGGTGGTTCGCATGGAGCGACAGGCTCTGCGTGCCATCATGCGGCGTGTAGATCCAGAGGATGCCGTTGAATTCAAAGACGAGCGCGTAGGTTGTTTTCGGATACAACGACGTGTCGCCGGAGTTGTCGATTTCGAGCACCCGGCTCCATTTCTCCAGCTCCAGCAATGCCCGGGCTTCGCGAACCGCCTCCAGATTCTCCGATGCCGGCGCAACCGGAACCAGGAAGGACAGGAGAATGATCAGGGATGAGATCCTTCGCATGCACCTACCACACGCGATCGCACACCGCAGTTTCAGAAATGCGACCGACCGCAGTGCCGATGCGTCGAATTGCCGTCCGGATTCGTCCGGCCGCAGCCGGGCGATCTCCGGCTGCGAACGTCTTTCCGCGCGGCTCAGAGGGCGCCGCTCATCACCGCCTTCATGCGTTCCTGATAGCCCCGGCTCAACCGGAGCTTGGTGCCATCGGCGAGCAACACGGCGAAGTCACCGGCAAAGGCGGGGGTCAGTTTGCGCACCCGGTCGATATTGACGATGGTGGAGCGGTGGATGCGGACAAACTGCCGGGGATCCAGCCGGGCCTCGAGCCGCGCCATGGTTTCCCGGAGCAGATGGGTCTTTCCCGCCACATGGAATTTCATGTAGTCACCCTCCGCCTCGATCCAGTCGATCTCATGGATCTTCAGAAAGAAGAATTCGCCTGAGGTCTTCAGCAGGATGCGATCGTGAACGGACGGAGCCGATGGCGCTCCGGCCTCCGTTCTTTCCACAAGCTGGAGCAACCTGGCGAGCCGCGATGCCAGGGCGTCCGAATCGCGGCCGCGCAGGTCCGCCTTGGCACGCTGCACCGACGCCAGAAAGCGGGCGTCCTCGTAGGGCTTCAGCACGTAGTCGACGGCGTTGACCTCGAACGCCTTGAGCGCGTGTTCGTCGTAGGCGGTGACAAAGACGACGGCCGCCGGCACGGCGTCACCCGCAAGGCGCAAGACCTCGAAGCCGTCGGCACCCGGCATCTGCACATCGAGGAATGCCAGCTCCGGCCGCTCCCGTCGGATCAACTCGCACGCCTCGAGCCCGTCGGCCGCCTCCCCGACGATGTCAATGTCGGGGTCGCGCGACAAGAGCAGGCGAACCCCCCGGCGGGCGATGGGTTCGTCGTCGATGATCACCGCACGGATGGGAAACGACGGGGACGAGGCAGGCGACGATATCATGGCAACGGAATCAGATTTGAAACGGAAAGCTGATGCAGATCGTCGTTCCCCGTCCGGGTTCACTTTGCAGGCGGAATTCTCCCGTCGGACCGTAACGCTTGGCAATTCGTTCCCGGGTACTGGCGACACCAATGCCCCGGGATCCGCCCCTGGCCTTCTCCTGTGGATCGAAGCCGCATCCGTCGTCGCGAACCTCGAGGTGCACGCGGCCCCCGGCCACGCGACCGGTGAGCAACACCACGCCAGGCCGGGCCAACGGGGCAATCCCGTGCATGATGGCGTTCTCGACGAGAGGCTGCAGCAGGAGATAGGGAATTCTGGCATCGAGAGTCGCCGCCTCGAACTCCGTTTTCACCGTCAGCCTGTCGGAAAATCGCACCTTTTGAATGCCGATGTACCGATCGATGAACTCCAGCTCCTGCCGGATCGTCACTTCGGCCAGGTTTCCCAATTCCAGCGACATGCGCAGGAGGGAGCTCAGTCGGGCGAGCAGGGTGACGGCATCGTCGTTCCTGCCCTCGCGCACGAGAACCGCGATCGTGTTCATGGTGTTGAACAGGAAATGCGGCTGGATCTGCTGTTTGAGCGCCTTGAGCTCCGTCTCGATCAGCCTCGCCTCCAATTGCGCGGCCTTGAGTTCGCCGTCCTTGTTCCTGCGGTGGAGCTCGAACGTATAACCTGCCGCCAGCACCGCCCAGTAGTAGATGGCGTCGATGAGGTTCCGTCCGAAGAAGTTCCTCATCGCAAAGGACCAGAAACCATCGGGCGTGGACGGCCCGGCCATGACGAAGATAATTGTCCGGCTCAAATAATAACCGAGCATCACGGCAATTGAGGCGGCCAGATGAAAGGTCACCCCGCCGACCACATGTCCCGAGCTGAGGGGGACCCGCACACGGAGCCAAAGTACAAGCGGAGCCAGCAACGCCCAGACGAACGCCCGGGCATACTGGGCGAATGCGACTTCCAGGAATGATGCCTCCATTCGCCATGCCTTGAGGTTGAAAAAGACCTCGGCTGACAACGCCAAGCCGACCAGCGCCCAGATTCCCAAGGCGCCCAGCCACTTGAGGGTCGGTCTGCTGCGGGGTGAAATCGATGCGTAGGATGAGCTCATGGATCGGTGGGGAGGTAAACGCTGATGCGATGAGTCGGAACAATCGAGCGGCGAATCCCGTTCTCCCAGCGACGGAAATGTGCGGCATGGCCTCCATGCCCTGCCCGCCTCCCCACAGCCCGGAACTTCCCTGCCAAGCACTTACGCGAGGTCAAATGGCACTTCCACGGCCATGCAGCCCAAGCCAGCCACCGGGGTCGGGCCCCCCGACCCTGCCGATCCCGCCCCGGCCAAGCTTTGCGCAGAGGGCGGTTGCCTTCCTCCTGACGCGGTGGGGTGAGGCTTCCGCGGAATCATGCCATCCCGACGATTCAAGCCTTGAGTTTCATAATTATAAATCCGAGGTTTGCCTCCCACTTCGCCGCCCATGAACACGCACCGTGGAAAACTGGTCCTGCTGCCCGCCAACCGGGTCTGGCGGACGTATCCGGGCGGCAGGATGCTGGACGGCCTGGCCGGAGTGGCGTCGCCTGCCGACGGACCGTTTCCCGAAGACTGGATCGCTTCGACCACCCGCGCCGTCAATGTGGGACGGGAGAACAGCGGGGAAGGTCCGTCCCACGTCCTGGTCGGAGGGCATGCGTACCCGTTCGCGGATCTGCTCCACCGCGATCCGGACTACTTTCTGGGCCCCGCCCACGTGGCCCGCTATGGCGCGGATCTCCGGCTGCTGGTCAAGTACCTCGACCCGTCGATGCGCCTTCACTTCCAGGTCCATCCCACCGCCGCCTTTGCCCGTCAGTTCCTGGGTTCTTCCTCCGGAAAAACCGAGGCGTACCACGTCCTGGCAACCCGACCGGAGATCGCCGAGCCCTATCTCTACCTTGGCTTCCAGCGTCCCCCTTCGCGCGAAGCCTTGAGGGACATGATTGAACGGCAGGACATCGCGGCGATCGAAGCCTGCTTCGACCGCATACCGGTGCAACCCGGGGACACCTTCCTGGTGCCGGGCGGGGTTCCCCATGCGCTCGGCGAGGGTGTCTTTCTCATCGAAGTCCAGGAACCGAGTGATCTGGTGGTGCGGTTCGAGTTCGAACGGGGAGGCCATGTCCTGCCCGCAAGCGCCCGTTTCATGAACCGGGGACTGCCGTTCTGCCTGGACATATTCGACCTGACCGCACGACCGCTCCCGACCGTGATGGAGCAGCAACGCTGCCATCCGCACCGGACCCGCACGTATGGACCGTCGTCCTGGCGGGACAGCCTGATCGGCCCGGGACAAACCCCCTGCTTTGCCGTCGACAAGCTGCACCTGAATGAGCGCGTGACGCTCGAGGAGGCGCGCTGCGCCATTCACCTCGTCACGGCCGGTGCCTGCACCTTCTCCACCCGCGATGACAGCCAGCGCCTTGGGCGTTACGACAAGGTCTTCATCCCCGCCGGGGTCGGCCCCTTGACCATCATTCCCGAAACCCACGTGGAGATCTTGACCTGTCACCCTCCCTCGCCCTGAAACGGCATACCGCGTTTCCATGTCCAAGCCCGCCTCCCTCCTGCTCGCCCTGACCGCTTCCGAAATCCGCGACTTTCTTCCGGAGCCGTTGATTGGGGATGTCAAGGCGATCGCCACCCGCACCCAGGTCTGCGACCCCACGCGTTTCGATGCGGATGCCTTTGGGCGGATGCTGCACGAAACCCAGCCTGAGATCCTGGTGGCGGCATGGAAGTCACCCCTCCTACCCCTGCCTCTGCCCTCGAGCCTTCGCTACGTGTGCTACCTCTGTGGTTCGGTGAAACGACTGGTCACACGGCAGCACCTCGAGGGTGGCCTGCTGCTCACCAACTGGGGCGGCTCCATCAGCCGGATCGTCGCCGAATGGGCGCTTTTTCACGTGCTCTCCGGACTGCGTCGGGCCACGGAATGGACCTTTTCCATGCATCAGGAAGGCGCCTGGAAGGACAACGACACGGAGACCGCATCGCTGTTCGGCCGCCGCATCGGACTCCATGGTTTCGGATCGGTGGCGCGGGAGTTCATCAAGCTGGTCCGGCCATTCGATCCGGAGATCTCCGTCTTCGCCCCGGATCTGGATCCGGCGTCGGCGCAGGTGTTCGGCGTCCGCCACGAAACATCGCTCGAACGCCTCTTCAGCGGGAACGACATCATCGTTGAAGTCGCACCCCTGATTCCCGAGACCGTCGGCATCGTCACGGAAAAGCTTCTCCGCTCCATCCGGCCCGGCGCGGTTTTCGTGAACGTCGGGCGCGGTGCGGTTGTCGACGAGGCCGCCCTCCTGCGCGTCGCCCGTGAAGGCAGGATCCAGATCGGACTCGATGTTTTCGCCGAGGAGCCGCTGCCCAGGAACTCCGGATTCCGCGGGCTGCGGAATGTGACGCTCACACCCCACATCGCCGGCCCCACGACGGATCGTCGGCGCGATGCCGGCGCCTTCGGGCTCGCCAATCTCCGCGCCTACGCCGCCGGCAACTCACTGTCAGCCGTCGTGACCCCCGCTGTTTTCGATCGTTCCTCCTGACAAGTTTCGATCCCCGCAATCCATGGCCGCCCCGTCCACCCCGACGCCCTCTCCCTATGCCCACTGGCTCACCCGCACGCGGCAGATGCT
>CAZOXB010000126.1:0-11259 GCA_964583635.1 uncultured Opitutaceae bacterium | reverse complement strand
CGACGTGAGGCGGCTGGGCACAAGGTAGGTTTTGGCGATCCGCACAAGTGAAGCCGAAGTGACCTCCCGGAGCCGGTTGAAATATTCCCGCGCAAATGCCAGATCCCCAACCACGACTTCCGCTGATCCCAGCCGCGAGGCCTGGCCCGACATGGTTTTTCGCGTGTTGATCTCGCCGACCACCAACTGACGAATGGCTTTGCGGATCCGCGCCGTCGCGAAACCCGCCTGAATGGTATCCCGGATCGTCGAGAGGATCGCCCGGGTCGCCGCCTCCCGCTTGTCGCCATCGCAGGTGAACGAAACGTAGAATAGTCCGACCGACCCCGGATTCCAACTGCTGACATCAATGGTGTGCACGAGTCGTGCCTTTTCCCGCACCTCCTGCCACAGCACCGCACTGTCACCATTTCCCAGGACCATCGCGAGGAGTTCAAGCTGCGGTGCATCCGGATGCGTGAGTCCCGGGATCTGCCAGCCAAGCCCCGCCCGCGTCACCTCCACGTCTTCGAAGAGATGCCTGCTGCGGGAAGCCAGCGGAGGCGGCTCCTCCGGAACAAGAACCGGAGCCAGTTTGCTGCGCGGCACTGTTCCGAAATGCTTTTCGATCCAGCCTCGGGCTGCCGCAAAATCGACGTCACCGACAATTGTGACCACCGTGTTGTTGGGCACGTAGCGCGCCCGGTAATACCCGACCAGATCGTCCCGGGAAACCGCCGCGAACACCGATCGGTGTCCGATGATCGGCAAGCGGTAGGGGTGCTGGTGGAAGGCGGTTTCGAACAGGGTCTCCCCCAAGCGCTGGTCGGGATCGTCCTTCCCCATGTCAATTTCCCGCAAGATGACGTTCTTCTCCCTCTCCACTTCCTCCGCGGGAAGCGTCGAATGAAAAACGGCATCGGCAAGCAGATCAATGGCCACCTCGACATGTTCGCTCGGAAGGTCGATGTAATAAACCGTCCGGTCGAAGGTCGTGTAGGCGTTGATGTAACCACCATGGGACTGAACCGTCGCGCTGATCTCCCGTCCAGAACGCCGGGAGGTGCCCTTGAACAGCATGTGTTCGAGATAGTGCGACAATCCCGCACCCAGATTCGCGCCCTCATGAATACTCCCCGATTTCACCCAAACCTGGACCGAGGCCAGCGCCTCCGAGTGATCGGGCTTGAAGATCATCGTGAGCCCGTTTTGAAGGACGATACGCTCCACAGCCTCCTCCCAAAAGGGAGCGAGCAAATGCAGATCAGAGGTCAAAGGAGGAGTCTTGCGAGGCATGCAGAAAATCGGGTGTGCCAGGCGGGTGAAACGCCGGCTTCAGTGGGACGGATCGCGGCTCAATCCAACTCAAACGGACTCCAAGGCCGCCTGCGACCAGCTGGACGGCCTGGGACGCTTCGGGAGAAAAGGCTTCACAAAAGCGTCGTCGAAATCGAATACCTCGGAGAAATCCTCCCGGCGATCGTTCTCGGTTTTCGAAAAAACGTTGTAGTCAATGAGACTGAAAACGATGTCCCCAAAATCAGCACACCGGGTAATGCCCCAGCCGCCCAGGACGGTGACCGCCAGCGGGCCAAATTGGTCCAAGGCGAACGCACGCAGTCCGTCCAGCAACTCGGGGCCCGTCACGTGGAGTGAGCGCCCGGCGCGATCGCTGTCGCGTTTCTTGAGCTCCTTGACGGCGTGGTCCAGCCCCTGCCGGATGAAGGCATAGGCACGGCGGTCAAAGCGGGGATCCTCCTTGCAAATCAGCTCTACGATATCGTCAAACTCCAGGTCCTGCATGATGGGCAGGGCGATTAGTTGCACAGCTCCAAAACTTCCGCAATCATCTGCTTGCAGATTGCGGTAACTTTGCGCTAGCCTTTGATCTTCAAAAGCTCCCGCGCCTCCGCAATTTTCTAATTTGCATTATACCGAATGACGGTTTCTCTTTCAAACCATTGACCATGATCGAAACTCAAGAAACAAATACATTGCCTTCCAATGACTCTGGTGCCCGGGGTACGCCAATTGAAGTGGCGGTTGCCCGCTTGCGTGCCGCCGGCCTGCGCATCACGCAGCCGCGCATCGCGATTCTCAATGCGCTGATTCGCCGTGACCAGCCCGCCAGCATTGAGCAGATCCATAACGACCTTAAAGGTAACACGTTTTGCGATCTGGTAACCGTCTATCGTTGTCTGGCGGCCTTTGAGGATCTCGGACTCGTGCGCCGCTGTTTCTTCCATAACGGCACGAGCCTTTGGCAGATCAACCTTGCGGGCGAGACCACCTACCACGTGGTCTGCAAGTCCTGCAATACGATGGAACAGCTGGATCCTCAAACCTCGGCCGAGTTGAATGTAGCCATCAAGCGGGTTGAAGATATTCTCCAGTCGCGCGGCTACACCGACGTGAGCCATATGGTCGAGTTCTTCGGTATCAGCCCCGGCGCCGCCAAGGCGGCAACGTCGGTCAGTTGACCAAGGCCAGGCCTTTTGCCAAAAAAAACCGCCTCCTCAGGAAGCGGTTTTTTTTGCGTCCGCCGTTTCTGCAAGCGCCGTCACCCGAGCGCGTTTCACCCGGGAGCCAGTCCTAGGATCGACTCGAAAAACAGCGGGCTGCCGTATCCCAATTCAGAACATTCCAGAACGCTTTGATGTACTCGCCTCGAAGATTCTGGTACTTGAGGTAATAGGCGTGCTCCCAGACATCCAAGCCAATCACTGGTGCGGATCCTTCCATGAGCGGTGAGTCCTGGTTGGGGGTTGAGGTGATTTCCAGCGCACCCCCCTTTGTCACCACGAGCCAAGCCCAGCCGCTGCCAAAACGCGTCGTCGCCGCCGCTGCGAACTTCGTCTTGAAGGCCTCAAGGGATCCAAATGTGGATCGGATGGCATCCGCCAGAGCGCCCGACGGCGCCGAGACACCGCCTGGCGTCAGCAATTGCCAGAACAGGGTGTGATTCACGTGCCCTCCAACATTGTTGCGCAGCGCCGTCCGATCAGCCGCGGGCGCCACCGATAGATTGGCCAACAGTGTTTCCGCCGTGTACGTCCTCAATTGCGGCAGCCGTTCCAAGGTCTTGTTGGCGTTGTCAACGTACGCCTTATGGTGCTTGGTATAATGGATCTCCATCGTCCTCGCATCGATATGGGGCTCCAGGGCGTCGTAGCGATACCCCAGCCTGGGGAGTGCAAAAGGCTGGGCCAATCCATCCCCTCCCGCCGGAATCACCTTCGAATCCGACGAGGGTGACGCCGCCAAATTCGGAATGGCCGCCACGGTGCCAATCGCCCCCAACAAGGCCAGGGCATCACGACGGCTCACCTGAACGGAAACAGACTTTAAGGATTTCATGCCATCGAATCTATGCGCGGTGAGTGGTGGCGCAAGTCGCGGCTCACCGAGTACACGGATCGGACTGTGCTTGCGGTCGAACGGGATCCGGCACAGATTGCGGCAAATGTCCCATCCGATCTCCCGTCGCGAGGCGGTCGCCTCCTTGGCCGGTGCCGTTCTTATTGGCGCTAATGTCGGCTCATCCGTTTCCGCCGCCGAGGCGAAATCACCGTCATCCACCTCCTTCCGCCATTCCGTCTGCAAGTGGTGCTACAAGAACAACACGCTCGAGGAAATGGCCGCGGCAGCCAAGGGGCTGGGGCTCGATTCGATTGAGCTGCTCGATCCGAAGGATTTTCCCGTGCTGAAGAAATATGGGCTCGTCTGCGCGCTTGCCAACGGCGCCGGCCCCATTCCCAACGGTTTCAATCGTCGCGAAAACCACGAAAAGCTGGTCCCCGGTTTCCTCACCAGGATTCAGGAATGCGCCGATGCCGGCGTACCGACCGTGATCTGCTTTTCAGGCAATCGCAAGGGACAGTCGGACGAGGAAGGACTGGAAATTTGCACCGAGGGCCTGAAAAAGATCATGGGCAAGGCTGAAAAAGCCCGCGTCAACGTGGTCATGGAGCTGCTCAACAGCCGGGTGAATCACATCGATTACCAGTGCGACCGCACCCCTTGGGGCGTCGAACTCTGCAAGCGTGTCGGTTCCGAGCGGTTCAAGCTGCTCTACGACATTTATCACATGCAGATCATGGAGGGGGACGTCATCCGGACGATCCAGGACAACCATCAGTATTTCGGGCACTACCACACGGGCGGAAATCCCGGCCGCAACGAAATCGACGAGACGCAGGAGCTTTATTACCCGGCGATCATGCGCGCGATCAAGGCCACGGGATTCACCGGCTTTGTCGCCCAGGAGTTCATCCCGAAACGGGATCCGCTGACGTCGCTGGGCGAAGCGATCAAGATCTGTACGGTCTGACCGGCCGGAGGGCCACGGTCCCTCGTGGCCGCGGGGCCGCACTGCGCTCGACAACGCCGGCACATAAGCCCCAGCAACGTTTCATCTCCCAATCCCGGCCACGAGGGACCGTGGCCCACCTGGGGTTATCCAACCGTCGGCTGTTTGTTTCCGTCACATCTGCGCCAGCAGCCGGCGCAGTGTTTCGTCGACGAGCTTGGGGTTGGCCTTGCCCTTGGCAGCCTTCATGACAGGACCTTTGAACGCGTTGATGGCACTGTCCTTGCCCGCCTTGAAGTCCGCCAGGGACTTCGCGTTGGCGAGGATGGCCTCGCGGCACCATCGTTCGAGTTCGTCGGAGTCCGTTGCCGCCATGAGGCCCTTGGATTCAACGATCGCTCCCGGCGACTGGCCGGTTGTTGCCATTTCCACGAACACGTCCTTGGCGACATTCGACAGCAGCGTGCCTGCATCGATGAGCTTCACGAGTTCGGCAATCTGCACCGGACGTACCTTGGCCTCCCCGATCGACAGCTTTTGCTGCCGCAATTCGCGCAGCAGATCGTTGACGATCCAGTTGCCAACCGCCTGTTCCCTGCCTTCACCGGCCAGTCTTGCCGCCTCCTCGAAATAGTCGCTCAGCTCGCGATCGGGCACCAGCACGGAGGTGAGGGTGTAGGGGATCTTGTACTGATCATAGAACCGCCGCTGCTTGTCAAAGGGCAGCTCGGGGCATTCCGCCTGCAATCGGGCCCGCCAGGTATCATCGACTTTCACCGGCATGAGGTCCGGATCAGGAAAATAGCGGTAGTCATGCGCCATTTCCTTGGAACGAAGTGACTGCGACGTACCGGTCATGCCGTCGTAATCGCGGGTCTCCTGGCTGATCATTCCACCGGATGACAGGACATGGATCTGCCGCTTGATCTCGTGGGCAATGCCGTCCCTGACGAATGAGATCGAATTGAGGTTCTTGAGTTCGACCTTGGTCCCCAGTTTCGTTTCCCCCACCGGGCGGACCGAGATGTTGGCATCACAACGAAGCTGCCCCTTCTCCATGTCGCAGTCGGAAATTCCGGCGTAAATCATCGTGGTGCGCAGGGCCGTGAGGTAGGCAAACGCCTCCTCCGCGGTGTGCATCACCGGTTCTGAAACGATCTCCATCAAAGGGGTGCCCGCGCGGTTGAAATCGATGAGTGAATCGACTGCGGCGTGGTTCAGCTTGCCCACATCTTCCTCGAGATGGATGCGGGTGAGGGCGATCTTCCTGTGTTCGCCCTGAATGTTGCGGGCCGGCCCGGGGAGCTCGATTTCGACCAGGCCGCCCTGGCAAATCGGTTGGTCGTACTGCGAGATCTGATAATTCTTGGGGGAGTCCGGATAGAAATAGTTCTTCCGGTCCCATTTGCAGATCGGCGCAATGCGACAGCCGAGCATCAGGCCAGCCTTGATCACGGCGTCCAGCGCCGCCTTGTTCATCACGGGCAACACGCCCGGAAGCGCCAGCACAACGGGATCCGTCAGCGTATTGGGTGCGTATCCGTAGCCGGCGCCCACCCGGGTGAACATCTTCGACTTCGTCCTGATCTGGACGTGGACCTCAAGGCCGATGACCGCTTCGTACTGCATGGGAGGGTGTTCGATGCCTCAGAGGGCGGGGTGACGATCTGCCCAAGGGTGGTCCCTTTCATACGCGCGGCCGATCGCGAAGAGTTCCGCCTCCTGAAAGGGCTGTCCGATAAGCTGCATGCCCACCGGCAGGCCCGACCGGGTGAAGCCGCACGGCACGCTCACCGCCGGGAGACCCGCGAGATTGACGCCAATGGTATAGACATCGTTCAGGTAGAGGGCGAGCGGGTCCTTCTTGGCCCCATGCTTGAAGGCCGGCGTGGGAGCCACCGGCGTCAGAATCGCATCGACCTCCTTGTAGGCAGCTAGGAAATCGTTGCGGATCAGGGTGCGCACTTTTTGCGCGCGCAGGTAGTAGGCATCGTAGTAGCCGCTCGAAAGCACGTACGTGCCCAGCACAATGCGACGTTTGACTTCCTGGCCGAAGCCTTCGGCGCGCGACTTGAAATACAGCTCGTTGACATCCTTGGCATCCTTCGCGCGATGGCCGTACCTCACGCCATCGAATCGTGCGAGGTTCGATGAACATTCGGCACTGGCGATGATGTAATACGCGGCGATGCCGTATGGCGTATGCGGCAGCGACACCGGACGGATTTCGCAGCCGATGCCACGGTAATGCGCAATGGCCGCCTGCACTGCCACATCCACCTCGGGGTCCAGTCCTTCGCCAAAGTATTCCTTCGGAATGCCAAGCCGCCACGGCCCCCGTTTCTGGCTCATTGCTGCCCGGTAATCGGGGATTTCCACGTTGTAGGACGTGGAGTCCAGGTCGTCATGTCCCGCAATCGCGCCCAGCAGGATCGCTGCATCCTCGAGCGTATGCGTCACGGGGCCAATTTGATCCAGCGACGAGGCGTACGCCACCAACCCGTAACGGGATACAAGCCCATACGTGGGCTTGAATCCGACGACATTGCAGAACGACGCGGGCTGGCGAATCGATCCTCCAGTATCGGAGCCCAGCGTGGCGATGGCACACCCGGCGGCGACCGCCGCCGCGCTGCCGCCGGAGGAGCCTCCCGGAACACGGCTCAGGTCGTACGGATTGTGAGTCGGTTTGAATGCGGAATTCTCGGTCGACGACCCCATCGCAAACTCGTCCAGATTGAGGCGTCCCCAGCAGATCGCCCCGGCCGACTTCAGCTTCCGCGTCACCGTCGCATCATAGGGTGAGACGAAGTTGGCCAGCATCCGGCTTCCCGCGGTCAGGGGCTGACCCTCGACTGCGATGACATCCTTCAGCCCCACCGGAATGCCGTCCAGCGGACCGAGTGCCCTGCCGTCGGCACGGCGCGCGTCCGACGCCTTCGCCTGCGCCAAGGCATCGGACTCATCATACGAGATGAAAGCCCCCACCTTGGGTTCAACACGGAGCGTGCGGGAGATGACGTCCCGCACCAGCTGTACGGATGAGATTTCCCCGTTCCGCAACGCCTCTGCCAGGGATGCGATCGTTCTGTAGTGAAGAGGGAGCGTCATGGTGACCCGGCAAGAATGAATCGTGACGTGGGTGCGATGATCGGATGCGAAGCGCGATTATTCCACGACTTTGGGGACTGCAACCATGTGATCGCGGCTGGCGGGCGCGTTCCGCAGCGCGGCGTCCACCGGCAAGCCTGGACGGGCCACATCGTCGGCCCAGACATTGTAAACGGGAAAGGCATGCGCCGTCGGCTCCACGCCGGAAACGTCGACCTGCCTCAACGTTTCGACGTAGGCGAGAACGTCTCCCAACTGCGCCGCGAACACCCGCTTCTCCTCATCCGTCAAGGCGATGCGGGCAAGCGTCGCGATGTGATCGATGTTGATGTCGGGCTCCGAAGCCATGGTTCCTTTGCTACTTTCTCAGGCTGTATCCGGGGTGCGACGCGAGGTCGTCCTGCAGTTTCTGGAAAACCGCATTCACTTCGTCGTCGGTCAGCGTCCGATCCCCGGACCGGAAGACCAGCGAGAACGCGAGGCTCTTCCTGCCTTCCGGCAATCCCTGCCCCTGGTAAACATCGAACAGCTGCACCGCCTCAAGCTGGAACGCATTGCCCACCGCGGCCCGCGCCAGCCTGGCGAGAGTTTTCTTCACGTCGTCCGACGGGGTTGCCATGTCCACCAGGATGGCAAGATCACGCAACGCCGGAGGGAAGAGCGAGAATGGCTTGTAGCGGCGGCGGGACGCATCCGCGGGGATCTTCTCCGGCAGTACCGCCAGCAGGCCAGCGAAGACCTTGCCGTCGATTCCAAGCGCCTTGACCGCAGACAAGCCCAGCAACCCGAAGCCGGCCGTCCAGCCGTGCACGAGTTTGCCAGCGGTGCAGGCATGCCCGGTCTGCCATCCCGCGTCGGCGGTGGCCACCGGCGACATGGGCTGGCGGGCAAGGTCGATGCCGGCGAGCGAGGCCAGCACCTCGACATGGTGCTTCACCGAATAGAAATCGACGGGCCCGCGACGCAACCAACTGCGTTCACCGACGGGTTCGGCGATGACAAAACCGACCGCCGCGCATTCCCACAGCCGCCCCCCGTCCTCGAGGAAAATCCGCCCCACCTCGGCGAGCCGCGAAACCATGACTCCCCGCGCCTGATTGAGCTTCAGGGACTCAAGCAGGCCCCCGATCAGCGAACAACGCAGGTGGGATTGATCCGCGACGAAGGGGTTGGCAAGGGCAAGGGCATCGGCCTGCGCCCCGGCACCCGCCGCCTGCTGCTCCGCCTGCGAACGCAAGGTGTAGTTGACGCATTCGTGAAAATCATGGCCGACCAGATACTCCATCGCCGCCCGGTTGAACCGAACCATCGCATCATCATCCCCCACCAGACCAGGCGACCTCACGGTCGCCGCTGGAATTCTGTCGGTCCCATACAGGCGCAGAATCTCTTCAACCAGATCGATCGGGCGATCCAGGTCATCGCGCCAGCTGGGCACCGCAACCGTCCACTGCACCGCATTGCTGCCCGCAAGCTTTTCTTCGCGGGTCACGGTCAGTTCCAGCGCCTCAAGCGAAGCCTTCATCTCTTCCTCCGGAAGCGCGAAACCAAGTCGTTCGTTGACGAAGTCGGGGCGCAGCGCGATTTCCCGCTCCCACGGCACATCGCTGCCGACGCGGTGAATCCTGCCGACCACACGCCCCCCGGCGGTCTCGAGGATGAGATCGAGGGTGCGATGGGCAGCCTCCGGCAAGGTGTGCGGATCCACACCGCGCTCATACCGGTATGACGAATCCGACGACAACCCCAGGCGCCGGGAGGTGGCGCGGACAGATTGGCGGCGGAAGACCGCCACCTCCAGCACGAGGTCGGTGGTTTCCGGAAACACGCCGGAATTTTCTCCCCCCATGACACCGGCGATGACCACGGGGCGCAGCTCATCGGCGATCACCAGCATGGAGGAATGCAAGGCCCGCTCCTTGCCGTCGAGGGTGATGATCTTCTCCCCTTCACTTGCACGACGCACCACGATCTGGCGTCCGCCAAGCCGGTTGGCATCGAACGTGTGCACGGGCTGGCCGTATTCGTGAAGCACATAGTTGCCGACATCGACGACGTTGTTGATCGGGCGCAGTCCGACCGACCGCAGGCGATCCTGCATCCAAACAGGGCTGGGACCGATCTTCACGCCGCTGATCGAGTACGCGGTGTAAAGGGGACAATCCTCCGGAGCATCGACACGCACGCCCTTGAGCAGCTCCTGCGAATCAGCTATCTCAGCCACCGCATTGGCCGTGAACTTGATTTCGGGGTATCGCAGCTCGCGTTTGAACCACGCCGCCAGCTCGCGCGCGATGCCGACATGAGAAAGGCAGTCGGGGCGATTCGGGGTGATTTCGATGTCGAACACAACATCCCCCGCGGGCAGTACGTCGTTGATGGGCAGCCCCAAGGCCGGCCGGTCCGTGAGGATCAACAGCCCCGCATGATCCTCGCCAACTCCCAACTCGCGGCCGGAGCACATCATGCCATCGGAGAATTGTCCGCGGATCTTTGACTGCTTGATCTCGAAATTCCCCGGCAGGATCGCTCCCGGCAATGCGACCGGCACACGATCACCCACCGTGTAGTTCTGGGCGCCGCAGACGATGGTCTTGATCCCGTGTTGCGGGCCGACGTCGACCGAACAGACCGAAAGCTTGTCCGCATTGGGGTGTTTGTCACGGGTAAGGACCTCGCCTACGAACACGGAGGAAAGCCGGGGTGCACCCGTGAGCATCACCCCCTCCACCTCGAATCCGAGAAAGGTGATGGCGCGGGAGATCTCGTCATCCGCGACGGAGCCGATATCGACGTAACTTTGGAGCCAGTTCTTGGAAATTTTCACGATGATCGTTCAGGACAAGCCGGTGGTTCAGGCGAACTGACGGAGAAAACGCAGATCGTTCTGGTAGAACAGGCGGATGTCATCGATCCCGTAGAGCAGCATCGCCAGGCGCTCCAGCCCCATGCCGAACGCATAGCCGGTCCAGATCTTTGAATCATAACCGACGCCTTCGAAAACGACCGGATCAACCATGCCGCAGCCGCCGATTTCAATCCACTCCTTGTTGACCTTGGGCAGGTGCCGCGCGCTCAGGTCGACCTCAAAGCTGGGCTCGGTATAGCCAAAATAATGCGGGCGAAAACGCGTCTTCGTGTCCCTGCCGAGCAGTGATGTGAAGATGTAGTCCAGGAGTGCCTTCAGATCGCGCACGGTGACGTTGCGGTCGACGTAGAGACATTCCAGCTGGTGAAAATTGGCCGAGTGGGTGGCGTCGGTGGTATCGCGACGGTAAACCCGCCCGGGCGAGACAATCCGGATGGGCGGCGGCCCCTTGAGCATCGTGCGTATCTGCACCGACGACGTGTGGGTTCGCAGAAGATACCGTTCATTGGGAACGTGTTTCGCCACGTTCCCGAACCGCACGGATTCTGGAAGATAGAATGTGTCCTGAGCATCGCGCGCCGGATGATCGGCCGGTGTGTTCAAGGCATCGAAGCAAAAATGTTCCGTTTCGACCTCCGGGCCGTCGGCCACCGCGAAACCGACCTTGTGCAGGATGCGGCACATCTCCTCGCGAACCTGGGTGAGAGGATGGTAGGTTCCCGGCCCGATGTCCGGTGACGGCAGGGTGGCATCGACCGCGGGCCCCAGCTGAGCCGCGATTTCCGCATCGGCAATCCTCGCCAAAGCAGCGTCCAGCTCCGCCTGAAGACGGGACTTGGTCTCGTTGATCAGCTTGCCCATCGCGGGTCGCTGCTCCTTGGGGACCGAACCCATCTGCTTCATGAGGGCGGTGAGTTCACCATTGGGTCCGACCAGCCGTGCCTTGGCGGCCTCAAATTCCGGGCGGGACTGGAGCAGGCGCAAGTCCGTT
>CAZOXB010000125.1:0-11338 GCA_964583635.1 uncultured Opitutaceae bacterium | reverse complement strand
TCGCGCAAAGGCACAAAGGCGAAGAAAACCGGGCAGAGGAATCCAGGTTGGAGGGCCACGGTCCCTCGTGGCCGCGGAGACGTACGGCGCCTGACAGCGCCGACACCACCCCCCTCCCCGCGCGCACCGCAATCCGGCCACGAGAGACCGTGGCCCTCCAGGCTTGCCTTCTGTCTTGTTCGGGCGACGAAACGGCCTGACGACCGGACTCGGAAACCAGCCTCTCTACTCCGCGCCACCTCGTCTCCGCGTGACATCTCCGATCCTGCTCCGGTTCGGATACCGTCTGGAAGTCTGCGCCCCGTTCGATACGCCAGCCTACCCCACCGCCAGGGCGATCACCCCGGCGGACATCGCCACGGCCGCCCAGAGGCGGCGGGAGCCCTGGGCTTCCCTGAGATATCGCGCTCCGATGAAGGCTCCAATCACGATGCTCACCTCACGCGCGGGCGCGATGTAACTGACCGGCGTGAACGTCATGGCGGTCAGGATGAGCACATAGGCGACCGGCGAGAGCAGTGCCATGCCGAAGGCATAACGGCGATGCTCCCGCCAGTGACGCACAATCTCCTCCCGCCGGCGGAGGGCGAAGAACGTCAGGAGCGCGAGCTGGGTGAAGGCCGTGCCCGCGTCGTAAATCAACGGCGCCACCGCCAGCCCGGCCACTCCTTGCCGGTCCCAAATCGTGTAGGCAGCGATGAACACACCCGATGCCAATCCGTAGTTGACCGACGCATACAACGGAGAAGTTTGCCCCGTCCGAACCGTCGCCACCGTTATCCCTTTGCCGCCACCAGTCCGCGCCTCCCGCCGGTTCCGCACGATGCAGGACAACCGCGCCCATCCTCCCGTGAGCCAGAAGATGCTGGCGACAATTACCCCACCGCCGGCCATAGCCAGAGGGCTCGGACGTTCGCCCAGGATCACGATTGCTGCGAGTGTCGAAAGCAGCGGCCCCGTACCGCGCGCCAAGGGATAGATCAGGGAGAAATCACCCGTACGATATCCGCGCTGGAGAAAGAGTGAATAGGCGGTCTTCAGCACGCCGCTGCCTCCGATCCACGCCACCGCCTGCCAGGAAAGGCTGACATCGTGCAGCAGCAGGTAGACGCCCACCACCGGAACGTACAGGCTGCAGATGATCAGGCCCACCAGGTAAACGAACGGCAACCCGCCACCCGCCTGCTTGGCACAGAGGTTCCACGTCGCATGCAGCACCGCCGCCACCAACACCAGAAGAAGAGCCAGCGAGGTCATGGATGGGTCAGGCCTGAAGGGCGCAAAGATGAGCCACGAGGAGCTGAAAGCGCATCCGTCATGGTCTGATTCCGAGCACTCTGTGGTCCAAACTCCGGAGATGAACCACGGAGTGCACGGAACACATGGATTGCAGAAAGACCAGAGGAGGAGTCCGCGGATTGTACAGATGAAGACCGAATTGAATACCCCCAACCCGACTTTCCGCTGCCTTCCATCCGGTTCGTAGCTGCGTCATCTGTGGTCAAATGGGTTCGGAAGGTTTCGACCACAACGTGGAGCAAGGCGGTGTCACGATTCGGTGCTGCGGTGCAGCGCCTCCTCGAGGGCGCGGAACTTCAACTCCGTCTCCGCCAACTCCTGGTCCGGCTCCGACCCCGCCACGATGCCGGCGCCGGCAAAGATCCTCGCCGTCCGGCCGTCGATCAGCGCGCTGCGAATCCCGACAAAAAACTCACCGCCGCCGCGGGAATTCACCCAGCCCAGAGCCCCCGCATAAAGTCCGCGCGACACCGGCTCGATTTCGGAAATCCGCTCCACCGCACACTCCCGCGGCGTGCCGCCCACCGCGGGCGTCGGATGGAGGACGGCGACCACGTCGAGCAGGCGCCGGGCGGCCGGCAGCGGCACGCACACGGGGGTGCAGAGGTGCTGCACGTTCGCCAGACGGCGCAATGTGGGACGTGCGGAGGTGTCGACCGTGACCCCCAGCGGCCGGAGACGGCGGGCAATCGAGTCGAGCACCAGGGCATGCTCCCGCAGGTCCTTCTCGCTGCGCAGCAGCAAGCCCGCGAGTGCGGCGTCCTCACTCGCGGTCGCTCCGCGGCGGATCGATCCGGCGAGCGCCTCGGTTTCCAGCCTGCCCCGGCTGACCCGCACCAGGCGCTCCGGACTGGCGCCGATGAAGCTGCGCCCGGAGCCATCCCCCACCGAAAAGGCATGGCAGTCGGGAAACCGCTGGCGCAGGTCGTTCAGCAAACGAAGCGGATGTATCCAGCCATTGGTTACTACCGTCTTGGTTCTCGCGAGCACGATCTTCCGCACCTCCCCGGACGAAATCAGTTCCAATCCCCTGCGGACGGCCTGGCGGTAATCACCCTCCTCGCGCGTCAACACCGGATGTGCCGCACCGTCGTGCGATGCTTCGGCCGGGGTCACCACCGGATATTCGAACGCGGCAAACTTCCGGTGCGCCCCCCACACGCGCCCAGCCAGGACGGACGGATCGCTCTCCGGCTCCACGAGCACGTTGGCCACGGCGGTTGTGATTTCCCCCGCCCGCGCCACTTGCCACCGGGGCACAAACACGCGTGCCGCCGGAAACGGATCGCCGGCGGCCGCGGTGTCGCGGAACGCAAACGTGGCGAAGAAATGAGGCCCCCCGAAGGGAGCTTCAACGTCACCCACCGCCAAGGCATGCTCCAGGGTGTCGTCAATGAACGCCTGCACGTCTGCAAAGCGCGATGCACCCGACGACTCGCGTGAGACCACCGCGTCCGCGCCGGCTATCGCCGTCTCCATGCGGGGATTCTCCGCGTAGAAATGCAGTTCGCCCGGCTCATAGATGGACTCCAGCACCGCCAGAGGATCGAGCGCCCCGACCGTGACCGTGATGCTGACGAGACGTGCGCGGCGCGCCTGCCTCGCGGCCTCACGGCATTGGAAGAAGAACGCGGACAAAGCCTCAGGCGAGGCATTTTCCGTGGGCTTGAGCGGCAGGACCGTCACGGTGGAAGAGTGAGGAGTGAAGGGTGAGGAGTGAAAACGGAGCCCGGATCTCTTGCCTCTGATCTTCTGACCTCAGACGTCTGATCCTGTGCATTCTGTGTGCTCTGTGGTTAAGAAATTCCGGAATCTGGCCCACCATTCAACCACAGATGACTCGGATACGAACCGGATAGAAGGCAGGGTCGAGGGATTGGAATCCGGTGTTCATCTGTGAAATCTGTGGTTAAAAACTCCGCGGTTTGGGACGCAGAATGCACGAGGTGGCAGAGGTCAGGTCTGCGGACGCGGGAAGAGGATCGCGGTCGCCGCCACCTGGTTTCCGGTCAGGCGGTTGCCCCAGGAAAGCTCGTCGCTCCAGAGCGGCGCCGCGGTATGTCCGAGCACCTCGTGGATCCTGCGGGTGGTCGTCGGCATGACGGCCGCGAGCGCCGCCGCCGCCAAGCGCAACGCTTCGCCCATGGTCGCCAGCGACGTGCGCAGGCGCGCCTGGTCGCCGGGCTCGGCGGACTTCCCCAGCTTCCACGGCGCCAGCAGTTCAATGTAGGAATTGGTGGCGGTGACAAACCCGAAAATGCGTTCCAATGCCACGTGAAATTGATAGCCTTCGTGCAGGCTGATGACCTCGTCGCGTGTCCGGTTCCACAACGCCTGCAAGTCGGCTTCCGGCTGCTCCATTGCCTCCGACGCGGGCAGTTTCCCGCCCGCGAAACGGTTGGTCATGTTGAGCGTGCGGTTGACGAGGTTGCCCAGGTTGTTGGCGAGTTCCGCCGTGTAACGAATGAGGAACTGGGCATGCGAAAAATCGCTGTCCTGCCCGACACTCATTTCCCGGATCAGAAAATAGCGCAGCGCATCGACGCCAAATTTGTCCACATATTCGCCGGCATCGATGAAGTTGCCGGTGCTCTTGGACATCTTGGAGCCATTGATCGACCACCATCCATGGGCGAGGATCGATTCCGGCTGGGGCAGCCCCGCCGCCTTCAGCATGATCGGCCAGTAGACCGCATGCGGCGGCACCAGGATGTCCTTTCCGATCACGTGCACCGTGGCCGGCCACACCCCGGGCTTGTCGGCTACCGCCGAGTAATAATTCAACAGGGCATCGAACCAGACGTAGGTGACAAACTGGGCGTCGAAGGGAAGCGGAATGCCCCACTCCAGGCGGTCCTTGGGGCGCGAAATGCAGAGGTCGTTCAGCGGCTCTTTCAGGAACTCCAGGACCTGCTTGGCCCGATATTTCGGGAAAATGAAGTCCTCGTGGTCGCGGATGTGCTGGATCAGCCAGTCCTGGTAGTTCTTCAGTTTGAAGAAATAATTGGACTCGGTGATCTCCGTCACCTCTCCGAAGATCTCCGGCCAGGATCCGTCCGGATTGCGGTCCTTGTCCTGCAGAAACTGCTCCTGGCGAGTGGAATAGAAACCCCGGTAGTCGTCCTTATAGATCTCGCCCTTGTCGAAGAGCTGCTGGAGGATGCCGGCCACCACCCGCTTGTGGCGCGGCTCGGTCGTGCGGATGAAATCGTCGTTGGCAATGTTCAGCTTGAGACAGAGCGCCTTGAACTCCGCGCTGACCTGGTCGACAAACACCTGTGGTTCAACCCCTTGTTTACGAGCGGATTGCTGAACCTTCTGTCCGTGTTCGTCCGTGCCCGTCAGGAACCAGGTACGATCGCCCATCAAGCGACGGAAACGCGTGATGACGTCGGAGAGCACCTTCTCGTAGGCATGGCCGAGATGGGGCGATCCGTTCACATAGTCGATGGCGGTCGTCAGATAAAAGGTCTTCATGGACTGAGCCCGGCAAAATGAAGGCACCGGCGACGGAAAGTCGAAGATTTTGCTAAAAAGCCTGCCTTAAGGCTTTGCCGTTGTGTCCCGATAATAACCGGGACCTGTTTGTCCTCGATTAGCATTTATTGCGCGCCACCGCACCATTTCCGTGTCAACTTTACGCCCAACGTTCAAGTATCGCGCCATGCCAACCCCGGCTTTCACCCGGCGTGATTTCAAACCGTCGACTTTCAAGGCCAAGACTGAAGTGCCTGACTCCCCTCCCGAGCTTGTGGTGGTGATTCCGGTGTACAACGAGGAATCAGCCATCGTCGAGGTCCTGACCGAATGGCGGAAGGAACTGGCCCGCACTGCGCCCCGTTACCTCATGCTGGTCATCAACGATGGATCCAAGGACGGCACGCTCGATGCCCTCATGGCACTGAACTGGCCCGACCTGCGCATCCACAACCAGAGCAACCGGGGCCACGGGCAGAGCTGTCTGGTGGGCTACCAGGAAGCCGCCAGACTGGGTGCCGACTACGTTTTCCAGATCGACTCCGATGGCCAGTGCGATCCCTCGGCGTTTCGCTCCATCTGGGAGCGCCGCAAGGATGCGCCCGCCGTGTATGGTCGGCGGGTGACCCGCGATGACGGATTCGGCCGCCGCATCGTGACCACGGTCCTTCGCTGGTCGCTCAAGATGAGGCAGCGCACCAAGCTGAACGATACCAACGTTCCGTATCGTCTCTATCATACGCATGTCGCTGCCGAAGCCGCCCGCCAGGTGCCAGCCGGCTTCGACCTCGCCAACATCGCCATCGCCCTCGTCCTCGAGCCCAAGGGCTACATCGAGGTGCCCATTTCATTCCGCGACCGCATCGGCGGTCATGCGTCGGTCCGCTACTGGGGCTTCGCCCGCAAGGCGCGCAAACTCTTCCACGATCTCGACACGCTTTGAGCGATGCCCGAGTCCTACGACTACGTCATCGTCGGAGCGGGATTTTCGGGCTTGGTTCTCGCGGAACGCCTGGGCGCCGCCGGCCATCGCTGCCTCGTGGTCGAAAAACGCGATCACATCGGCGGCAACTGCCACGACCGCACCGATCGCAACGGCCTGCTCTACCATGTCTACGGTCCGCACTATTTCCGCACCAACGTCCACGCGGTCCGCGATTACCTGAGTCGTTTCACCGAGTGGCGCGAGGTTCAATACCGCGTCCAGGTCTTCGCCCGAGGGCGCTACTGGAGCTTTCCGGTCAACCTGAACACCTACCGTCAACTGAGCGGCAACCCCTCGGCGACCGAGGAACAGTTCAAGGGTTATCTGGCTGAACGCGTGTTGCCCATCACGAGTCCGGCAAACTCCCGGGAGGCCATTCTCGCCTCGGTCGGCGAAGAACTGTACGATCTTTTCTTCAGCGGTTACACGGCCAAACAGTGGGGACGTCCCGCCGAGGCGCTCGATCCCTCCGTGTGCCGCCGCATCCCATGGCGCAGCAACGTCGACGAACGTTACTTCACCGACGAATTCCAGGCCCTTCCCAAACATGGCTATCATGCGCTGTTCGACTCCCTGTTCGACCAGTCCCGGGCCGAGTTGCGCCTCAACACCGATTACCGCGAGATCCTGCCGCACCTCCGGTACCGGCACCTGATCTATACGGGGCCAATCGACGAATACTTTGGGCATTGCTACGGCCATCTGCCCTATCGCACCGTGCGTTTCAACCTGGAGTTGGAAGCCGCCGACCACACGCCAAACGGTCTTCTTCAGCCGGCCCTGCAGGTCAATTTCCCCGGACCCGAAGCATTCACCCGCACGGTCGAATTGAAGCACATCACCGGACAGGTCAGCCGCTTCACCAACATTGTCCGCGAGTTCTCCGAGGAGTATCGCTTCGGGCAGAACGATCCGTACTACCCGATCCCCAGCCGGGAAAGCCAGGCTCTCATCGAGAAATACCGTGAGCGGGCCGAACTCGAAAAGAACGTCACCTTCATCGGTCGTCTGGCTCAATACCGGTACCTGAACATGGACCAGGTGATCGCCGGTGCGTTGCACACGGCGGACAAATTGATCGCATCGGGACCCGCTCCGTCCGGACCGATCCGTTCCACTGTCGGTTACGTCAAGTCGCTCGCCAGCACCTGACCTTGCTCGAGTGCGCGATATCGCGCCCTCCCCCCTGCGGCCGGTTCAGAAATCGAAGTTGTCGATGTTGGACTTGTTGAACAGGAACGGTTTTCCCAAAAGGATTTGATCCTTGGCCACGGCGAATTCCCCCAAGGTGCCCGCCTTGAAAGAGGTGGCTCCCGGCTTGAGTTCTCCCTTGGCCAGCGCGGCGGCGGCATAAACCGTGAGGTATCCCAAATCTTCGGTTTTCCAGAGGATCACCGTCTGAGTGATGCCGTCCTTCACATAGCGTCGATTTTCGTTGGGCAGGCCAAGGCCGATCACCTTCACCTGTCCCACGCGCCCCGCCTGCTTCACCGCTTCCGCCGCGCCCGGGACTCCGGGAGAGCAGATTGACATGAGCAACCTGAGGTCGGGATTGGCACTCATCAGGGCGGTGGATTCGGACTGGGCCTTGTCCTTGAGGTCATCGCAGGGGCGGACACCGACCAGCCTCATCTGCGGGTATCGCTCCCTGAGTCGCTTCTCGATCTTCGCAAGCCATTCCTGCTGATTCGCAGCGGTCAGGCTGGCGCCGATGATCGCAAAATCACCGGTGTTGCCGCAGAGTCGGGCCGCCTCATCCATCAAGGCATTGGCAATGCCTTCGGGCGTGGCCTGATTGACAAAGAAGCTGCGCGCATCCGGCAATGCGTCGGCATCGTAGGTGATGACCTTGATGCCCTGCTTCTGGGCCTTGCGGAGTGCGGTCGAAATGCCCTCCTTGTTCTCCGCAGCCACCGCGATCGCATCGACGCCCAGCGTGATCCAGTTTTCAACGATCTCGTTCTGTTTGGCTGCATTGGAATCGACCGGGCCGTCGAAGAGCAGTTCGACATCCAGCTCCTTCGCCGCCTTTTCCGCCCCCGCCTTGCAGGAGATGAAATAGGCATTGCCCTTCGACTTCGGCATCAGGGCGATCATCAGCTTGCCTTGGGCAAACAGCGGCGAGGTCAGGGTGCCGGCGACAAGAATGAAGCCGGCAAGGAGCGAGCGAACGAAACGCAGGGTGGTCATAGTTGGATCCGGTAAACTTTGGACCTGATTGCCTAGGGCTTGTTTCGCAAGGCCGAAATGAGTTTCGGCGCCACGCCCAGAGAGAGTGCCAGCAGAAGCAGGACGCCGGTGAGCAGGCCGGAAAGTTCCTCGGCGGCATTCATGCGAATGACCACCGGCAGGGTCGCGAGACCGTTCTTCAGGACGGCGATGACCGCAACTCCCAGCAGTGTTCCGGGAATGCTGCCCTTGCCTCCGAAGATGCTGGTGCCTCCGAGCACGACCGCGGTGATCGCAAAGAGTTCATAGCCCGAGGCCGCGTCCGCCTTGGCCTGCCCCAGCCGGGCGGTATAGATAAGCGCCGCAATTGCAACCACCACACCCGCGATGATGTAGGCGAGGGCCAGGTTTCGTCCCACCGGAAGCCCGGCAAAGCGCGCCCCTTCCGGAGCAAAACCAATCACGCGAAACGATCTCCCCAGCATGGTACGGTGCACCAACACCCACATGCCCGCCGCCACCGCCAGAAAGATCCATGCCTGAACCGGCAACCCCATCCAACGTTCCTGCCCCATGGCCAGGAATCCATCCGGGAAGCGGGAGTACGTGACCGCTCCCCGTGTCAACGCTTCCGCCAGTCCGCGGAAAAGCGAATAGGTGCCAAGGGTCACAATCAGCGGCGGCAGCCGCAGTCCTGCGATCAACGCCGCATTTAGCCCTCCTCCGATCGCACCCAACACCAGCGTGAGCACGACCGCCACGGGAATCGACAGACCGAGGTCATGGGTGAACTGCCCGAACAGGATCGCGCACAAGCCGAGCAACGACGCAACGGAAAGATCGATGCCGGCGGTCAGGATCACCGGGGTCAGGACGAGTGCCAGCAGGCCGATCTCGCACGAATGACGCAGGATGTCGAACTGCCGGTCGATGGTTCCAAAACCCACCGTCATGCCGCGACGGTTCGTGGTCGTCCCAAAATGATGGAAGAGCAGCCACTCCACCACGAGCACGATGAGGAGCAGTATCTCATGCCGGAGCAGCAGGCGTTTCCATTTTGCCGCTGCGAACGGTACGGGAGCAATCGTCGTCATGTCGTCGCCGCCCCCAGCCTGCCGCGTCTCCGCACCCCTTCGGCAAGGACGGCAAGAAGAATGATCGCGCCTTGTATCGCCTTTTCCCAATACGCTTCAATGTGCAGGTGCACCAATGCCGGCGAAATACAGGCAAGGAGCATGAGCCCAACCACTGCCCCCCAGATGTATCCGCGACCGCCGGAAATGGCGACACCGCCCACCACCACGGCCGCAATCACCTTCAACTCCATTCCGCTGCCCGACAGGGGCTGCACCTGCGGCGACTGCACGACGTTCACCGTGGCGGCAATCCCCGTGAGCATTCCCAGCAGCAGGAACGCCAGAAACGTGACGCGCTGGGGGCGGATGCCCGCAAGTCGCGCCGCCTCCGCATCGCTGCCGACCGCATGGAAATGGCGTCCCAGGGCAACTCCGCGCAGGCCAAGGGACATGAGCACGACCAGAGCGGCGGTGGCAAGCAGCACAATGACTTGCCCCTGAATCTGGCTGAGCCCAAACCATTGCACGCCGTCTGGCAGCGTCACAAATTCGCCCTGCCGGAACAGGTTCAATCCCTGCCGGAGCGCCACCAGCATCGCCAGCGTCACCACGATCGAAGGCAGGCCGAGTCCGGCGATGAGGAATCCGTTCAACGCCCCCAGGAGCGCTCCCGCGATGGCACCCGCCGGAAGCAGCGAGGCAATGGGCCAGCCGGCCGCGGCGAGCAGCCCGCAGATGACACTGCAGATCGAAAACTGGGACCCCACCGATATGTCGATCTGTCGGGCGAGGATCACGAGAACCATGCCGCAGGTGACAATCAGGACCGGCGCCTCCCGGGTTGCCAGGGAGATCAACGGCTGCACCTGATAGAATGCCGGCGCCCAGATCGCCAGGCCGATCAGGACCAGGCCGAGCACGGCCGCAACCGCCAATTCGCGACGGTACCGACTCATGCCGCGTCCTTTCCGGACGAATCAGCCTGCCCCAGCGCCGCCGCCATGACCTCCGTTGCCGAGCTGTTGCCTGGAAGGATCGCCTTCAATTCGCCCCCCCGCATGACTCCGATGCGGTCGCTCATGCCAAGAATCTCCGGCAAATCGCTCGAGATCATGATGACCGCCAGGCCGGTGCCGGCAAAGCGGCGGATCAGGGCATGAATTTCGCTCTTCGCACCCACGTCCACGCCCTGCGTCGGCTCATCGAGTATCAGGAGCTTCGGTTCCGTCGCGAGCCAGCGCGAGAGGGACACCTTCTGCTGATTGCCTCCGCTCAGGCTTCCGACCGGCGCGTCGATGCCCGCGGTCTTGATCGAGAGACGTCGCACAAAATCTCCGGCTGCCTCCGCTTCGATCCGGTCACGCAGCCATCCCCCCGGGAAGAATCTCCGGCGTGCCGCCAGGGTGATATTCTGTGCCACCGGCATCTCGAGGACCACGCCATGCCTCCGCCGGTCCTCCGGCACATACGCGATTCCGTGACGCAAGGCCGCATCCGGGGACCGAATGTCGACGTTCATCCCGTTTAGGCTGATGGTGCCGGTGTCCGCCGGAGTGAGACCGAACAGCACGCGCGCCAATTCGGTGCGCCCCGCTCCGACCATACCCGCCAGACCGAACACCTCACCCGCGCGCACCGCGAAGGACACATTCCTCACGCCGCAGGCTGCGTTGGAGAGATTGTCCACCTTCAATACCTCCGAACCCGGCTGCCCGACAGGCGGCGGATACAGATGCGTCACTTCCCGGCCCACCATGAGCCGGATGAGATCCGCTTCGGTGACTTCCCTGACATCGAACGTGCCGATGCTCGAGCCGTCACGCAACACGGTGACGCGATCGGCCAGAGCCACAATCTCTTCGAGGCGGTGGGAAATGTAGATGACGCCGATGCCGTCTGCCTTCAGCGCGCGCACGATGCCATAAAGGCGTTCCTGTTCCCGCCGCGTGAGCGAAGCGGTGGGTTCGTCCATGATCACGATACGCGCATCGGCACCCACGGCCGCGGCGATTTCCACCAGTTGCTGCTCCGGCATCGACAACTCGTTGACCAAGGTATCGGGAGCGATTTCGGCACCCACCCTCGCGAGCAGTTTCGCGGCCATCGTCTTCCGCGCAGCCCAATCGACCCGGCGAAAGGACCGGGGAGGCTCGAGCCGCAAGGCAAGGTTTTCGGCGACGCTAAGATCTGGGAACAGGGCCGGCTGCTGGTAAATGCAGGCAATCCCCAGGGAATGCGCCAATGATGGCGTCAAGCGAGCCTGCCGTTCGCCGTTGATCATCATGCTGCCCCCGTCCGGCGCATGCGCTCCGGTTGCGACCTTGATCAGCGT
>CAZOXB010000124.1:0-11400 GCA_964583635.1 uncultured Opitutaceae bacterium | reverse complement strand
GTCCGGAGCGAGACTGACCTGGGATGCGGATCGGGAACAGATCGTGGGAAATCCGGAGGCGGCGAAATTGCTCAGGCGCGAATACCGGGCGCCGTGGAAACATCCGTGATTCGTACGGGATCGCTCAGGATCCGGAGATAAAAAAAGCCGCTCGAACCGAGCGGCTTTTTTCAAGAGTGTGATTGGACTCAATTGGTGATGTCGAAGGTTGTGCTGGTAAGGCGAATCGGCGTGTAGACCTTGTACCAGGTCTTCTGTGCATCGGAGTCAGTGTATTCCTTGAGAGCGGCTTCACTCGCAAATTCCATGACAAAGACGTGTGTCTTCGGCACCTTTGCACCGGCGGCATTCTGGACCTTGATGGCTTTTGTCCAGACGCGGGTGATGCCCTTGAAGGACGCAGGCAAGGCATGCACGCCATCAACCGCCGCCTTGATCTGCTCGGCGGTGGCGTCGGGCTTGAAGGCCACGGTCACCACATGGATGACGCTCTTGGGCGAGGTGTCGGCGGCGAACGCGGCGGTTGCTCCCAGCAAACAGGCGGCGGCAAGCAGGCTCTTCAATAGTTTATTCATTTGGCAGGTACTCCGTGGATAGGGTGTGAATCACCGGGTCCGCTGGCCCAACGGCGGGTCGCGGGTCCGGTCACCGTGGTTTGTTCGCTCAACAGGGGGGGTGTCAACGGCGGACTGGCGGGTTGCAAACGGAAGTTTTCATTCCACCCAAGAAAGGGTTTGCGCGATTTGGCACGCTTTCCGCAGGCTGGGCCCGTGACCCTGAGACCCTGGAAATGGCCGCTGGCCAATCAAATCCTGATCGGCCTGCTGGTTGGCGCCATCACCGGGCTCATCGTTGAGCAAACCGTTACGGGGGCCGGGGCGCTCGCGCAGCTCGACTGGTGGCTGGCCAACCTGATCAAGCCCGTGGGGTCCCTCTTCATCCGGATCATCTTCATGGTCGTCATTCCGCTGGTCTTTTCGGCCATCGTGCTGGGTATCGCGGAAATGGGCGACATCCGGGCATTGGGCCGGGTCGGCCTGAAATCGATCCTGTTCACGCTCCTGCTGGCGGGATCGAGCGTGATCCTCGGGCTGGTACTCGTGAACGCGCTGTCGCCGGGCGCCCACCTTTCCGAGGAGACCAAGACCGAACTCACGGCAAAGTACGGTGGCGCCGTCACGCAAAAGGTGGAGCAGGGGACGCAAAAGGCACCGCTGGCCACGACGCTGCTGGCGCTGATTCCCCAGAATCCGCTGTACGAGGCGGTCAATGCATTCACACCCAACTATACGGGCGGAGGGCTCATTGCGGTGATGGTCTTCAGCCTTTTCTTCGGCGTCGCCCTGGCGATGGCGCCGCCTGACAAGATGAAGCCGCTGACGCAGGTCCTGCAGGGCGTGTTCGACATTTGCATGCGCATCATCGGATTCGCCATGTTGCTGGCCCCGGTCGGTGTCGCCTGCCTCGGATATGCGCTCACCTCGACGCTCGGTCTGGAGATCGTCAAGAGCCTGGGATTTTATGTCGCGGTCGTTGTCCTGGGATTGTTGCTGCACCAGTTTGTGACCTATTCGCTGCTCTTGAAATTCGTTGCCGGAAAATCGCCGGTTCAGTTTTTCCGGCAGACGCAGGAGGCGATGATCACCGCGTTCAGCACGTCGTCGAGCAATGCGACGCTGCCGGTTTCCATGCGGGTCGCCGAGGAGAATCTCAAGCTGCCCAAGAAGATCAGCCGGTTTGTGCTGACGGTGGGCGCGAGCGCGAATCAGAACGGCACCGCGCTTTATGAAGGCGTGACGGTGCTGTTTCTCGCACAAGTGTTCGGCGTGGATCTGTCGCTCGGGCAACAGGCGGTGGTGGCCCTCATGTGCATCATGGCGGGTTTTGGTACGGCCGGGGTTCCCGGGGGATCGTTGCCTCTGGTCGTGGGCGTACTGGTATCGATTCGGGTGCCGGGAGAGAGCATCGCCATCATTCTCGGGATCGATCGCTTTCTGGACATGGCGCGCACCACCTTGAATGTGACCGGTGACTTGGTTTGCGCGGTCCTGGTGTCAAAGGGAGAGGCTTCGTCCGATACGGAAGGTATGTCGTAGGCGTAGCGGTACTCGCTTTCGGCGCGTTGTGCCGAGCGCGGGTATTCAATCACCGTTGGGGGTGCAGGTGAAAACCCGTAGTCGCAACTGCGTGATAATGCGTGGAGAAAACTCCTTGTGCCCGGGATGTCTGCAACCCAGAGTCCGTCCATCGGGCAAGCCCCGCTCCCCATCTCACGTCGGACCCATGAAGACCTTGTTTCATCTGTACGCCATCAACCGTGACGGATTTAGAGTCACACCCAAGGAGGGCGAGTCCGATCTGGACCGCGTTGCGCACCTCGTCAATGAGCGCAACCGGCATCGGCAGGCGGGCCAGCAGCGTTGGGTCGCCATGGAAGTGGATCGGGCCAGCGGCAGGACACTGCGCGAGCTGACCTTTGCGTCCCACTGAAACCGGTTTTGCCGGATACTTTCGCTCCCATTGCCCGCGGCGGACCGGAGCCGTACCGGCCGTTCCCACGGTCGGCCAATTCCCTGAGCGCCGGGGCGGCCAGTGTTTTCCTGTCACCCACCCCGAAGAAGCGCCTCCGGCAGGATGTAACCCAATTGGTTACATCCCCTCCGGGAAGAGCACGTGGGATGGATTGAATTTGGCGAGGTGATGCTAGGCGGCATTGACCCGTGCGGTCAGTTGGATCACCCGCAGATCCGAAGGGGCGATCTCCAGGGCGCACCCGAGCGCCTCCCGGGCGAGTTCCGTTGAGCCGACGGCTTCAGCCAGTTCGAACAGCATGATCCAGGAATCCACCCGCGTGGGGTCGAGCCGAAGACTCGCTTCCAGCGCCTGAATGGCGGACTGCGGGCCTCCCGCCGCCCGGTAGGCTCGGGCAATGTCGAACCAGAGCGCCGGATTGGCCTCGTCATGCTGCACTGCCGCGGAGAGATAGGCTGCGGCCCGGACTGAGTTTCCGGAATCCAGAAGTTCGATGCCGCGACGATGACGGCTTGCGGAATCCAACGGGGCGGGCTCGCTGGCCAGCAGAGGGGAGGGATCGGCCCGAAAAGCGGCGCTTCCCATTTCGACAATCTGGTCGAATGCCGTCTCAAGCAGGGCTCCGAAGGCATCGCTGGCGGCCAGCGTGTCCAGAAACATCGGCGCACGTTCCATCTGCGCCCCGATCCGCGTCCGCAGCTCCGAGCGGGCGTTGGCGTCGATCGCAAGGGACGTGGCGATCCGGAAGTAGTCCGCCTCACCGGTCGCAATGAGCTCCTCGAGGCCGATCTGGCGCAGGAGTGCGGCACCCATGCGGGAGCGGAAGGAGCTGCCTTCCCAGGCGAGCGTGGGAATGCCGAGCTCGAGCGGATCGACCAGCGAATTGACGCCACCGAATGGATACGTATCCAGGTAGAGATCGCCGAGACTGAGGAGTGATTTCACATCCGAGCGCGAGGGGAAACGTGCGGTGGATACCTTGAGTCGTTGTGGGTCCACCTGATGTTTGACAAGCACCCGGTCGAACTCTGCGCAGAAGCGGTCGATGGGATAGGTGGATGCCCAGTTCGGGTTGAAAGGGTGGACGAGCAGGTGCGAATCAGGCACCGCCGCAAGCAGCCTCGCCCAGGCATCCTGCACCTCGGGGATGATCTTGAAATAGTTCGCTGCGGTCACGAAAAGCACCGCGTCCTCGGGTATGCCCAGTGCCCCGCGGGTCCATTGCGTGGTGGGTTCCTGCCGGTCCGCATCGTAATTGAAGGCGTGGGCGGGACCGGGAAGCAGGCCGAGCCTTTCGCTGAATTGGCTCCGGGCGTCCGGGGCTTCCGTCAGCGTTCCGGAAACATAAAGGTCGACGTGCGGCAGCCCCGAAGTGATGCACGACGAATTGTTGACCACCTGCAGCGGAGCGCTGCGATAGAGGGCGAGACGGGCAACCTCATTGAACACCGCCGTGACGTTGGTGCCGAAGACGATCACGTCCAACCTGGCTTCGCGAAGCATCGACAGCTGTGCGGGAAGAGCCTCCGGCAGAACGTGCAGCGCCTGGACCCGTGCGCGGGCATGGGCCTCCAGGGGCGAGTCTGTGAGGGAGTGCGCGAACAGTTGGACCTCGAAGCGATCCGGATCGAGCTGCTCGAAAGTGGGCAGCGTGGTGTAGGTCTCGGTTTGGGGGCCGAAATGGCGGCTGACAAAGCCCACCCGGAGCTTCCGTCCGCAGCGCAACTCCGGTATGGGATCATGCGTGTCGCGATGGGCATGCAGCGCCTTCGTGAGCAGTCGGCCGCGGAACTCGGCATGGGTGCGGAGATTGCCTTCGGTAAAGTAGAGCGGTATGCAGGATGCCGTGTTGACATAGGCGTCCAACGCGGAGCGTACCGTGGCCGATCCCGCATTGCGGTCGACCCAAGCAACCAGTTCCTCGAGGCGCTTCAAGGTGTGCGCCGCATACCTTGCGGCCTGCCCGCGCTCGCAAAAACCATGGACAGGGGCGAATAGCCAGCCCGTATAGGCGCCCCAGAGTTCATCCGGAACGGACGCCAGGGAGGGTGCGGCGGGCCATTGCCATGCGGAGGTCAACAGCATGGCGGCGAGCAGTCCGGGTCCGCCGGGAGATGCTCCGGCGAGGCGATCCGCGAGATCGAGATCGGCGGCGTGTGTAGGTGAATCGTGAATACCCGATTCCGAGACGGTCTTCACCAACGCCCGGATGTCATCGGCAACGGCAGTCCTGAGGTGCTTCTTCGGCAGTTGGGCCACGGCTGTGGCGCAATCCCGCCGCAATGCCTGAAACGCGGCGATGGACTGTGCGGACGGATCCTTGGCATTGGTCACCAGATCGGCTACGCCCGCACGCAAAGCGTCACAAATCGTGCTGAGCGCGGTGATGGGCAATGACTGTTCAGGAAGCGAGGGAGTTGTGACTGCGGTGGTCGAATGGGTGGCTGCAGGGGACATGCCTGCCTTAAAGCAAGTGGTGCGCCGGAATAGTGCCAAGCTCCAAAAAACACGGATTGACAACATGTAACGAACAAAAAAGAAATTTCAACGACTCGGCGACATTCGGTCGGTTCGCCATCGGAGGTGGAACGGCAAATACTGCCCGGTAGCGCCGGGGCACGCCGCACGATTCAGGGCTGTCAGAGTCAGTCCCCGCCGAGGACGACATTTTTCAACAACGCGCACTGACCTCTGCGCGCCAAAGTTCCGACCATGTCTCTCCGGAATTCCGCGACGAAATGAACGGACTGCATACCGGAGAAAACCGCCCAAGGACGTCTTCCCAACCCGAATGGATGTAACCTATAAGGTTACATCCATTCGGGCGGAGGGACCGCCTGGGGTTGAGGAGCACGGGGATGAGGTGCGGGCGGCGTGGCAGCGGCGGAGTGCTTCGCCGAAATCGCGGGCATGGGATGCGTGGTCCAGGAGTGGGCTGATGGCAACCTGCTGCCGGAGGGTGGTGATGCGCGCTGCCAGCAGACCGGGATCGAGGGCGAGGTGAGTGGCCTTTGCGACGTAGTCCTCATCCGACTGGGCGATCCAGTCGGGGCAGCCGACGGCCGAGAGAAGGGACGTGCCGACGCGGCTGGCATGGCGGTCGCCGGACAGCGTGATGACGGGCCTGCCCATCCACAAAGCTTCACAGGTGGTCGTGGTCCCGTGGTAGGGATAGGTGTCGAGTGCCACATCCACTTTGCCGTAGAGGGAAAGATGTTCACCGAGGCCCGCGGTGCGGCCGGCAAACTCCAGGCGATCGCGGGAGATTCCCCTGGAGTCCATCCACGAGAAGAGTCGCTCCTGGAAGAAGGCATCATCGATCCCCTGCCCTTTCAGGAACAGACGTGATCGGGGTACCCGCGACAGAATCCCGGCCCAGAGCAGAAGGGTGCGGGTGGAGAATTTCGACGCATTGTTGAACGAGCCGAACGTGATGGCGCCGGTGTCGAGGCAGGGCGGTGGGGCAACCTCGGGAGCATCGGCGGGAGGCTGATAGGCCCAGGCGCAGCGGGAGAAGCGCACGAGCGTCTCGGTGTGCAGGACGTCGCTCGAGCCCACGGGGTCGGCGGTTTCGTCCGTGAGGCGAAAGTCCATGGCGGTCAATCCCGTCGTATTGGGGTATCCGAGGTAACTCACCTGAACCGGGGCTAGACGCTGCGCGAAGAGCGGGAGCCGGTTGAATCCCGTGTGACCAGCCAGGTCGATCAGGATATCCGGGCGGTCTTCCCGGATCCGCTCGCCCACCCAGGCATGCGGTTGCGAGGCGAAATTCCTCCAGATCTTTGCGTGGCGCTGCAGCCGTGCGGAGACGGCGTCGCTGACGGCGTGGTCGTGATAGAGGACGATCTCGAAACGCGATGGATCGAGGTGGCGCAGCAGGGGTTCCAGGAAATAGGAAACGGAATGCGCACGCAGATCAGGGGAGAGAAGGGCTACGCGCAGCGATCTCCGGTTTGAACGAGCCGTCGCTGGAGGTTGGGGTTGCGTTTGTGGCTCCCAAAGGCGACCGAAGGTACGGTGGGCTGCAGACAGGGTACCCGCGTCGATTGTATCGAGATAGTTGAGACAAAACAGGCGGGCGCTAAGGGCCTCCTGATTTCTCGGTTCGACCGTGAGGGTGCGGTCGTAGTAATGGATGGCATCCTCGATCCGATGGCTTCGCTGGCACGCCAGGCCCTTGCCGAGGAGAGCTTGGGGAAGGTCGGGATGAATCGACAGGGCCGTGTCGAGCGACACCCCGCCTGAGGCGATGTCGCCGGTCTGGATTTGGGCAAGTCCGAGGTTGCACCAGGCGGTGGCGAGTCCGGGGTCCAGTTCGACGGCCTTCCGGAAATGGGGAATGGCCGGCGCGAATCCCCGGGTGTCGGCGATGAGGGCGCCCAGTTGCTCGTGCGCGGTGGCCATGGTCGGCTGGAGAACGGTGGCACGCTGGTAGGCTGCAATGGCCTCCTCGGGGCGCCCCAGCGCCCGCAGGACGAGCCCGAGGCCATTCCATGCCTCGGCTGCGGAGGGCTGCAGGGCCAGTGAGGCCCGCAGATGCCTCTCGGCCGCCCGGGCATTTCCCTGGCCCAGGCAGGCCAGCCCGAGCCTCATGGCACAGGGAGCGGAGCGGGGATCGAGGCTGAGTGCGTGCGAGAGGAGCGAGACCGCATCGCTGTAGCGGTGTTGCTGATACGCGACGGTACCGGCGAGATGCGCGGCGTCGAAGTGTCGCGGTGCCACCTTTCGCACCTGTTCGTACAGCGAAGCAGCCTGATCAAGGCGGCCTGCCCTATGGTGGGTGAGCGCGGCCTGAAGGGTTCCTTGAATCCTGTTTGGGCTCATACCGCGACGGCGGCGGATGACGGGGACGGGGCGGACCCGATCCTCTCCCTCCAGCAGGAACGCAACGCCTCACCAAACCGTTCCGCCTGCCCCTGATGATCGAGCAGCGGGCTTGCACGCAGGGCGTCCCGCAGCCCGTGGCTGATCTGAGCCGTGGCGGTGCGGTCCAGGGCGAGGGCAGCGGCGATGCGAACGTAGTCGTCGGCATCCCGCGCGATCCATTCGCGGTGCCCGATGGCGTTCAAAAGGGAAACGCCGACACGGCTGGCATGACGATTGCCGGCGAGGGTGATCACGGGACGCTGCATCCAGAGTGCTTCACAGGTCGTCGTTGTGCCGTGGTAGGGGAAAGTATCGAGCGCGATGTCGATCCGCGCGTACATCGCCAGATGGCCGCAGACCGATCTGGCCGGCGCGAGCAGATCGACCCGTGCAGGATCCAAGCCGCATTCCTTCAGGCGGGACAGAAACTGTGGGTCCGTCGTGGTGTGGCTTTTCAACACGAGCCGGGCATCCGGTACGGCGGCGAGCACCCGCGCCCACAGCGTGAGGGTGGGATCGGAAATCTTGGAGAAGTTGTTGAATGAACCGAACGCGATGCCGGGGGTGGTCAGGCAGGCCAGCGGTTCCGGATCGGGAGCTCCGACCGGCGGCTGGTAGGCCCACGCGCACCCGGCAAATCGTCGAAGGCGCTCGGTGTGAAATGCGTCCGCGCAGGCATCGGGGTCCGCCCAGGCATCCGTGAGTTTGTAGTCGATGGAGGAGAGGCCGGTGGTGTTCGGATATCCGAGATAGGTTATCTGCACGGGGGCCAGCCTGCGCGCAAAGAGTGGCAGGCGGTTGAGGCCGGTGTGCCCGGCCAAGTCCACGGCGATATCCGGTGCGTCCTCGCGTATTTGTCCGGCGACGGCCTCGTCGGGCACTCCGACAATGTGCCGCCACTTTGCAGCGTGGGAGCGCAGCCGGTCGCTCACGGCATCGATGACGTAGTGATTGTGGTAGAGCAGAACCTCGAATTGGGTGCGATCGAGGTGGGCAAGAATCGGCTCCAGGAAGCAGGCGACCGAATGGGTGCGCAGATCGGGTGAAATGAAGGCCACACGCAGCCGCCTTCGATCCCGATGCGCATCGATTGGCGGAGACGACGCCTGACATGATGCCTGTCGCCGGGCCTCCGCTTCCACGCGATCCCCATATTCCGCATGTTCGGCATAGACAGTTTCACGCGGGTGCCGGTCGCGGTAGTTCAGCGCCAACAGTCGGGAACTTCGCGCCTCATGATGATCGGGATTGCGGGAGAGTTGAACGTCGTAGGCGCTGATGGCGTCCTCAATGCGGTGGAGTTGCTGCAGCGACTGACCGCGCCCGAAATGGGCCTGCGGATGGGCCGGATCGATGGTGAGGACGCGCTCATGGCAGGCGAGGGCGGCGCTGCTGTGGCCCATCAGGGAGTGGGTCATCCCGAGGTTGTACCAACCGGCGGCGTAGCGGGGATTGATTTCGACGGAACGCTGGTGGGCGCTGAAGGCTTCCTCAATGCGCCCCGCCGATTTCAGCACCATGCCCAGATTGTCCCAGGCTTCATGAAACTGGGGATGCTCGGCGGTGATCCTCCGCATCTGCCGTTCCGCTTCGGGAATCTGCCCCGCCGCGAGCAGGGCGAGCCCGAGTCGCATTCCGCAAACGGCGGACCGAGGGTCTGTCCTCAGAGCCTGCCGCAGCAGCGGGATTGCCTCAAGGGGCTTGCCCTGCTGCAGGGCAACCGTTCCCCCCAGATGACAGGCGTCAAAATGCCCGGGAGTGGTCCGTCGCAGCCGGGCATAAAGAGTCGCCGCTTCGGCGAGACGGCCGGTGCGGTGGTGGGCCAGCGCGGTTTGCAGCAGATGGTGTGTCATGTCCGCGGGCATGTGGCAGGATGTTGTCAGTCATCGGCATGTAAGCGCCGCCCTTGAGCCGATTCCCCATGTCGGCGGCGAAAAACCCCTAAACTTCCGCGGGGGGCCGTCGATTCTCTGGGCACGGTTTCACACACCCTTTCATCGAGACACGCGCCACCACGCACCCATGCCCACCGTCCTGCCGACCGCCCCCACACCCATGTCCCACCAGGCATACAGTGATTCGGAGATCATGAAGCGGGTCGATGCGTGTCCGAAACTGGCATCTTTGCAGAGCATCAACCGGGCGCTGGCCGGGCTGGTCAATTCGGAGCAGAGCTTCAACTCGCAGATTGCGGAAATCATCCGGAGGGATCCCTCGCTGACGGCGCGTCTGCTGCGGATGGTCAACAGCGTCTATTTCGGCCTCACGGCCAAGGTGAACAACATCGAGGAGGCCGTCTTCTATCTGGGCCTTCGCCAGATCCGGGAACTGTCGATGGCAACGCCGGTGATTGAGGAGATGGAGAAGATCTCCACGTCTCCCCTTCGTCTGCCCTGGCGCGAACTGTGGAAGCATTCGATCGGATCAGCGATCATGACGCGCGAGATACTCGCGACGACGACGCTGCTGATTGACGATGACACGGACTACATCATCGGCCTTCTCCACAACGTCGGCAAGGTGGTGCTGGCCACCGCGTTTCCGACCGAGTTTGGACAGATCATCGAGCAGACCTACGCCACGCCGGAGGATGTGTGTGCCGCGGAGCGCTCCCTCATCGGATGGGACCACGCGCGGGTGGGAGGCTACTATCTGCAGCGTCACCAGCTTTCCGCAGAAATCACGGATGCCGTGCTGTACCACAACTCTCCTGAATCCGCTCCGGACCATGGGTTCTATGCGGCTGCCGTCCAGGTTGCCGACCAACTCGTGCGGTACGCTGGAATTCCCGGCGGATTTGAAAAGATCGAATCCATCCCCGACGAATCCTGGCTCAAGCTGTCGGGATGGAGCATTCTCTATGGCGACGGAGAAAAGGAAACCCGCATTGCCCGTGCAGCCTTGTCGAACAGTGTGCAGCGCCTGCCGACCGTCCTCAACGGACTCGTCTGACCGCAACCGTCTGGATGCCCGGACATGATGCACCCGGTGGCCGAATCCCCAAGCGGATCGCTGGTCGCTCCCTGGGAGCACAGTGTCGAACTCGCCCTCGTGCGGGGAACTGACGGCCGGGTCGTTTCCGTCAACCAGGCGTTCGCGCGGAAGTTTGGCGTGCCGTCGCGCAACTGGCCCGGCTCTGACCCGAGCGTGCTCATCCACTCCGATGACCGCAAGAGCTGGCGGCATGCGACGAATCGTCTTTCACATGCTCCGTTTCGCACGGCCCATGAGCACCGGTGGCTGACCGCACAGGGCTGGCGCTGGATTGCGTGGGAGGAGAATGCGGTTCGCGATGAGGATGGATTGATCATTGCCTTTCGGGCCATCGGACGCGACGTCACCAAACGCCGTCTTGCCGAGGAGCATTTCCAGAAGCTGGCGAGCGCGGTGGAGCAGTCGCCCCTGGCCGTGATCATCACGACGCCCGAGGGCCTGGTGCAGTATGTGAACCTTCGTTACACGGAGGTGACGGGGTACACGCTGGAGGAGATTTTCGAGAACGACATCAAGGTTCTGCGCACGGGTTTCACGAACGACGCGGATTACGACCGGTTTTTTGCCACGGTGAGCGCGGGTGAGGAGTGGCGGGGCGAGCTCTGCACCCCGTGCAAGAAGGAGCGTCAGGTCTGGGAGTTCGTCCAGGTGTCGCCCATCAGGAATCAGGACGACGAGATCACCCATCTGCTCTGCCTGCGCGAAGACATTACGGAGCGGAAGAAGCTGGAGGACCAGCTTCGCCAGGCGCAGAAGATGGAGAGCCTTGGCACCCTTGCAGGAGGCATCGCCCACGACTTCAACAACATGCTGGCGATCATCAGTGGATTCACGGAGATTGCCATGGCCAGATCCGCCGGCAACGAGGACCAGCAGCGGTTCCTGAAGGAAATCTACAATGCGTCGCAGCGGGCCGTCGGGCTCGTGCGGCAGATCCTCACGTTCAGCCGCAAGACGGAGGTCAGCTATCGCCCCGTGTCCGTCAACCGCATGATCCGCGACCTTGGC
>CAZOXB010000123.1:5693-11632 GCA_964583635.1 uncultured Opitutaceae bacterium | reverse complement strand
CTCGTTGGATCCATCATTGTTGTGTGTGCCGCCGTCGGAGGCTACATCCTTTGGATGAATATCTCCGATGCGAAGTCGCGTGCGGTCGCATCCAGATCCGCTCCCCCTCCGCCGGAGTCAATCGCCCCATCCGTCCAGCCGACGAGTCCCCCTCCCTCGCTGTCCCCTCCCCCGGCTGACCCGGGGTTGGCCATGGCCTTCGACAAGATGGCCCTGAATGCCATCTTGTCCAACCCGCCACGCGCGCAACTCAATGGCAAAATCTTCGAGCTTAAGGATGAACTTATCCCCGGGCTAACCCTCCTGCGGATCGAAAAGGACGCCATTGTGGCCGTGGACTCCCTCGGAGCGACCTACCGACGAACGTTTTAGTGAATTCAAGGCCAGTCCGCGACGATAAGGAACAGTCCCCATGTCGCCGGTCGCACCGAAATTCACTCAAAGAGCTCCGATACCGGACAGGCTCCAAGACCTGTTGGTGCGCGAGGCGGCGTTTCTGTTGAGCCGTGAGCGCATCAGCGCCGCCCTGCGGATGGCCAAGGAGCAAAAGTCGGCGGAAGGCGGACGCCCGCTCCTTTCCTTTCTCTTCAAGGACTCCAAGAAGGAATCCCAGCGCCGCGAAATCGTCGAGAACGTTTCGGTTCTGGAAGCCGGCATCTCCAAGATCAATGCCTCATTGCCCAAGCTGGAGGCCTGTGTCGGGCGCAGCCTCGAGAACTACCTGCGCGAATACGATCTGGAATATGTGAATGGCCTGGCGTCTTCGCGATTCTTCGATGACTGGCATCGCCTGCTCGCGCGTTTTGATGAGACCATAGTGACTTTCATCAATCAGCTCAAGGAACTGAAAGGTGCCTTCGAACCGTTGCCGGCCGCCGAGCCATGCGGTTCCAATCCGGCAATTCGTCAAAGCATCGAATCCGCTGTCGCCACGGCGCAGGCATTGCAGGACGAAATCTCGTTCGTGAACAGGATTGCGGATGCCCAGCGCATTCGCGCCGGAACGGAAGCCATCACCCTCTATCGCCAGCCGGAGCGCAACTGGGTGGGCACCGCGCTTTCCCTGATTCTCACAATGCCCGGTCCCGCCATCGCCACCGTGACCCTCCTCCTGAACGAATCCCACGAAATCGGCGGGCATGTGCGCAGCGCCATTCAGGGTGAATGCCAGCTCGCCTCCTACGTCGCCCAATACGGTGTCACCAGCTATCATCAGCGGGTCTGGGCATCGCTCCGGGAAGCGGCCACCGTCAGCATCGGTCCGGACACCCTCGAGACCACACTGGCCGACACCGAAGAGAAGATGGACGTGGGACTTCTCATACCTTGGACACCCCCACGCGCAGAACCCGGCGTTGCCAGTGAAAAAGTTGCCCAGCCTCCGCCCGTGCCGGCTCCTCCTCCTGCAGCCCTGTTGGCCAGGAAGCCGCCCAAGCCTGCCATACCCGCGCCTCCTCCGCCCGGCATGAAACTCGGATCGCCGCAGGAAGTTCCGCTGAGCCTGCGCAGCCGCAACCCCGAAAACCATCCCGGCCATGGCACGCCATCGGGCCAGCCACCTCCCGCGGTCGAGCCAGCCACCGCTACTGCATCCATCTCCGCACCCGCCGCCACCGCCAAATCGATGGGCGACGCGCTTCCCAAGGAAGCCGCCGACACGGTCGCCGACCTCGCCGCGGAACGCATCCGCCTCGAGGAGATTCTCAAGGAAGAACGCCAGGGGCTCGAACAGCGCGCGCAGTACCTGTCGCAAAGCGAGGAGCGCCTCCTGCAAAAGACCCAGGAGCAGATCGAGCGCGAAACCGAACTCGAGCAACGCGAAGAACAGTTGCGTGATCTCGAACGTCGTCTTCGCGAAAAGCTCGGTCCTGGCGAGATGCCGTTTGCCCTTTCCGCAACCGCCGTCGCAGCCCCCGCCCAGCCGTTCGACGAATTCCGCGAGTAGGCACCACGTAAGGCCGAAGCGTCAATTTCCCGGCCAAACCCCGGTTTGCGACTGCAATCCTGATGCAGACGCGCCGTGCTTCACGGTCGGCTCGTGGGATCGAACCCGGATTGTTCGCATCGAATAATATCGTCGAACCCGTGACAGACGCTCAGCTTCATGGCGGTCGGTCGTCCCCATAGCTCAAGTGGATAGAGCGTCCGTTTCCTAAACGGATGATCCGTGTTCGAGTCACGGTGGGGGCACCAGCCTTGTGGAGGGCATCCGCTTGCCGCCAACGCCGAAGGCATCGTCCTTCGGGACGGAGACAAACCGCCCGTGCATGCAAATTCATGACATTCATTTTCAGTCACGTCCTCCCGCCCGGCTTGTCACGGGAATGGAGGGACGCTTGAATTCCGTTGCTCACGCGGGTCAGTTCATTCGTCACCGCTCCAAATCTTGCACATGAGCGCTTCAGCGCAGGCACGACCCCTTTTTCTCATCACTCACGAGTTTTATCCGAAACGTGGCGGCATCGCGACGTTCGCGGAGGAAATCGCCAAGGCATCGGTCGGCCTGGGGTTTGATGTGGAAGTCTGGGCGCAGTCCGCCCCGCCTTCCCGGGAAAAGCGGTGGCCCTTCAGGCTGCGGCGTCTGCCGTTGGCGGGTACCCATGACCTTCGTTGCCAGATCAAGCTCGCCACCCAGTTGATCGCCGAACGCCGCCGTCTGCGTTATGCCACGGTGTACCTGCCCGAACCCGGCCCCATGCTCGCCATGATGCTGATGCAACGGGTTCCCGGTTTTCGCCCAAAACAACTGATCCTGACGTTCCATGGTTCGGAAATCCTGAAGTTCCATCGCAATCCGGTGACGCGACGCCTCACGCACCAGCTGATCACCCGGGCCAATCGCATCAGCACGCTGACTCATTACACGCACAATCTGCTGATCGACCGCTTTCCCGCCGCCAAGGGGAAGACATTCCTCACCCCGGGCGCGCTCCGGTCGGATTTTGTCGTGGTGCCCGACCGGCCCATGCACCTGCCGGCGGACAAGCTCATTGTGCTCACGGTCGGACGCCTGCACCCGCGCAAAGGACAGATCCTCACGCTGCAGGCCCTGCAGGCGCTGGCGCCCCGGTTCCGGCAACGCATCGAGTATTGGATCGTCGGCGAGCACAGCCGTCACCACTACGAACAGAAGTTGCGCGAGGCCGCCACGAACAGCGACTTCAAGGTGCGCTTTTTCGGTGAATTGCCGGATGACGAGCTGGATCGGGTGTATGCCCACGCGGATATCTTTGCGATGACCAGTATCGACTACCGCCAGAGCGTGGAGGGCTTCGGTCTCGTCTACCTCGAAGCGGCGGCCCACGGACTACCTGTCGTCGCCCATGCGATCGGCGGGGTCTCGGAAGCCGTGGTCGATGGGGAGACCGGTCTCTGCGTGCCACCCAATCATCCCGCTCAACTGACCGCGGCCTTCGAGCGTCTGATCAGTGACGACGCCCTTCGCCAGCGCCTCGGCGACGCCGGTCGGGCGTGGGCGCATCGCAACACCTGGAAAAATTCAGCGGACGTGCTTTTCAACGCTGCGGGCGCGCCGCCGGCGCTGCCATGATCCAGTCGCGCTCAAACGTCACGGTCCGCTACTCGGAGACCGACATGATGGGCGTGGTCTACCATGGCAGTTATCTGCCTTGGTTTGAAGTCGGACGCACCAACCTGCTCAAGGAACACGGCGTGATCTACCGCCGGCTGGAGTCAGAGGGATTCCGCCTGCCGGTGATCGAAATGAGCGCCCGCTATATCCGCCCGGCATACTACGACGATGAAATCACCATCGTCTCCACCATCAGGGAAAAGCCCCTGCTGCGCATCAGGATCGAATACGAGGTCCTGCGCGGTGATGAGCGCCTGGCGACGGGATCGACGCTGCACGCATTCATCGACAAGGCCGGACGTCCAGTGCGGCCGCCCGCGGCGTTCACCGAAAGGATGTCCGCATTATTCGCCGCGGATTGATCCCGACCGCCGCCTCATGAATGCCCCGTTTCCCCGGCGGGCAAACCGGGTTTCACGTCGGTCTTTCGGCGACGCCGCACCCAATCGTCTGCCTCGCGACGGTAGGCGCGGATCACATGGGCAACGATGTCGTGAAGGGAGCGTCCGTCCGTCAGGATGATGGTGCCGGATCTCCGGTAAACCGATTCGCGCGCGGCATACAGCGTACGGATGCGTTCATCCGGATCCTCCACGTTGAGCAGAGGGCGGTGACGCTGGCCCTGAGTGCGCTTGAGGATGGTCTCGAGCGACGCGTGCAGGCAAATGACCACGCCCTTCTCATGGAGCAGGTCCAGCATGCCATCGGGAACGATCAGTCCGCCGCCACATGCCACAATCTGGCGGCTTGCGGGATGCCCGGTTTCCACAAAGTTGCGCTCCATGAGCCGAAACGCCTTCTCCCCCTCCTGCGCAAAGATCTCGGTCACCGGCTTGCCTGCCAGGCGCTCGATCTCGTGATCGCTGTCGATGACGGCATATCCCAGCCTCTGCGCCACCGCGCGGCCGATCGTCGTCTTGCCGGTTCCCATGAAGCCGACGAGGTAGAGGTTGGGTTGTAGGATTGGCATCACGACCGGCGCCATTTTGCCGCAGGAATGGGCGGTCTGCCAACGACGAAAATTTCGCTTTCCCGGGCGCACTCCCCCGGAGACACTTCCGCACATGGCAGATCGCCCGGCAGATACACCACCGCACCACGATTATCATTTCGCCAGCGACAACACTTCCGGCATCTGCCCGGAGGCTTGGGCTTCGCTGGCAGCCGTCAACCGCGGCCGGCTGCCCAGCTATGGCACCGACGACTGGACCCGGCGCGCTTGCGACATGATCCGCGAGATTTTCGACAAGCCCGATGCCGAGGTGTTCTTCGTGTTCAATGGCACGGCCGCCAATTCGCTCTCGCTCGCGTCGCTCTGCCAGAGCTACCACAGTGTCATCTGCCACGAGGCCGCCCATGTGGAAACCGACGAATGCGGGGCGCCTGAATTCTTCTCCAACGGCACCAAGCTGCTCACTTCCGCCGGACCTCATGGCAAGCTGACACCTGCCGCAGTGGAGGCGCTGATCCTGAAGCGCACCGACATTCATTTTCCCAAGGCCCGGGTGCTCTCCCTGACACAATCGACCGAGTGGGGCACGGTCTACACGGTGGACGAAATCCTCGCACTCAGCAGCATCGCCCGACGGCACGGCCTTGCCGTGCACATGGATGGATCGCGGTTCTCGAATGCGGCGGCCGCGCTGGCGGACCGTGGGCGTGCGGCCGGTCGGGAAATCACCGCCGCCGACATCACGTGGAAGGCCGGGGTCGACGTGCTCTGCTTTGGCGGCACGAAGAATGGCATGACGGCCAGCGAGGCGGTGGTCTTCTTCAATCCCGCCCTCGCCCGCGAGTTTGACTATCGATGCAAGCAGGCGGGGCAACTCGCCTCAAAAATGCGCTTCCTGAGCGCCCAATGGCTGGGCGTGCTCGAAAACGGGGTCTGGCTCCGCAATGCCCGCCACGCCAACACCATGACCCGGCGCCTGGCGGAGGCCGTGCGCGTCCTGCCGGATGTCCGCGTCCTCGTGGAGCCCGAAGCCAACGCCCTCTTTCTGGAAATGCCGAAAGCGGCCGCCGACCGATTGCTTGCCAAGGGCTGGCATTTCTACAACTTCATCGGAGCGCATGGCTACAGGCTGATGTGTTCGTGGGATACCCGGGAGGAGGACCTTGACCGGTTCGTTTCCGACCTGCGCGCCCTGCTCCCTGCCTGAAACGTGCGCGTTGATCCCCACTCATGAAACTCCATGTTTCCCATCTGACCCGCTACGAATACGAGCGGGCCATCACGTTCTCCCCTCACCTCCTCTACCTGCGTCCGCGGGAAACCCCACTGCTGCGCGTCAACAGCTTCGGTTTCAACCTGTCACCCGAAGCGAAGCTCGTATGGACACGCGATTCC
>CAZOXB010000123.1:0-5683 GCA_964583635.1 uncultured Opitutaceae bacterium | reverse complement strand
TCCCACGACGTCCTGCTGGCGTGGGCCTATTTCTGGGACAGCGCCCGGGCATTGAGCATCCGGTCGGAATTCGAAGTCGAAACCTACGAAAGCAATCCGTTCGATTTCATCCTCAAGCCGTACGCGGCCACCTTTCCGTTCAGATACGAGCCCCTCGAACAGTTCAACCTCTCGCCATACCTCGCTCCGCCCTATGACGAGACGCAGACTCTCCTGCGGGACTGGCTGAACGCGGGTCTCGCCGACCGGCCGGCGGAGACCGTGCCCTTCCTCACCGCAATCAACCGCCTGGTGTATTCAAGTTTCACCTACCAGCGTCGCCGGGAACCGGGGATCCAGAGCACGCGGACCACGCTGGCGTCAGGCACCGGCGCGTGCCGCGACCTGGCGGTGTTCCTCGTTGAACTCTGCCGCACCCTCGGGCTGGCGGCACGCTTCGTCAGCGGTTACGTATACTCGGAGGGGAACGACAACCACCGCTCGCAGGGAGCCATGCATGCGTGGGCCGAGGTCTATCTGCCGGGAGCGGGCTGGAAGGGGCTCGACCCCTCCCACGGCATCTTCTGCGATGATTCCTTCATTCCCGTCGCCCACGCCGCGATCGCCGAAAGTGTGAACCCCATCCAAGGGACCATCTACAGCCCCACCCCGGTCAGGGCCACCCTGCTGACCGATGTGCGGGTGGATAAAATGATCTGACAGTCCGTCGTCGCGCAGCCGCATCACCCCAAGGTCCCGCTCGTCGTGTACCTTGCCCGGGAGGCAACGACCGCAACGGCATCCGTCCGCCGGCGGAACGCACCCGGCCTCACTTGGGCGCGCCCCGACAGACGTGGTCGGCGAATCCGTGGACCTTACTTGGCGGATTGAGGCGCCGCCGGTGCACCGGATGCCGGACTGGCGGCGGCGGCCGGTGCCGCGGGTTTCAAGTCGAGCAGTTCCACATCGAAAATGAGCGTGGACGCCGGCGGAATGCCTGGGCGGGCGTCATCGCCATAGGCCAGGTGGGGAGGGACATACAGCTTGATCTTGCCACCCTTGTTGATCTTCTGGAGCCCCTCGGTCCATCCCGGGATGACCTGGTCCAGCGCAAATTCGGAGGGTTCATTCCGCTGCCGTGAGCTGTCGAAAACCGAGCCGTCGATCAAAGTACCCGTATAGTGGACCTTGACGGTGTCGGTTGCCTTCGGGAAATCACCCGAGCCCGCTTGAGTGATTTCGTACGCCAGCCCGCTGGGCAGCACGGTGACACCCGGCTTGGCCTTCACTTCGGCGAGAAACTTGGAGGACGCCGCAAGCCCTTCCTTCTTCAACGCGTCCAGGTACTGCTGCTGTTTTTGCTGCAGGAACTTGTCCATCTCCGGCCCGATCTCGTCCAGATTGTGGGGCGCATCCTTCCCTTCCGCCGCGATCTGCAGGCCCTTGATGATCAAGGCCGTCTGGGCGGGGGTAAACTTGAGCTCGGTGATGCCGATGCGTTTGCCGACAAACCAGCCAAACGTCTCGAGCAATTGGTCCTCGGTAAATTTCGCAGCCGCGGCGGCCGCCGGGGCTGCGGTGGCGGCAGGTGACGGTGCCGGCGGCGTTTGTGCGTTCGCAAGAAATGCGGTGGCGGCGGTCACGGCAACCGCAGTGAAGGTGTGGATTCGTTTCATACGTGGGAAGGTGTTCAGATCCGCAAACAAGGCATTTGTTGCGGAAAAGAGCTGAGCCTACACGTTGCAACCCGATTGGCAATCCTAATGGGGACGATGCAAACGGCCGCCCGCTCTCCGGTTACGCATGCGGTTTACTGCCTGGGGGCCGGGCCGGGCTCCAACCTTCCGCGTGCGCTCGACGCCACGCGGACCCCGAGCCGTGTTACTCGCTTGAGTCACGCCTGCAACGCCGGTTGATTTGTCAATCTCGACCATGCAGCACGACCAATTTTGGACTAGCCAGGATGGACAGATCCTCCTCGTAAAGCCCAAGGACGACTCCACCGCCTCCCTCACCCTGGGCTTCTGGCCGAAAAACCCGGGTGAACTGGAGTTCCTGAAAGCCCGTTTGTCCGAGCTGCGCTTCACCGAGCGCAGCACCCTCGCCCGCATCGGCATCGAGATGCTCCTGCGCGGACCGTGCGTGCTCGATGGAAACCGGATCACCGTCGAGGCGGAGGCGTTCATCTTCGACACCAGCTTCCCCAACGCGCCCTATTGGAAGAAACTGCTCCGTCCCGGCGTCCCCGTGGGCCGCCTCTACTACGCACCTGCCGCCGCCAAGCTGACCACCGGTGAGATCTGGGCGAGCGTCAAGGAGAACAAGCTCAAGCTGCCCAACACCATCAGCATCGACCGCGAAGGGCGGGTCTACCTGACACCGCACCAGGTCAGCTACACCCTCAACCCCAAGCTGCCGCGCGGCAGCTTTGAACGGCTGGTTGCCGGCGATGCCGGGCGCACCTTCCTCGACAAGGTGCAGATCCGCCGCGAGGCATCGCCCCTGACCATCCCCCCGCATTCCGGCATTCTCACCAGTTGCTCCATGTATTTGAAGGAGCACTACGTGGTTCTCAACCAGGGGGAGGGCCATTTCGGCATCCACACGAGCGCCGTACTGCTGGACCCCCTCAAGACCTTCGGAACGAATGTCATGCTGGAGATCTACAACACCGGATCCCAGCCGATCGTCAATCCCCTGGTCTCCGTTGAAATCTTCCGTGCGCCACCGACCGGCGACCCCGAGATCAAGACACTCGCCAAGCGGCGCACGCGGCTGCTCGCCACCGTCAGCGAGCTCTACAGGTGCCTGGATGAGAATCCGCCCAAGAGCACGGTGGAGGCGCGCCCAAGGACGACGATCACCGTGCGCGGCCAGAGCGCCTTGATGGAGAACGCCAGCCTCTTCTTCCAGTCGGGCGGCACGCCAAACCTCCGGAACAAGCTGGCCGAGACCAAACTCGACGCCTGCGGCTACCGGACCATGGTGCAGGCGCTCGACAATGCGCCTTCCGACGCTGACACGCTGCTCATCGATTACTTCCCCAACCTTTTCGAAAACATCGAACTGCTTACGCGCATCCATGAGCTGAAGCTCAAACGGATCGTCTTCCGCAAGCCGTCGCGAACCCACGGATTTTTCCTCTCCAGCAACGCCCACAGCCGGCTGGACAACTTTTACGCGATCGGGCTCGACGTCTATTGGTACAGCGACGCCATGGGCGACCTGTACGTCCACACCTACAAGAAGGAACACGGGTTCTTCATCCGCGAGGAGCTGGTGAAACGCTTTGAAAGCGCCACGATCCTGGCATTCTACGGCAGCGCCGCGGGACTCGACGTCGAGCAAACCCGCCGCATATCCACGCTGATCGACACCCTCACCGGATTTATCGGCCCCAACGTCGGCGTGTTGACCGGCGGCGGCGGCGGGGTGATGCGCCTCGCGACCGACCAGGCGCGCAGTCAGGGGGCGCTGACCGGCGCGTGTTTCCTCGAACTCGAGGCGCAGCCACCGGAGCTCGGCGTCGATTTCTTCAACACCTTCCAGGAACACGCCCGTCATTTTCGCCAAAAATGGTTCGAAGTGGCGGATTTCTGCATCTTCAACGTCGGTGGTGTCGGCACGCTGGAGGAAATTGGCATCGAACTCTGCAACCTGAAGCTGGGGATCCGTCCCCGCGTTCCGTATGTCTTCTTCGACTCCACGTTCTTCGCCGACCTCAAGCAACAGTTGCAGGAAATGGTGCGAACGGAACGGGCTCCGGCCTGGATGCTCGACTTCATCCTGTTTTCAGACGACCCCGACGCGGTCGTCACATTCTACCGGCAGAAGCTTCAGGTGCTCTGACGCGGTCCGCGCCTTCACTGAACATGACTGACCTTCCCCGTTCCGTCCTCGTCGTCGGCTCCGGTGGTCGCGAGCACACCTTGGTGCACGCGCTGCTGGCGTCGCCCTCCCGACCACGCGTGATCGCCGCACCGGGCAACGCCGGCATCGCCTCCGAGGTGACCTGCCACGCCGTGTCCGCGGATGATATCCCCGGCCTGGTCGCACTCGTCCAAAGGGAACGGATCGAATTTGTCGTCGTCGGACCCGAGGTGCCGCTGTCGCTCGGACTCGTCGATCGCCTGGAAGCCGTCGGCATCCCCGCCTACGGCCCCAAGGCCGACGGTGCACGCCTGGAGGCATCCAAGATCTATACCAAGGAAATCCTTCAAAAGTACGGCATCCCGACCGCACCGTCAGCTTTTTTCCAGAATGCCGGCGACGCCATTGCCTATATCCGGGCAAGACCGGCTCCCATCGTCGTGAAGGCCGACGGACTCGCCGCCGGGAAAGGAGTTGTCGTCGCGCAATCTCACGATGAGGCGGAAGCGGCCGTGCACACGCTGCTGGCACTGCCTTCGCCGGACAGCGGCGGAAAGATCCTGATCGAGGACTGCCTGACCGGCGAGGAAACCTCCATCCTCGTGGTCGTTTCGGGCCGGGATTACCTCATGCTGCCAACATCGCAGGACCACAAACGCATCGGCGATGGCGACACCGGACCCAATACCGGAGGCATGGGCACCTATTCACCTGCCGAGGTGGTGACGCCCGCCCTGTGGGAACGCATTGAACGGGAGATCGTCAAACCCTCCGTGGACGCAATTTTCTCGGAAGGAATCCATTTCCGCGGCACGCTCTTCATCGGCATCATGCTGACGCCGACCGGTCCGAGTGTCCTCGAATACAACACGCGGTTCGGCGATCCGGAGACCCAGGTCGTGCTGCCAAGGATCGAAAGCGACGTCCTCGCCCTGCTCTGGGCGGCTGCCAAAGACCGTTTGTCGCAGATAAAGCTCCGGGTGCGGCCTGAATCCGCAGTCTGCGTCGTGATCGCCGCCAAGGGATACCCGAACTCCTACCCCAAGGGTGACGTCATCCACTTGCCCGCGAATGTTCCGGACGGGGTCACTCTTTACCACGCAGGCACGGTCCGGCGTGCCGACGGACAGGTGGTCACGGCCGGCGGCCGCGTGCTCGGAGTAACCGCACTCGCAGCCACGCTCAAGGCTGCTGCCGACGCGGCGTATCGGGTGTGCGACGAGGTGAACTGCTCCAGCAAATACTTCCGAAGGGACATCGGTGCCCGTCAGCTCCACCGCCAATGAACTTTCCATTCACTTCCGGCGTTACCGCCCCGCGTCGGCCCCATGCCGCGGCCGTACTCCTTCGCTGCGTTTTCATTGGCTGTCTGCTCCTGCTTCTTGGCGGCAATGCGTCCGCTACGGCCGCGGAAGATGGGGCCACGCTCACCCATGGGCTTGCCTACGAACGCGTGCGCACGCTCCCAGCGTCTTCCGCGATCGAACTTCCAAGGACAGCCGTCGTGATCGACTTGCGAGGCACCCAGGCCGCCGGCACCAAAGCGCTTCGCCTCGTGACCTCCTGGGTGGAAGCCTCGTCACGACCGCCATTGCGCCTGGTGCTGATCGATTCAAGCACCGCCAGCGCCGTGCTGCGGATTCTTGAATCGAGACAACGCTTCCTCATGACGCTGGGCGCCGCCTCTCCGGCCATCACTCCGGACGTGGCTGTCGCGGTTTCACTTCGCGCCGATCAGGAAGCCCGTGACGCGCTCGATGCCGGAAAGGCACCCCAGGATTTGCTGGCCTCGAAGATGGAAAAGCGGCGCTTTGGTGCCGGCGGCCTGGGTGCC
>CAZOXB010000122.1:0-11646 GCA_964583635.1 uncultured Opitutaceae bacterium | reverse complement strand
GATCAGTGTCTGCTCAGGCCCCGGCCTTGCCGGGCTCAATGAGCGTGAGCGGACGGTAACCACCCTTCATCCGGAAGTAGATGAAGAGACAGAGGTAAATGGCGGCCATCATGCCGGGAATGAACGAATCCGCTACCAGCGTGTGGCGGTCACCCTTCGTATCGGCGGCCTGAACCGTCTTCTGGGCATCCGTCGCGGTGTTGGCCGTGATGGCGGCCTTGACCTCACCCAACTTCTTCCCGTCGAGACCATGGGCATCGGCGAAGAAGAGGAATTTGCTGGGTGTGGCCGCCTTGTATTCGCTGTAAATGGCCGGATTGGCCTTCTGGAGCTCCTCGCCCGCAAACCGGTCCTTGGCGTAGCCGAGACCGGTGGAGCCCACCAGACCGGCTGACATCATGCCGAGACCGCCCATGATCGAGATGGCAACAGCGCCCGTGCGGGGAAATCGGTCGGAGGCCACGGCCAGCATCGTCGGCCAGAGGAAGGTCTTGCCGATGCCATAGACTGAAAGCGCCAACATCGCACCGCCAAAGGTCGTGATGCCGGAGGTGAGATTCAGACCCAGGCAGCCGAGGGCGGAAAAGACCAGAAGGATGCCGATCGGCGACAAGCCGATCTTGCGCTCGATGAAATCCGCACAGAACCGCAGGACAAACATCGTCATCGAGGTGAACACGAAGAGAATCTTGCCCTGCTCGGAGTTCAGGATGTTGCCCGTGATGTTCTGGATCCAACCGTCCGTTCCGAGTTCAACCGCACCGAGGAGAACGTGGGCGATGAAGAGGACGAAGAGCAGTCCCGAACCGAGCGCCCAACCACTTGCTCCGCTGAAGGCAAAGAAAACAACAACGCCGATGGCGATCGCCACCCAGCTCCAGGCCGGACTCGTGAAAAACGCTGCACCCGTGAGGCCACCGAGCATGGGACCGAGCGCATCCTTGGCAAACAACCAGAGGAACAGCGCAATGACCACCGAGCCCATAACGCCCACATCGCGCAGCATTTCACCGAGCTTGAGCCCCTTCGCGGAGGCTTCCGATTTCGGCATGTGCTGGCCGAGGAACATCAGCCCATAGATTACCGTCGGGACGAGGTAGATCAGGAGCTGCCACTTCCATGGGAGCTGGACGCGATCATCGAGGATCCAGCCGCAGATGCCACCGAGGACGAGTCCGGCCGGCCAGCTAGCGTGGAGGATGTTAAGGTAGTGGGTGCGCGCCTTGGGGAAAAGCGTCGCCACCAGCGGATTGGCCACGGCCTCAAGCGTGCCGTTCGCGTACGCAAAGATGAACATGCCCCAGTACAGGCTGTTATAGGCACCGGCACCGGACGCCATGAACGTGACGATCGCCGAGAGCACGTGCAGGATGAACGCGAGACCGACCAGCTTGCCGTAGCCGAGCCGATCGCAAACCAGGCCTCCGATGATGATACCGAAGCAGAATCCGGAGAAACCGGCACCACCGATCGCACCAATCTGTGCGGCGGTGAAGCCGAATTCCGTCCCCCAGTTGTCGAAAATGCCACCGCGGATCGCGAAACCCACGCCGGCCGCAAGGATTGCCATGAAGCCCGCCCAGAGCAGGCGTTTGGCGTTCGGTTCTACCGCGCCACTGTTTTCATATGTGCTCATTCGATTTTGTGATGATGTCGTGTTTTGAGGCTAGAGAAGCACCCGCACACGACCTTGGCATGGGAAAATGCCAAACGAAGTGATGCATCGGGAAATGAACATTCCGTGAATAGCTGGAGGCGTGGGGGTGAGGACCAATCGGAAAACGCCCGGGAAGATGAGCGTCCTCCCTAAACGCCGCAAGGCGCATTTTCATGCGCCTTGCTTCCGGATTCGTGGGATTTTCTGAAAACTACTGCTTCCCGAAAACCTCAACCTCGACGTAGTGATTCAACTCATCACTCGTATTGCCGGCCGAAGTGAGACGGACATACCGGCCCTTGACGCCCTTGGCATCGATCAGCCGCCCCTCGTTGGTTTCAATGTACGCCAGATCCGTGCCCACCCCGAGCTTGGCCGAATTGTCGTCGTCGTTATTGAACAACGTTTTCACGTCCTTCTTGAATTCAGGGTCATCGGAAACCTGCACCACCACGTCGTGATAAACGCGGGCCTGCGAATGATAATGCCACATGAGAATGGCCTCAATCGTGGACGTGGAGCCGAGATCGATCTGCACCCATTGCACTCCCGGTCCGAGCTCGACGAAAGTGCCGTCCGCACCGCTTTTTTCGCCATCCGTGACGTAATCAAGATCACCAATGACGGGAAACGAATCGGACGAAGTCACCTTCTTGCCCTTGGAGATCAGGGTGGTTCCCGCCGGCACCATCAGGGCCGGGCGCGGTCCGACCCGCGGCTTCTCCAGGTTCGGCAGCGATATCGGCCGCGGTGTACCGACAAAAAGCGGCTTGGGCAGGTCAAGTGCCAGCGGCACCTTCTCCTGGGCATGAAGCGACGCGATCAAGGCGCCGGCGGAAACGAGGGTGAGTGCGAGTCGTGTGAGCATGCGAGTACGGTAACGAAAGGATGAAGGATCAGACCACAAAGTCGCCGTGTGCGAACGTGAGCTGCTTCAGGGCTTGGACAGCTTCGTTCACTTTCAGAACTGTGACAGCGGAAATGAAACCTTGTTCGCCTGGGCACGTGAGCGGAGTTCCCTTGCGGATCCCGTCGAAGAAGTTTTCCAGGTGAGGTTGATGGATCGCCTTGTCGAGCGTAACCGGGATTTCCCATACCGACAGCGGCGCGGTTTCGCGCACATCGACCACGGAGGCGCGCGGGGGCGCAAGCCGGAAGGCCGGCTTCACTTCCTTCTCCCAAGGGAGGGTCGGCGGCGCGGCGCCCTCCTGACCGGCGCCAGGTCTGTTCAGGAGCCCCGCTTTCAGGTATTTGTCCCATTCCGGGGCCCGCGCCTCGCGGTAGACCTTGGTATAGTTGGGGTTCTCGGACATCTTGAGCGTGCCCTCATCCCCCATGAAGCTCTCGTGGTAGCCTCCACCGGCGCTCGTCGTGGTCAGGACCTCATAAAACGCCCTGACATTTCCCGTCGGCGTCGGAAATTCATAAATGGCCATCACGTTGTCGTACCACTCGTGATTCTTGTAGTAATCCACGCCGCCGCCGGCGATGACGGAAGCCGGATTGGCGCCGAGCATCCAATTGAACACATCGATCTGGTGCGCGCCCAAGTCTGAAATTGGACCGCCCGAATATTTCTTGAACCAGCGCCAGTTGCGGAACTGGTGCATGTCCTCGTAGCCGTACTTCTGAAGCGTCTCCTTCGGGATTTCGCTCCGGGCGCTCCAGCCCAGGTCATCGCTGACGGCACGATTCCACTGTGCATTGATCGTTGTGAGCCGCCCCATGAGCTTGTTCTCGCGAAGCAGGCGTTCGCGCGCAAACTGGTAGCGCGGATTGCTCCGGCGCTGGTGGCCGATCTGCAGGAGCTTGCCCGTGGATCGGGCCGTCAACACCATTGAGCGGGCACCCTCGACGGTGTTCGACATCAGCTTTTCGCAATAGACGTGTTTGCCCGCCTTCAGCGCCGCATTGGTGTGTTCCGCATGGTACCAGTCCGGCGTCGCCACGATGACGGCGTCCAGTTCCGGAACGGTTGAAAGCATCTCACGGTAGTCCTCAAAGGGGCGGACGTCGTGGCCGAACTTCTTGAGCAGCCGCTCGCCATAGGTGCGGTTTTCGTTCCAAATATCGCAGACGGCCCGGAAACGCAGATCCGGAATCTTGAGGGCTGCGTTCAGCAGCACCCGCCCTTGGGCACCCGATCCGATCAGCCCGACATTCACGGTCTGCGTGCCACCGGTGCCTGCCGGGGCCTGGGCCTTGGCGAGATAGGGCGTGGCCAGGACCACCGCGCCCAACCGGGTCCCCGAGGTGAGGAAGGAGCGGCGAGAGAGGGGGGAGGGAGAGGTTTGATCACTCATACTCATTGGCGGGAGGGCAGGCAGCTTAGGAGCGATCCGACCAAAGTGCAAACCGGTCATGGCGGACCAGCAGGAGCGCGGCGGAGGTCATGCCAACGTACACGCCGATCCAGGCAATACCGTCATCCTGCTGCACCGCCATCAAACCGAAGCCAAGCGCCACCCAGATCAGCCCGAGAAGGATGAGTGCAAGGCGGGTCTTGATTCCGAGGAGGAGCATCACCCCCACCACGATGAAGGCATAGCCCAAGGGCAGCGCAAACGCCTTGGTCGCCCAGGACGGCAGAAAGGACGCCCCCGTAATGCCGTTGGCGATGCGGGTCATGGTCTTGCCATAGTTTGCAAACGAATAAACTCCGCCCGACTCAAACTTCTCGATGCCGGAGAGTAAGGCCCTCAATCCAAGAAAGAGGCGCAGGAGCAGGAATGCCGCTGTGAAATCACGGGGTGCGGGACCGGAGGAATCGGATGGATTGGACATGTGAAAACGCGGAAAAGAACCAGTTGATATGAACGACGGCGCAGTTCGATGGGCAGGGTGCGGACAGGAGGGAACACTCTGACAAAACCAAGGAATCTGGCAAGTCTGCCATTCCGGAGCGTTAACCAAATCCGGCGCAAGCCTCGATTTTGATCCGATAAAAATTTCCTTCGTCCGTTTTTCTCCCTAAACGACAATTTTTCCCGGGCGACGCAAGCGAGGCGGGCAGGCGCCCTGACGGACTTATCCCGGGTATGCGACGCGCCGGCAAACTTCCTTGCCGCAGAGGAGCCCACGGCAAATGGAACCCGGGGATGATCGGCTCTATGGCGTCCAACCCCTTCCCCGGATGGGCTCGAGGTGACGTACCGCATTCGTGGCCTTGTCTACCCCCGCCCAGTGCCCCTGCGGGGCGGCCCAGACGGCGGCATTGGCAATCACGCGGAGCACATTATCGTCATGATAGGTTGGATACGTTTCATGACCCGGCCGGAAGTAGAAAATGCGGCCGTTTCCCCGGCGCCAGGTGCAGCCGCTGCGAAACACCTCCCCTCCTTCGAACCAGGAAATGAGTATCTGCTCCTCGGGCGTCGGCACGCCGAACGGCTCCCCGTACATTTCCTCCCCGGACAGCTCAAATGACGGCCCCAGGCCCGCCACAATCGGATGCCCCGGATTGCATACCCAGAGGCGTTCGCGCTCGCCGGCTTCACGCCAGCTCAGCATGCAATGCGTGCCCATCAGGCGACGAAAGATTTTCGAGGCATGACCCGAATGCAGGACAATCAGGCCCATTCCTTCGAGAACCCGTTGCTGAATCCGCTCCACCACCGCGTCGGCCACCTCCCCATGAGCAAGATGCCCCCACCAGGTGAGCACATCCGTCCGTGCCAGCCGTTCTGCGGTCAACCCGTGCTCGGCCTCCTGGAGCGTCGCCGTCGACACTTCGGCGTCCGGTAGGCGCCGGTCTATCCCATCGGCAATCGCCCGATGCATCCCATTGGGATAAAGACCGGCGACTCTTGGATTGCGATGCTCGTGGACATTCTCCCCCCAAACAACGACGCGCAATGAGGCCATGAAAGCAGCAAGGTCTCAAAATCCGGGTTTACAAGCCCACCTTTTTCGCCATTGCATTGCATCATCTTGCCTGAAGAGAATATTCCTCCGTCCAATCGTCTTCGAGAAACCGCCGTCCATGAACGGCCGCAGGAACGGTTGCGGCAACTGGGACCCGCCGCGCTCGCGGACGCGGAATTGCTCGCCATGGTGGTCCGCAATGGCACGCGCGGCCAGGACGTGATGACACTCGCCGGCCGGCTCATCGGCTCGTCCGGTTCCCTGGCCGGACTCATCAATTGGAAGGAGGCCGATTTCCGGCGTCACAAGGGCCTTGGCCGGGTGAAGGCCCTGCAACTGATGGCCACGATGGAGATCGCCCGGCGGGTCATGGCGCAGCCCTCGCCCGCCGAGCCCACGCTGGACCAGCCGGATCGGGTGGCGGTGTACATGACCCCGTACGTGGCGGGCCTCGAAGTGGAGAAATTCTGGGTGCTCTGCCTCAACCGGAAGGGACGCCTCCTGCGCCGGGTCGAGGTCAGTTCCGGCACCGCCTCCAGCACCCTCGTGCATCCGCGCGAAGTGTTTCGCGAAGCAATCCGCGAGGCGGCATCCAGCATCATCTGCATCCACAATCACCCCAGCGGCGATCCCAGTCCAAGTGCCCAGGACATCCGCATCACCCGGACCTTGCGCGAGGCCGCCGGGGCCGTGGACATCACCCTGCTCGACCACATTATTCTGGGCCGTTCCGAGGTCGACCCGCAGCGGCTGGGACACTACAGCTTTCGCGCCGCGGGCCTGATCTGATGGCCCGGGAGTCGACGCCGTACGGATCGCCTCAGCCGAGGTCGATCTGGATCTTGACGCTGGTGGGACGCGGTGCACACGCGTAGTCGAACGCCGCCACGGATTCGTCAAAGCCATAGCGATCGGTCAGCAGCGGCTTCACGTCGATCTTGCCGGAGCCCATCAACGCCAGGGCCCGCGGGAAGACATGCGCGTAGCGAAAGATCGTTTCAATGCGTGCCTCCTTGAGTTGCGCCGCCACAATGTCGATCGGCACCGGCGCTCCCGGCATGCCGATCAGCACCACGCGCCCGCCGGGGCACAGGGGCGAAAACACATCCGCCGCCGCCCGGGCATTGCCGGATGCCTCGAACACGATGTCGACGCCCCAGCCATCCGTCGCCTTGCGGACCTCCTCGGAGAGCGACTGCCTGGCGACGTTGATGGGAGTGATCGGACCGAGCGTCGCCGCCAGCTCCAGTTTCGGATCCTGCACATCGGTGATAAGCACGCGGCTGCATCCGCCCGCAAGTGCCGCCAAGGCTGTGACCACGCCGATGGTGCCGGCGCCGATGACCAGCGCCACGTCGCCGGGGTGAATCGCCGCCTTGTTGGCCGCCTGCATGCCCACCGCCAGCGGTTCCACCATGGCGCCCTCCGCAATGCTCACGCTCGGAGGCAGCTTGAAGGTGAACGCCGCCGGATGCACCACACTCGGGCGAAGGCAGCCGTGCACCGGTGGAGTCGCCCAGAACCGGACGGCGGGGTCCAGATTGTACAGGCCGAGACGCGTGGCCCGGCTGTCCGGATCCGGAATGCCAGGCTCCATACAAACACGATCCCCGACCTGCAATCCGGCGACCGCCGCCCCCACCTCACTCACCACCCCTGCCGCCTCATGTCCGAGGATCATCGGCTCCCTGACGACAAAGGGCCCGATCGCTCCATGCTGGTAGTAGTGCACATCGCTCCCGCAGATGCCCACGGTCCGCACATCAATGCGCACGTCGTGGGCGCCCAGCCGCTCGTCCACGGCGATGTCGCGCAATTTCAGGTTGTTTTTCGATTCAAGGACCAATGCCTTCATACGGGGATTCCTGACGCATCGGACCACATCTCACGAGCCCGAAACAAGCGGAATCCAGAATGTCTTCCCGTGCTCGCAGGATGATAGACCCAACCGCCCCGGAAACGTCTGCCGTCCGCGCGGGTCACGAGCCTTCCCCTTGCAACAGAACCGCCGATGCGCGATGATCCTGCAAGGCAGCCGGTCAACCCTGGTCTCCCTCCGGTGCACACCATGTCCGCTCCACGATTCCCAATTCCCGCCACCCTGCGTTCCTTGCCTTCCCTTCTTCGAGGCCTTCCCACCCTGGGCGCCATCCTGCTCATCTCCGGCGGAGCGTTGTATCCGGCGGAGGACGGGGATCTCAACAGCGCCTTGGCTTTGTATCGGGACAAACACTACGGTGATGCCCAGCCGATCCTCGAGAGGATCGTCGCCCGGGACCCCGGAAATTCACGGGCCGTCTTCCATCTCGGTGCGCTCGCCCTGCGGCGTGGCGATGCAACGGAAGCGGTGCGGCTGCTTGAACAGGCCGCACAACTCGATCCGAAGTCGGCCCGCTATCAGAATGAACTGGGCGATGCCTACGGCCTGTCCGCCGGCCGGGCCAGTCTCCTGTCAAAGCTCGGCCTGGCCAGGAAGTGCCTGGCCGCCTACTCGCGGGCGGTGGCACTCGAGCCCGGCAACATCGGATATCGGCTGAGCGTGATGAACTACCTTGTCCAGGCTCCCCGCATTGCCGGAGGCGGGATTGAGAAAGCGTACGACGTCGCCGAGCAGATTCGCATCCGGGATCCACGGCAGGGCGCCCTCGCGCTGATCACGCTGCACATCATCCAGCAGAATTGGGCTCAGGCCTTTGTGGAGGCGGACAACCTGCAGCGGACGAACGAGGAAGATCCCGAAATCGCGTATGCGGTGGCCCGCCTGTCGGCCGCGTCATCGCAGCAGCTCGATCGCGGCGAGAAGGCGCTGGTGTCCTTTCTTTCCCAACCGTCCCGGCAGGATCTGCCAACCCACGCCCAGGCGAACGCCCTCCTCGGCGAGATCCGGGAAAAGGCGGGCAATCGCAAAGGCGCCATCGCCGCCTACCGCGCCGCCCTTGCCCTTGACGGCAATTTCGCCGCCGCCCGCCAGAATCTTGAGCGACTCGAGCGTGCACGGTGAGACCTGCATCCGCTCAAGGCGGGCTTGATGATCCGCGGGACTCGACCAGGTAATTGAAAAACCCGCGTGTCTGATGACGCGCCCGCGTCGTCAGGATGCAACCGTCCGCTCCAAATGTTTCCTGGATCAAACGCACTCCCGCCTCCGCTCCGAGAACAAACGCTGCCGTGGAAAGCACCCCCGCCTGCAGGCAGGTCGGCGCAATGACCGTCACTTGCAGGCAACCATTCGACACGGGCCAGCCGGTCCGGGGATCCACGATGTGCCCGTAACGCCGCCCGTCGTGCACAAAGCTGCGGACATAGTCGCCCGAGGACGCGACCCCGCGATCGGTCACGGCGACGCTTCCCCAACAGTTGCCCGGGGCCTTGGGGTCCTCCAGGCCAATATGCCAGGCGGGCTTGCCCGGGGGCAGGCCCAGCGCCCTCAAGTCGTGGCCAAAATCGACCAGCACCGCGGTGATGCCGTGCGCCGCGGCAATCTGGGCGACGGCATCCACCGCGAACTCCTTGCCCCACCCTCCAAAATCGAGCGCCATGCCCGGCGCCGGGAGGAAAACCTTTCCCGGTGCCCTCTGGACCTTCCCCCATCCGACCAATTTCCTCGCTTCGGCGATCGCCGCGTCAGCCGGAATGCGTGGGGCCGGTGCGCGAAAATCCCACAACCGCAGCAGCGGGAGGCTCGTCACATCAAGACCCCCCTGGGTCATGAAATGCAGCGATCCGCTCAGATCGAGCATCTGGCTCATTTCCTCATCGATCTCGATCCACGTCCTGCCCGCCGCTGCATTGATGCGACTCAATTCGCTCGACGGCAGAAACCGCGAATAGCGCTGCTCGAACCGCGCCACCCACTGCTGTGCAGCCGTCGCAAACGTATCCGCGGACGCCTTGTCCGGAGCGACGAACTGCAGGCGGCATTCGGTCCCGAGTGCCCGCCACGCCACGGTCTGGAGCGTGCCCGCCGGCCCCATGGCCGTGGGTCGGGAACCGTCGCGCTGATGGGAGGTGAGGATCATGAAGACCGGCGGGCGGGCGGATTTTAGGAGTCATTCCGGCCACTTCCCGCGCACCGCGGTGACGGCGCGTGCCTATCGCGGCAGATCCACGGAACTGACCAGGAAGTTTGCATTGAGCTGGCGCGGGTTGGAACGGTCTGCCGCAAGCGTCAGGCTTTCCAATCCGATGTAAGGGGCGCGTTTGACGAGTTCCTCATAGAACGTCTTGAGCACCTCGAAATCCGCCCGGCGTGCAACAAAACGAACGGAATGGAATGTTCCGAAACCACCGCTGCGGGGGGAAGGAACGGCCTCGATCGAATAATCCTTCTTGATTCCGGCCTTGGCGGCGATGTTCGACAACTCGGCATTGAGTCGCACCGCGCTGAAGGTGCGCTTCGGATCCCAGCTCTCCAGGGCCGCTCTGGCCCCGGCTTCCATTTCGCTCCGCTTGGCCAGCCAGCCTTCCTGCATGGCGAGTTCCTTCGAAACAGTCCTTGTCTCTTGAATCCGCACCGCGGTCCGTTTGCCCAGATCGGACAGCCAGGCCGCCGTGCCCAGCACGATGAACGCAAGGAGCAGGATCTTTTCGCGCAGCCGCCGGGCGAGGAAGAAATGGCGCAGACGTTTCATGGTTGTGGAGCAGCCGCGCGGAGTGCCGCGGCCTTGAAGGTGAGAGTGACGCGAAAGGTGGACACCCCGTCACGCTCGGCCGGCGGGCTCAGCTCCACCTTCTCAATCGCGGGATTGGCGCGCAACGTGGCCTCGAACACGCCGACGTCGCCCGAATTCCGCGTGGTGCCCTCGATCACGAGCACGTTCACATCGCGTGCCTCGGTCGACAGGAAATAGATGCTGTCGGGCTTGTCGTTTGCGATGTCGATCATCTCGAACGGACGCAATGTCTCCGAAAGCTGGGCAATGCGGCGGATGAGTGAATCGTTGTTCATCACCTGCTCGACTTGCGGGCGCTGCTCCTCGACATGCTGCAGGCGGCGCTTCTGCCACGCATTCACCGCAACCAGTCCCGCCTCCACCATCGCGGCAAACAGAATGAGCAGCAACATCGCGACCAGCACGCGCCACAGGAAAAGATCCCGCGTCCTAGCCTTGCGCCGGGCGCCGAGTTCCTGCTTGTCACGCACGTCAATCGCGTCGGCGACGGATGCCGGAAGCACGGCAGGGGCCCCGCCCACCGCGAATTCGTAATCGCTTTCTCCAAAGTCCCCGCCGGTGCGGAGCTCCGGATCGGCCCCGACTTCGATCACGCGAAGGCTGCCACCCAAGGCGCGGACAATGCCGTCACGAAGGGATGCCCGGGCCTCCCCGGACGCCTCCGCTGGCAGCGATTCGGTGAGCACGCGGGATGGCACGGCTCCGGGTTCACCCCAGTGCACCCCCGTCATCCACGTGCCGCCGTCAACCAGGACTGTCGTCCCGGTCTCCGGCTTCAGTCCGAGCACGCTGACAAAGGACGGGATCACCAGGTCGGCATCCTGCCACGCGTCGGTTTCGTCCGTCGTGAACCGTCGCCGGTAGGCGGCATAGATCAGGGCGATTGGCTGCCCGGGGGGCCAGAAGTATCCATGATAAAGCTGGGCAATCGGGAACGGCGAAAGTGTTTCCAGTGCGAGTTCGACCTGCCCGGCCACATCCGCCGCCGTCGCGCCGGTGGCGACCGGAATGGTCCGTACAAAAAACCGCGCGTCCGGAAGGCGCACGATGCTGCGTGCGGCTTGGGCGCCGGCTGGCGGGGAATCCGGGTGGGATGGCGGGGAATCGAGCTCGGAAGCCATGCTAGAGTTCGGTATTTGGCGCGTGGGTTTCAGACATCACCACGTTTTCCGTGATTTCCAAGAGAGTAAACGGGTAGTTCAGCTTTTTCGGGTTGCCAGCCTTGCGGCCGTTGCGCACCGGGTCCGGCCTGGGCTCAGACGCAACGGCTGCCCGCGTGCCCGAACGCGAGCCTTCCCCCGTTCGTGTCGCTGTCGCCACTCCGGGCGGTACCAGCTGTGCGCCGCCAGGTGGGGCCACCACAGCCGTGAGTCGATAGCGAGCGGTTCCGCGTGAAACGGTGATCCCGATGCGTAGCGCACGGATCTCCACGCCGAACCCCGCCGGCGAGGA
>CAZOXB010000121.1:0-11675 GCA_964583635.1 uncultured Opitutaceae bacterium | reverse complement strand
AATTTCTCCAAGGCGCTGGCAAACTGCTCCTTGGCTTCCTCCTGCGAAGTGAGGGCCTTGGCCACGCGATCGACCAGGACCTCGCGCTTGGGAATGCCGATTTTTTCAAGGGCGCCGTAATAGGCAGCCTGGCATCCTCCCATGAACGGGAGCAGAACAGCGAACGCCAAGGCGGCGGAAGCCGCCGCCACACGGGGAAAAAGCCGGGAGGAGAAACTCATTGGACAGGAAGGGAAACGTTGGACACGGGCAGATGGCAATCGTTCAGCCCTATCCCAACGGCCTCCGGGCGTCAATGCGACGGACCGATGGCGGCAGAGGCAGCGAGTCTTTATTCCAATTGGCCATCAAGACGGGAATGAGCCGTAATCCAGCCGATCCTTGTTTCACCACGGAGGCACAGAGAGCACGGAGGTCGGCCAAGGGTTTGTACCTCCGGGTCCTCGGCGTCTTCGCGGTGCGCTCTGCCTTCCCGATTCGAGGTTAGTCTCATCTTGATCGCGATTTGGAATTAGGCTTTGAAAACGCCTCCGGTCCTGCGTGCATGGAGAGGACGTCCCATGAAGTACGATATCGTCATCGCCGGCGGGGGATTTGCCGCGGTCTACTGCGCACGCACCTTGGGAAAGGTCCTCGGCAAAGCGGAAGGCCACCGGCGGGTTGCGCTGATTTCCGAGCGCAATGTCTTCACCTTCCAGCCGATGCTGGCGGAAGTGGTCGGCGCCTCGTTGCTCGCGCAGGATGTCGTGAATCCCCTCCGGCAATTCTGCCGCGGGGTGACGGTCCTGCAGGGGCGGATCCATTCCGTGCACTGGGCCCGGCGCGAACTCGTTCTGGATGGCGGCCGCTTCACCCGGAACCACACGGTCAATTTCGAGCATCTGGTCCTCACACTCGGTGCGGTCACGGACTTGTCCAATGTTCCGGGCCTGGCCGAGTACGGCTGGCCCATGCGCACGGTATCCGACGCCCTGCGCCTGCGTTCCGCCATCATCAACCGTCTCGAGGAAGCCAATCTGGTGGAGGACCCGGCCATTCGCGCCCGCCTGCTGACCTTCGTCGTGGTCGGGGGCGGTTACACCGGCGTGGAGACCGCCGGTCAGCTCTGCGCCCTCGTGACGGAATCCAAACACCTCTATTTCAACCTGAGGAATGCAGTCCCGCGAGTCATCCTCGTGCATGGCAAGGACCAGCTTCTCGCCGAGATCGGCCCGGAATTGGGGGACTATGCGCGGAAGATCCTGGAGCGAAATCACGTCGAGGTACGTTTGAATACGCGGGTCATCGAGGTGACGGCCACCAAGGCGATTCTCAACGACGGAACCACCCTCGATGCCGCCACCCTGGTGTCGACGATCGGCAGCGCACCCAACCCCATCGTCCTGGATCTCTGCCAACAAATCGGCGCCACCGCCATCAAGGGCCGGATCCAGACCGAGCCCAGCATGCGAGTGCCCGGGCAGACCCATTTGTGGGCGGCGGGTGACTGTGCGGCGGTCCCATGGAGCGATAAGGGAACGCTGAAGCTCTCTCCGCCCACCTCCCAATTTGCGGTCCGCCATGGCCGGCAGCTCGCCCTCAACCTCCTGCGCGCGCTGAAAAATGAACCGCTGAAACCCTTTGCCTACCGCTACCTCGGCCAACTGGCGACCATCGGCTCCCGCGAGGCCGTGGCGGAAATCCTTGGATTTCACTTCCGAGGTTTCATCGCCTGGTGGCTGTGGCGCACCATCTACCTCAGCAAGCTGCCCGGCATCGCACGCAAATTGCGGGTGATCGTGGACTGGACCATGGAACTGGTCTTCAGCCGCGACATCAGCCTCGTGCTGCCGCCGCCGGACGAGGTCATCCGCGCCATCCATCTGGAAACGGACGAAGGCCTCGTATCCATCGGGGACCAGGTTCGTGCCTTCTACTACATTCGTCGAGGAGCTATTCAGGTCACCGATGCCGCCGGCGTCATTCACTCCCTGGGCACCGGAGCGGTGATCGACCAGAATTTTCTCAACAATCAGGAGCATTGGCCAATCAATGCCGTGGCGACCGAAAGTTCCGATGTCATCATCTTCCGCGGACAGGCGTTGAAGCTGTTGAAGAACGAGCTCCGGCTGATCCCCAAGGCAGCCAAGTCCTAGGTATTCAACGATCTGCGCGCGACCCGATGGGGTCTCTGATCCTCCGGAGGTGCCATGATCCGCAAATCTGATGAATCTGGTCCCGGCGGGAATCCGGGATCCGGAATCGCAATAAACTGAAAGGCCCGGAGGAAAATCCTCCGGGCCTCAAATTGGGATAACCAAAAAAGACAGCCTTCGGGGCTTACTTATTGGTTAAGTGACGGCCCATCAGGCGGTAATCAAGCGCTGCAAGTACAGCGATTGAAGCTACCCCGATGAAGCCGACGGCTGTGGTGACGTTCGCCATCTCAATTCTCACGGAGCTCGTCAGCGCCATAAGCGCGCCGAACAGAACCGCCGTGAGAGCAATGGTGACACGTGTAGGTTTCATTGTTAGTTTTCTAATCATATTAAGGTACCCATTGCTGGGCACGGCACTAGTCTACGTCACCTTGATGGATTGTTGAAATTTTTGTTTTCTATCGTATCAATAGGAAAATCCTATGGAGATACACCAGCTACGCTACGCTGTGGCGATTGCCGAGACGGAGAGTTTTACGCGGGCCGCCGCACGCGTCCACGTGACGCAACCCTCACTTAGCCAACAGATCATCAATCTGGAGAACGAGTTAGGACAAAAACTCTTCCATCGTCTGGGTCGCCGTGCGGTTCCCACCGATGCCGGGATGACCTTCCTGGTCCGGGCGCGTCGCATCCTGCTCGAGATCGACGACGTCACCAAGGAACTGAGCGATTCGCCTGATCGTGATCAGCGTATCTCCATTGGTGGCATTCCAACGGTTGTCTCCTATCTCTTCCCGCAACTCATCGGCCAATGCCAGTCTGCGTTTCCCCACCTGGCCATTCACACCCGCGAGAACTTTCGCAGTCCCTTGGTGCAGGCCGTGCTGGAAGGGGACCTCGACCTGGCGCTGGTCTCGCTTCCGGTCAAGGAGCCGCGCCTCTCCATCGAGCCGCTCTTCACGGAACCCTTGCTCCTGGTCGTTGGGCGCACCCATCCGCTGGCGGAGGCGCCGGTGGTCACGGCCACGGATCTGGCCGAGCAGTCCTTCGTACTGCTGGGCGAGTCGAGCAGTGTCGCCCTGCAAATCCAACGCTTTTGCGGCGACCACGATTTTGCGCCGCGCATCGGACACCGTTGTGGACAAATCGCGACCGTGAAGGCCCTGGTCGCCCTTGGCCTGGGCATATCGATTCTCCCGCAAGTCTGCCAGGCGAGGGAGGACCAGGCATCCCTGGTCTACAAACGCCTGAGCGGGCGGGAGCCGGAGCGCGCCGTGGCCGTCATCAGGCACATCCAGCGCTATCAAAGCCGGGGTGTGGAACAGTTTCTCCGCATCCTGCGACAACGATTCGAGCCCCAAACTCCCGCGGAGCCATCCTCCTGAAACTCTGCAGGCTTTCCCGTTGCCGAATGCAACAACCTCGCCCACATTTCCATCATGATCGACGTCATCAAGAAAACCCTGCTCGCAGGCGTCGGCGCCGCGATCATCACCAAGGAAAAGGCGGAGGCGGCCCTCGACGATTTTGTGCGCCAGGGGAAGCTTACCTCAGCCGATGCCCGCATCATGGCGGAGAAGATCGCCGACCAAGGGCGCCGCGAATTTGAGGACCTGACCCACACGCTTTCCGGGAAGCTGAAGGCGATTCTGGACCGGAACGAAGCGGAAACCGCCGCCCGCCTTGCCGCGCTCGAGAGTCGGGTCTCGGTGATCGAGAACCGCCTCGCGCCAACGCCGACGCGTGCCGGCGAACCGTGAAACCGTTCGATCTCCTCAGCAACGCGGTACGGGCCAAGGAAATCTTCACCGTTCTCGCGCGTCACGGATTCGCCGACCTTCTCAATCAGATAGAACTGCCCACCGGTGTCTGGGCGCGCTTTGTCCCGAAGGCGACCACCCCACGCACCTCCTATGAGCGCATCCGTCTCGCCGCGGAGGAACTGGGACCCACCTTTGTCAAGGCGGGACAGTTGCTCAGCATGCGACCGGACTTGCTGCCGCATCCGCTGGTGCTGGAGTTGCGGAAGCTGCAAAGCTCGGTGCAGAGCGTGCCGTTTGCCGAGATCAAGCCGCTCCTGGTCGAGGAACTGGGCTGCGAGCCCGCCGAAATCTTCAGCGAGTTCAACGAGGTCCCGTTTGCCGCGGCATCGCTGGCGCAGGTCCATTTTGCGCGCCTGCACGATGGCCGCGAAGTGGCCGTCAAGATCCAGCGTCCGAACATCGAGAAACCGGTGCTGGCCGACTTCGAGCTGCTGACCTGGCTCGCCAACCAGGCGCACCATCGCATCAGCCGGCTGACGCCTTTCAATCTCCCCTCGGTGGTCGCCGAACTGCGGGAAGGCGTGATGCGCGAGCTGAATTTCCTCAACGAGGCGCGCAACCAGCAGTATTTCAATGCCATCAACCCGCATCCCGAACGGGTCTACGCGCCCGCGGTCATGGGCGAATACTGTTCGGAACGGGTTCTGGTCACCGAACGCATCATCGGCCGCAGCGTCGATGATGAGGGGATCCCCGTCGCCGAGCGGAAGCTGCTCGCCGCGCATGGCGCCGAGTCGCTGCTCCATCAGGTCCTGATCGCGGGCTTCTTCCACGCGGACCCGCACGCCGGCAACGTGCTCGTTTCCGCCGACGGCCGGTTGTGCCTGCTCGATTGGGGGCTGGCCGGCAACCTGACGCACCGGCTGCGCCTGGCCCTCGCCGATCTGCTCGTGGCCGCGGTGGAACAGGACGCCGAACGGATCGTCGAGATCGCCGGGGAACTGGGTTCCCCCTCGGGAGGACTCGACCTTCGCGGCATGGAGCGCGATGTGACGCTCGCGCTGCGCGAGGACTTCAATCTCCAGATCGGACGCGAGCAGACGGGGCGCGCCCTTCTCAAGCTGATCCACATCCTCGGTCGCAACGGGATCAACATCTCGCAGGACTACTCGCTGATGGCAAAGGCGGTGCTGTCGATCGAGGAGGTCAGCCGGCGACTCGACGCGAGCTTCGACCTGCGCACCCACGCGCGCCCCGTGCTGCGCGAGTTGCACCGGAACCGGATGCGGCCCCGCACACTCTGGCGCGAAGCCCTCAACTTCGTCCGCTCGTCGCTCACCGGCATCCGGGAACTTCCCGGAGAGGTGCGGCGCATCGTCAGGCGCCTCGAACGCGACGACCTGACCATCAAGTTTCAGCACCAGGGACTCGAGGAGGTGAATGACGCCCTCAAGACGTCCGCCAACCGCATCACCCTGGGCGTGATCATCGGTTCCCTCATCGTGGGTTCATCGCTGATCATCACCACGCGTGTCACCCCCACCCTCTTCGGCTATCCCGCACTCGGCATGATCGGCTACCTGCTCTCCGCCGTCCTCGGCCTTTATGTCGTGTGGGACATCTTCCGTCACGGCCGGCACCGATAGCAAGGCTCAGCCTTTCCTCCGGACAATCTGCGGCGGCGCCTCCATCTGCCCACGGGTCACCCCCATCTGATTGATGAGTCTGAGTTCGCGCCAGAGGTCGGCGCCGGCAATTTCTCCCCGTATCAATTGCCGGTAGCGGGCAACCGTGCGCCCGACCTCATCCGGGCCTTCATTGACAAACTCGATCCGGAACGAGCGCGCACCCAGTTCGAGAAAACGGTTCACATATTCGGCCCCCGTCTGGGCGCGGTTGTTGTAGACCGTGTTGCGGCAACCCGCATCCGCCTTCAACGGCAGCTCCGCACCGACCCGGTCGCGCAGCGAAACGCGGTGCCTGTCACAGGGCCGCCCGCAATCACGGTAGTCCTTCCCGGTGGAAAGGAAGGCGCAGAACACACAGTGCTCCATGTGAAACATCGGCATGTGCTGGTGGACGGTCAGGTCGAACCATGCGGGCGGAGCCGACCGCAGCAGCGATTCGATTTGGGACACGTTCAGGTCGTAGCTGGCCGTCACGCGCTCCAGCCCATGATGACGGACGAAGTACTCCGCGGTCAGGGGGTTGGCCACATTGAGGGGGAAGTCGCCGCGTTTCCGGTCCGCCGAAAAGAACCCCAGGTGATCGTAGTTGCGGACCAAATACCCATCCGCCTCGCAGGAACGCACCTGCCGGAGGATCCATTCCTCCCCCGCCTTGAAGATCCGCGGCGGCGCCACCCAGATGGAGGAATCCGCGGCATCGCCACCGCCCGCCTGCAGGCTGCGAAACGCGGCGACGACATCACGGTAATGCTTCGGATTCTCGAACTCGCAGTAGACCGTCCGGGCGCCCGCCTGCCACGCGGGTTCAAGCTGCGCCGCCTCGCGGATGGTCACGATCACCTCGGCCACACGCTGCCCGGCGGAGGAAGCGTCGGCAGCAGGCGACACCGAGGTTGCCCCTGCGGTATCCGCCCGCAGTTCCCAGCGATGCGGCCGGGCACGCAGCTCCTCCAGCGCCGCAACCGTTTCCCTCCGCAGCCGGTTGAGATCGCTGACCGGCAGCATCACCTCACCCTCCAGCATGGATCGGACGCTCTCCAGCTTGAACGGCGTTCCGCCGAGGCGGGACAATGAATCGAAGAGGGCACGCTCCGTCAGGGGCTGCGTCTGCGCCGCCATCAGCGGCAGGCCCGACTCGCGTTGCACCACATGCCCCTCGCCGTCGTCGAGGATCAGCGTCAGGGGCGCATTCACCATGCCGTGAACCTCCGCGTTGATGGGACGTTGGAACCGCACCTTGTCGCCCGCAAAGGTCGCCCGCACCTCGCGATCGAGCGCGGGATCATTCGTTTTCCAGAGGCGGTTCCCGGCACGGATGCGCCGGAAATCGATGTCGCCCTGGCCAAATCGCAGCGTGGTCCCCGGCCCCGTCCCTTCGACCTGGTAAACCCGCCCGCCCTCCTCGGGCACTTCCGGCGTGCCGGCATCAAACACGACGCCGTCTCCCGGCTTGACCGGCGCCTGGAGTGACAGCGTGACGGAGTTGGTATTCACGCGTGACACCACTCCGATCAGCACACCGCGCTTGGTCCCGAAGCGCCCGTGGGCAAGCCGCTGGTTGTCGATGCCTCGGAACCATCCGGTGTAAAGACCGCGGGAGAAGGACATCTCCAGCTCGTAACGTTCGCGCTGCCGGGTCGCCGCCAATGCGTCGCCAGAGCCAGCGGATTCCCGCGATTGGACGGGATTCGTCCCCGTTGCCGCCGTCGCGGAGTGCATCGCCCGGTCCAATGCGGCCCGATACACGCGGGTGATGCTGGCGACATATTCCGGACTCTTGAGACGACCCTCGATCTTGAGTGAACTCACCCGCGCGCGAATCAAGTCGGGCAGGACCTCCACCCCTGCCAGATCCTGGGGACTGAGCAGGTATTTGCGGTCGCCGAGATCCACCTTGTTTCCATCCGCCATCAGCTCATAGGGCATGCGACAGGCCTGTGCGCACTCGCCCCGGTTGGCGGAACGTCCGCCAAGCGATTCGCTGGTCAGGCACTGCCCGGAATAGGCGACGCAGAGCGCACCGTGAACGAAGACCTCGAGCGGAAGCGGAGACGGGTGATTCTCCTGCGACGCCTGGATCGTCCCGATTTCCGCAATGGAATTCTCCCTGGCGAGGACGACCAGTTGCGCACCCAATTCGCGCGCGAACTCCACTCCCGCGGCACTTGTCACGGTCATCTGCGTGGAGGTGTGAATCGGGAAATCGGGCGACAGGGCGCGGATCAGGCGGCAGATGCCGATGTCCTGAACGATGGCGGCGTCAACACCGGCCGCGATGATGCCGCGCAGATACTCCGCCGCATCGTCGAGTTCCGAGGTGAACACGAGCGTGTTGAACGTGACATAGCCGCGGACGCCACGCCGGTGGAGGAAGGCCATCAGCTCCGGCAGATCCGCCTGCGTGAAGTTCCGTGCCCGCATGCGGGCGTTGAATCGTTCGAGCCCGAAGTAGATCGCATCGGCCCCGTTCTCCACCGCCGCCCGCACACATTCCCAATCACCCGCCGGTGCGAGCAGCTCCGGACGCAGGACTGTCCGCCGCGAAGGCGGCGCAGCACCGGGCAGGGCGTCGGGAAATGCGGGATCGGCTGACATTCGGCAAGAGGTACTCCCGCACCCATCCGGGCGCAATCTGCAATCCATCAAAGCCTCGGCGGCTTGGAGGCCGATACCAAAATCCGGCATCCGACAGCGCGGTGTCGTGCAGTCGGACCGGCGAAAGACCGTCGGGGGCGTCAGCCCCGCCTGGCCGCCGTGCGCCGGCGGAACCTGACCAGCTCCTCGAGGGAGTCCGGCGGTGGCGTGGAGGGAGAAAAGCGGGCGGCGTTCCTGACGAGCGGAACCGCCCATTTCGAGAGCTTCCAGACCATGGGCATCCACAGCAGAAGCCTTCCCCGCCAGGGCAGCCGCCGCACGAGGACACGCCGCAACAGGAAGGCGAGCGGCGCCATTGTCATCCGCAACCCGGACGGCAATGAGTTCCATTTTTCCTGGAGCGTGCCGATCCAGGCGAACGGGCGCATCACCTCCTGCCATTGCGCCCTGACTTCGAGGCGCTGGAGGGAGATCCGGGTGCGCAGGATCGCCTTGCGATGACCCAAAAGGATCAGCTCTTGTCGCGGATACATGAGCGGTCTCCGGCGATTTCCTGAATCGTCGCCTCAAACGGACGCGGCTGCCGCGCGAGATGGCGTTTGAAGCAGACGACGATCACCACAAAGGCCAGCACGTAAAGTCCGGCGAGCGCGGCCATCGCCACCAGGGGTGAACTTTGCCAAAGCCAGAAGGCCAGCGCGAGGCTGCAGAAGGCCAGCGCCATCACCCCGGTGAACAGCGCCGCGGTGACCCAGATGAAAAACTGCATGAGCCGCAGCTTTTCCTCCTGCAGTTCGACCGAGAAAAGCGCGAGACGGGTCTGCACCAGCCCCAGCAGCTTGTCACCAAGCACACGGACCGAATGCACGAAGCCGGAGGACGATGAGCTTTCCATGGCGCAGGGGTTCAAGGGTGTTTCATGGCGGTCATTCCTGCACGCGCTGCATGGGCCGGAGGAGGCCCGCCGGCGCACAGCGCGGGGAACAAATCTCGCGACCTACCCAACGCCCGAACCGGGCCTCGGACCGTGCGGCGGCGAACGCAGCCATGATGCGATCAATGATTCCGCCGCAGCAGCGCCCCGAGCAGCACACCGATGCCGAGGGCTATGGCCAGCGACTCATAGGGATGGGCACGGATCGTCTCATCCGTGCGGCGGGCACCTTCGCTCACCTTTTCCTTGGCCGTGGCATAGAGCTCGGACAGCCGCTCCTGGGCCTCGTTCAAACGTTCACGCAACTGCTCGAACTTGTCGCGGGCCTGATCGGTAACTTCGCCGCCGATCAGGCCCTCCGCCTCGGCGACCAGGGCGCGGAGATCGTTGAGGAGGGCGTCGGGTGTCTGTGCGGTCTTGGACTTTGCCATAATATTCGGTGGAGTTTGAGGGTTGAATCGGTGCGGTCCCCGATCAGGCATCAAGGCATGGAAGAGAGGATCGCTGGATGGAGAAGACTGGTCCGCAGCCGAGTCAGGTTGTGCCGCGGTAAATGTAATTTAATTCAACACGTTATGACTGTAAAGGGGCAACCGGAGAATTCATGATGGAGACCATCGGTACAAAATCCGATGCAGGTTCCTCTTGAAGACAGAGAGCGCACCACGGAGCAGCGGAGAACACGGAGGTAAAAAGCCTAATGCGACCTCCGTGCTCTGCGTGTCTCCGTGGTGATACTTGGATCGCAAGGCTGAGGCTAGGCTTGCTTGGGCAGGTTGAAGTAAAAATCGCTGCCCTTGCCCGATTCGCAGTTGCAGGCGATCGAACCCCCATGCGCGAGCACGATTTCCCGCGCGATGGTCAGGCCGAGGCCGACGCCCCGGGTGCCCGAGGTTTCCTTCCCCGGTACCCGATAAAAGCGATCGAACACCCGCGCCACGCTTTCAGCCGGAATGCCCGGCCCCTCGTCGCGCACGCCGCAGCGGACATAGCCGCTGTCACCCAATCGGGCGTAGAGGGAGATGGTCGAACCGGCCGGTGAATACTTGGAGGCGTTGGCGAGGAGATTGATGAAGACGTGACGTATGCGATCACGGTCAACCGACACGTTGCCAAGGTCGGGCGGCGATTCCACCGCGAGCTTCTGGCCGGCCGCCTGAAGGATGGGTCTGATTTCCTGGGCCATCTCCTCGAGCAGCGCGTCCACCCCAACCTCGCTGCGGATGAGCTGTGAAACACCGCTCTCGAGACGCGACAGATCCAGCAGATCGTCGATGATGCGGAGGAGCCGGTCGGCGCTGTCGCGGGCCGTTTCCAGCAGTTCCTTCTGCTCCGGCGTGATCGTGCCAAGGTTGGGCTCCAGCAGCAGGTAAACCGCCAGGCGCAGGCTGGTCAGCGGCGTTTTCAGCTCGTGGCTGACGTTGCCCACGAGGTTGTTCTTGGCATCATCGAGCAGCCGGAACTTGGTCACATCCTGCAGGATGACGGCCGCGCCCTCGAGCCCGGTGAACTCGTCATGGATGGCCAGGGTGCGCGGCAGGTAATAGCGTTCCTCCTTTTCGGAACGGAGCGGCAGCACCTGATCGTAGCCCGAGGGCAACTCATGGCGCCCCGATTCAATCACGCGTTTCACGCGCGCCATCAGCGTCGCCGGCAGGGTGTTTTCCGCCAGGCCGAGGGCCCGCGCCGCGGGATTGAGCAGGTGGACCTCTCCCATGCGCGACACCACAACGACCGGATCGGGCGAGGCGGTCAGGGCGGCCTGCGTGGTCCTTTGTGCACTCCGCACCTCCTCGCGCAATTCATCGCGATAGTTGCGCAGTTTCGCAGCCATGTCATTGAACACGGCCGCGAGCTGCCCAAGCTCGTCGCCGGACCGGACCGGCACCGTTGCATCCAGATTGCCTTCCCCGAGAGCCTTGGCTGATGCGGTGAGGGCCTGTATGGGCTGGAGCAGCCGCCGCGCCAGGCGATAGCCCAGAAAAATGAAGAGCAGGATCGCCACGATCATCGCCGCCACCAGCAGATTGATCGCCAGATGCACCGTTCGCGTGGAGCGGGCGCTGACGTCCTGGACGTGCTGGTAATCCTGTTTTGCCAGATCCTCGATCGCCGTGAGGGCACGAAAAAATCGCAGCTCGGCAGCCCGGTAATCCGCCAGCGCGGCCTTGCCGCTCGAGGCACCGTCCCGCAATGCACGTTCCGCCTGGGCGATCAGGTCGGCCTGTGCCTGATCGATTTTCTCCACCAGGGCCATGCGCGGGGTGCCCGCGGAGGCGATCGACTGCTCGAACAGGAGGCGTTTGAAACGGGACTGTTCGTCGAGGAATGCCTTGCGCACCTCGAGCGGATCGCCACGCCCGACCTGATCCAGCGCGATGTGCATGCGACCCGCGGCATCCCGCAGATCGTATCCGGCGATCAACAGGCGGTAATTTCCGACCAGATCCTGCTCGATCGCCCGGCCCAGCCCGCGCGATACCTGCAACGCGTAGAAGCCCATCGCCAGGATCAACAGCAGCAGTGGCAGCAGCCCGAGGTAGAGTAGTGTCCG
>CAZOXB010000120.1:0-11843 GCA_964583635.1 uncultured Opitutaceae bacterium | reverse complement strand
ATGGGAAGCAGCGACTGGGTTCTGGGATTTGATGCGGATGACACGCTCTGGCACAACGAGACGGTGTTCGAGAACGTCCACGTGCGCTACCGCGCGTTGCTGTCGCAGTTTCACGATGCGCCGACGGTGGACAGAATGCTCTTCGCGACTGAAATGCGGAACCTTGAGCGCTATGGCTACGGGATCAAGGGGTTCACCCTGTCCGCGATCGAGACGGCCATTCAGCTCAGCGACGGGAGGATCGGTGCCGCGGAGATCCAGGAGCTGATCCGGCTCGGGCAGGAAATGCTCACGCATCCGGTGGAATTGTTGGAGGGCGTCAACGAGGTGGTCCCGGGGCTGGCGAGTGCCCACCGGCTGCTTCTCATCACCAAGGGCGACCTGCGGGATCAGGAACGCAAGCTCGGCAAAAGCGGACTCGGCGCGCACTTCTCCCACGTCGAAATCGTATCGGAGAAGGACACGTCGACCTATGAGCGGATCCTGCGACGCCACGATGTCAGGCCGGATCGTTTTTTGATGATCGGGAATTCCGTGAAGTCGGACATCCTGCCGGTGCTGGCCCTCGGTGGCGCGGGTGTGCATATTCCGTATTCCCTGACTTGGGATGCAGAGCGGGTGGAAAACCCGCCGGTTGGGCAGGACCGCTTTTTCCAACTGAACTCGCTTCACGAATTGCCGCCGTTGCTCAGCCGGCTGGCGGTGCGGTAAAACAGAGGTGCGCAGGCTTCCAGCCTGCATCCGGAGGGCCACGGTCCCTCGTGGCCGGCTTGCGGAATGCGACGTCGAACAAGTTGACGTGCCGGCGTTTTTAGGCTCAGGCGTCTCCCGGCCACGAGGGACCGTGGCCCTCCGATCGAACCGGAATGATCCTTTTGACCACAGACTGCACGGGATCAGTCGGTTTGAATCGGCACGGCCAGGGTCACACGCAGGCCGCGACCGCTGGCGTGGTTGCGGGCCCGGAGGGTGCCGCCGTGGAGCTTGGCTATCCTCTCGGAGAGCGTGAGCCCGAGACCTGCACCGGTTGCAGGCAGATCAGGATGCTCGTATCTTACAAAAGGCTCGAACACGCGGTAGTGCTGATCGACCGGGAGTCCCGGCCCTTCATCGGTCACGGCCAGTTGCCAGCGGCCGTTGCCGGCAAAGCATTCGATTGTGACGCTGCCGCCCTTGGGACTTACCGCGAGCGCGTTGGATAGCAGATTGAGGAACAATTGGCGCAGCAGCCCCTCGTCGACCCATTGCACGCCGCCTTCGGATCGGGCAATCTTCACGCTGACACCATTTTCGACTGCCAAGAGCGCGGCGTCCCGGGTGAGTTCTTCGAGGAGAGGCCCGAGCGGGATGGGTTTCATATCGACCACGAGTGTGCCGCCGTCGGCCCGGGCCAGGAAAAGAACGCCGTCAGCCACGCGCTGCAGCCGGGCGACATCGGCAGTGAGGTCGTCGAGGATGAGCACGGCCTCACGGTTGCGGGCCAGGTTGGGGCGCAAACGATCGATGGCATGGCGGACCCCCTCGAGAGCCTGCCTCATTGCGCGGGCTGCAGCCTCCGTGAGTGCGTACGCCTGTGAGGACGACGCCTCCGTTTTCGCAAACAACTCGTTCAGAACAATGCCGATTGCGGCGATGTCATCCCGGGTGTCCTTGAGTCCGATTCGCTTTTCCGAGGTGCGACGATGGGCGGCCTCGGCCTCCTCGCGCATGGCCTTCAAAGGTGCCAGCAGGCGGCGGGAGCCGAAATATGCCAGAGGAAGGCTGACGATCAGGGCGACCAGCAGGACGAGGCTGGCGGACAGCGCAAAGTCTGCGAGCTGATCCCGTTGACGGCCGGTGAGATCTGCCGTCTGAAAAATCCACGGCGCAAAGAGGACTGCGGCGATCCCCAGCGTGACCAGCAGCGTGGTCACGAAGAAAGCCAGGCTGAGGCGGGTGACGACCCAACGATCCAGGGAGCCGACGGGAAGAGCCATGCAAGAGCGGAGCTTGGCGTTTTGAAGGCACCTGTCGAAGCACAAGTCATGTCGACGGTTTCCGGGGGCAACATGTCAAGTGAGATTACCAGTTTTGGTGTCTTGTGCATGGGCAGCCTGCGCCAAATCTTGGGTGCACGTTGCATTGCCGTTTGGGATTCCGCCCAAGCTCAGCCCCACAAACCAACCATCCTCAAATATCCTACCTATGACAACCTACCGAGGCTTCACCCGGTTCCTTGTGTTTGGATTCCTTTGGCTCTTCTCCGTGTGCGCAGTGACGCTCCCCATGCAGGGTCAGACCGCCGCCGAGCAAACCGCGAAGATTTCCGGTGTCCTGACGCTGCCACCGATCACCGCAAAGTCCCTTTCAAAAGTCACGGTGACGATTGCGGAGACCGGGCAGACTGCGCCGGTCGAAGCGAACGGTCGCTACACCTTCACCGGAGTGGCTCCCGGTACCTACACCCTGCTGGCAGCGGGCGAGGGTTTCTCCCGTTTGCGCATCACGGAAGTGCCGGCTGATGCCGGGCAGGTTACCGAAGTCGCGCCCCGCGAGATGCCAATCCGTGTTGCCGACGGCAAGGTGCAGGCGAATGTGGAGACCACGGTGAGCCAGCGCGAAACCGATGTGGTGAAACTCGACCGGTTTGTGGTCACCGACGCAAAGCTGCAGCCGTTCAGCGACAGCAATCTGGACATTCCCCGCAGCGAGAATGACGTTCAGCCCTATCGCATCATCACCGCCGAGGAAATGGAGTTCGCGGGCTCCCTCACGGTGGAGGATTTTCTGAAGGAGAAGCTGTCGATGGATGGCACGGAGCGCTCGAACTCACAGATTTATACCGGTGGCATCGGCACGACCAGTTCGATCAGCCTCCGCGGGCTCGGACCCGACAGGACGCTGGTCTTGATCAACGGGCGGCGCGTGCAGGGCACTGATCAGCAGGTGGGGAATACCTATGGCATCCAGCCCGATCTGAACGCGATTCCCCAAGCAGCCATCGACCGCATTGAAGTGCTGCCGACGGGCGCGTCCGCCATCTATGGCGCCAGTGCCATCGGCGGTGTTGTCAATGTTGTGCTGAAGCAGAATTACACCGGCGGTCAGGCGTCGGTCACCTATCAGAACTCCTTCGACACCGATGCGCCGACGCGGGTGGCCAATCTGCTTTACGGCATGCCGCTGGAGGGCGGCAGGACGCAGATTCAGGTGACCGCGACGTATCGGGACGTGAAGCCCATTCTCTATCAGGACCGGCCGGAGATCGCGCTCCGCGGCATCGCAACCGTGCTGGCGAACCGCCCCGTGACCTACTACAGCAACTCGACGCCTCCGTCGCTTGGCACGACGACCAACATCGCCCTTTTCACCGGCACGGTGAACGGATTCAAGAATGCGCAGAATGCCACCCTGACGCTGAAGGATGGCACGAAGCTCAATTCGCTGATCACGCACATTCCCACGGGCACGGCACCGACCACACCCGTCGCCACCCTGAACTCGGGCCTGCTGGCCAACGCGGGAAAATACAATCTCGAGATCGATGCCGGTGACGGCGTTTACAGTCTTGGCAATGAAATCGGCCTGTCCCCGACCGTCCGTGCCTATTCCGCCAGCATCACCCGCCAGATGACGCCCTGGCTTCAGTTGATGGGCGATTTCCGCTTTGGTGACAACCGGGGCCGGCAGCTCTATAACCGCATCTCGCGCGCCGTGGTCTATACCGTGCCGGGCAATGCCCCGACCAATCCCTTCCGGGAGAATGTCTCGATCCATTTTCCCTCCAAGCTCGGCACCCTGTTGCAGACGCACACGACCACCAAGATTGCGACCCTCGGGGCGGTGGCTCAACTGCCCGGTGACTGGCGTGCGCTTCTGGATCTGAATTGGTCGGAGAACCACCATCGATTCTCCTCGTTCGTGGATGACACGGTGGCGGCGAATGCGGCATGGGCAAATGGGACGGTGAACCCGTTCCTCGACACGACCCTCTATCCCATCAACCTGCTGCCCTACGTCGCGTCCTATCGTTACGATGGCACCGCAAACAACCGGTCCATTTCACTCCGCGTGTCCGGCACGGCGTTCGATCTGTGGGCGGGCCGGCCGATGATCACGGTGGGCGCCGGACATCAGATCCAAGGCTATGATGACACGAAGATCATGCAGCGCATGCCCTTCACGAAGGCAAGCAGTGTGGATCTGAACTACCTCCCGCAGGAGGCCACCACGACCCACGCGTACACCGAATTGCAGATTCCGCTGCTGCGCCCCGCCAACAAGATTCCGCTCGTGAAGAGTCTGGACGCCCAGGTTGCGGGCCGGTTTGAGCAGTTCGAGGTGGGTACGGGAACGCCGAGTTACTTCTACTATCTCGAGCGCGACCCGCCCGTCACGACCTACTCCGCGCCGAACATCGACAGCTCGACGCCGCTCTTTTCCCAAGCCAAGTACGACGCGATGAATTACACGGCGGGCATCAAGTACCTGCCGTTTGACGACGTGACGGTGCGCTGGTCATTCGCGACGGCCTTTATTCCACCCACCGCCGGCCAATTGCAGCCATCTCCCTTGCCCAGCACGGCTCTCACCCAGATCGATGATCCCGTCACGGGTGAAGATTACGGCGTGCAGACCCAGGGTGGCGGCAACCGCGACCTTACCCCGCAGAACACCCGCAACTGGAACCTGGGGGTGATCTTTGAACCCAAACAGGGGCGGTTGAAGGGCCTGCGGCTGGAGGCGAACTATTTCTTCATCAAGGAACGGGATCTCATCGGCAGCCTGACCGCCAACCAGATCGTCAATGACCCCAACCTGGCGGACCGCGTCACCCGCGATCCTGTCACGGGACGAATCACCTTGGTGAATACCAGCCTGCTCAACCTGAACTACTATGAGATGTCCGGCTGGGATTTCTCCGCGGCGTTCCGCAAGTCGACACGCATTGGCCATCTCACGACCTATGCGAGCGCCACGCTGAACGACTCGCTGATCAAGCAGGCCAACCCGGAAGCTCCCTTCAAGGAGTACGTGGGATTCCCCTCGCAGGGCGGCGTTCCGGAACTGCGCGGGAGTGGAACCTTTGCCTGGGGCCGGAAGGGCCTGACCCTCGGCTGGACGATTCGCTACATCAGTTCCTACAACGTCTATGGTGCGCCCGGTGCGCCCATCGAAAGCGCAACCTACGTGACCATGCAGGGGAGCAATACCGTGAGCAGCCAGACCTATCACGACATCTTCGGCAGCTATTATTTCGGACGTGGCGGGAGTGCGGTGAAGCGGAACAGAATCACCGCGGCGGTGCTGAAGAACGTGAGCCTGCGGGCGGGCATCCGCGACATCTTTGACACGGCACCGCCCCTGGATGTGTTCCGCGGTCCGTATTACTACAGCAACTACGGGAGTCCGAGGATGCGGGAGTACTGGATTTCGGTGCGCAAGGACTTCTGATTCCAAATCGCGATCAAGAAGAGTCTGCACCCGAACCGGGAAGGCAGAGTGCACCGCGGGGCGCGGAGGACCCCGAGGGTTTTCCCTCGCCCTGCGGGGGCGATCGCGCGCATTCTCTGTCTGCATGGCTGACAAGCGTTTCATTTTCATTTGCGGAGCCGATGATTTCCTCGTCAACCGGGTCGGGAAGGAACGGCATGAGCAACTGGCCGGTGAGATCACCGATGAGTTCTCCCGCGAGACGCTGAGCGGCTTTGCCAACAATGTCGGTGAGGTCGAAACGGCGGTGAATCGTTTTCGCGAGAGCGTCCAGACCGTTTCCATGTTTGGCGGGCGCCGCCTCGTCTGGCTGAAGGACGTCAATTTCCTGGCGGATACGGTCACGGGGCGTGCGGAAGGCACCCAGTCCTGCGTCGACGCCCTGCAGGAGATTCTTGCGGGAGTCGATCCCGAGCATGTGGCGGTGCTGATCACGGCGTCGCCGATCGACCGTCGCCGGACCTTTCCAAAATGGTGTGAAAAGCATGGCGATTTCACGCTTGTGGGCGGCGGGGACAGCGCATCATCCGCGGAGGCGCTGGCGGGCGTGGTGATGGCCGAGGCGAGGGCGTTGGGCGCGAGTTTTGCCCCCGGGGCGCTGGATCTGCTGCTGGCCAGGGTGGGATCCAACACCCGGTTCCTGATCGAAGAGACGCGCAAACTCGCCACGTATGCGGCGCCCTTGGGGAAGCCGGGTGGCGGTGAAAAGACCGCCATTCGCATCGAGGAAGCGCATGTCGCCGAACTCACGCCGAATGTGGCGGAGGGGGATTTCTTCGAGGCGGCCGAGGCATTCTTCAGTGGCGGGCTGATGCGCACGCTGAAGGCGCTTGAGGATCATTTCTTCAATGGAGGTGATTCCCGCCCGATCCTCACGGCGTTGCAGAACCGCAATCGCCTTCTCCTGCAGGTGCGCGCGCTGGTCGATGCCGGCGAGGCCCGGCTCGGACCGCGCGGCCTGGACGGATTGCCGAAGGCTGCCGCGGTGTTCGGGCATCATTTTGCGGGGGTTGCCGAGAAGAATTCCTACAATGTCTTCAGCCAGAATGCCTGGTATGTGGGCAAGCTCGCCTCATCGGGCAAGCTGCCTTCGCTTCGCCGCTTGATCGACAATCAGATCGAGTTCGTGGCCGCCTTCGAGGAAGTCATCCGGCGGCCGAACGAGCAGCCTGAGGTATTGCGCGACATGACGGTGCGATGCCTGGCGCCGGCGTGATCGGGGGGAAAACGCGAAGGCGCGGAGAGGCGTCCTCTCCGCGCCCTCGCGTTTCCCTCCGTTCGTGGCCGCACGCTCAGATCCATTTGCGTTTGCGCATGAAGAGCAGCATGCCGAACGTTCCGCTGAAGACCAGTGCGGTGGCGGCGACATAGCCGTACTTCCATTCCAGCTCGTGCATGAAGGAAAAGTTCATGCCAAACCAGGCGCTCACCAGCAGGACCGGGATGGTGAGCGCGGTGATCGCGGTGAGCACCCGGATGCCGTCGTTGACCTCATGGCTCGATTTGTTGATGTAGACCCGGAAGGAGAGGATCAACTGTTCGGCCCAGGAACTGGCCTGGGTTTCGATGCGGGAAAGATCCTCCGCGAGATCGCGCAGGTAGGGCACCATCACGGTGCGGATCAGACGCACCTTTCCATCGGCGAGTGTCGCGATGATTTCACGCTGGGGGCGCACAATCTGGCGCAAGGCCGAGAGCGCCTTGCGCAGGGCGATGGCCCGCGGAAAAAGCTCATGGGCCGAGATGCCCTTGAGCACCGCCTCCTCGAGCGATTCGAGTTCGTCATGCAGGTCGTCCAGCGCGGGTTTGTACGCCTCAACCATGAGGTCGAGGATGACGTGGGCGAAGCGATCGGGCCCGCGCACCACCGTTGCCGGGCTCTTCTGGTAGCGCTCCTGAGCCATCAGAACCGGACGGAGCGGTTTCTTGTGGAAGGTGACGAGGAAGTTCTTGCCGAGAAAGAAATCCAGCTCGGTGGTCCGGAAGCTTTCCGTGCGCGTGTAGTCGACCGCGTGCATCAGGAGGTAGATGCAGTCGTCGTATTCCTCGAGCTTGGGGAAGGGTGAATCCGTGACGCAGTCCTCGATGGCCAGCGGATGGAATGCGAAGGTTGTCTCGAGCACCTGCCTTGTTTCCTCGGGGGTGGGCTCCGAGAGGTCAACCCAGAGGGTGACTCCGGGTTCGATGCGCAACGCCGCCAGTGACTCGAGCGGCGGGTTTTGCGCGGCGAGCTTGTTGTCCTTGTAGACGAGGGTGGTAACCATGGGGGTGCCTTTGTCAGATCCAGCGTTTGCGCTTGCACCAGCGCCACATCAGGTAGGTGAGGCCTGCCGTGACGGCGATGCTGATGGGATAACCGTAGGAGGAGGACAGCTCGGGCATGTGCTGGAAATTCATGCCGTACCAGGAGGCGACGATGGTGGCGGGCAGGCTGATGGCGGTGAGAGCCGTCAGGGCCTTGATGCCTTCGTTGGCCTGGAACGAGTTCTTATTCAGGAAGAGGTCGAACGAAATCAGGAGCTGGTCGGCAAACGATGACGCGGTTTCGTCGATCTGGATCAGGTTGTCGCGCAGGTCCCGGAAGTACGGCAGCATCACGGAGCGGATCATCTTCGATTCACCGCGGGCGAGCCGGGAGATCATGTCGCGCTGGGGCCGGACGATCTGGCGCAGGTGGGCGATCTCCCCGCGAACCTCCAGCATGTGGGTGGTCAGGCTGAGGTCGTAGGTGGTCAGCACCGCTTCCTCGATGGAATCGATTTCCGCGCGCAACTCGTCCGTGGCAGGCTTGAAATTGTCAACCAGGGCGTCGATGAGCAGATGCGCCAGCCGGTCGGGTCCGCGCGCGAAGATGCCATTGCTCTTGGTGCATCGGTCGATCGTGCTGTCGACCGACTTCAGCGCATGGGTGTGATAGGTGACCAGAAAGTCCTTGCCGAGAAAGAGGTTGAGTTCGGTCGTGTTGAACTTCTCGGTGCGCGTGAAGTCGACCGCATGGGTCACCACGAAGAGGTAATCGTCGTAGTCCTCCGACTTGGGCAGCGAGCTGGGCGTGCGGCAGTCCTCGATGGCGAGCGGGTGAAACTGGAACACCCCTTCAAGGATGTCCCTCGCCTCCTCGTCGGTCGGGTTCATCAGATCCACCCAGAGGATCAACCCCTTGTCCGCACGGACGAGGCGCAGTGCCTCGGGTTCAAGGTCGCACCCCACCAACTTTCCATCGCTGAAAACGAACGATCGAATCATGCTCAACGGCCGATGGTGGGGAGGCTGCCTTGAGTGGCAAGCCTGCTGCCGGTGCCACGCACTGACCTGGCAATTCCATCCCTCAGGGCGGCATTTTTCGCGAAAAAAGACTCGGCATCCCCCACCGGTTGTGCCCCCATTGCGCGTTCGCCACCACGGAATGTGACGGCGACGGCCTCCGCCCATCCTTCCTGACCCGCTCCGCCCGACTCCCTCCGCCGATGCACAAGACCTTCACGGTTGGCAACAAGACGTTCGTTCTCGATCAGACAAAGGCCGAGGAGGCCTTTGCCGCCAAGAAGGTCATCAATGGTCGCGAGACGATGACTTTCAACCTGCTGCCCTTGAAGTACCAGTGGGCGTACGACCTCTATCGGAAGATGAAGGCGAACCACTGGGAGCCCGAGGACATTCCGATGGGCAAGGACATCGAACAATGGCGGGACACGAAGGTGGTGTCGGACGTTGAGCGCTGGATCATCCGCATGGGCATCGGCTACTTTTCCGCGGCGGAGGGCATTGTCGGGGACAACATCCAGCATGTCGTGCGCGAGCTGGTGACCGCGCCCGAACTCAAGCTCGTCCTGGGCCGCCATGCCCACGAGGAAAACATCCATGCCGACTCGCTCCTCTACATGATTTCCTCGCTGGGCATCAACCCGCACGAGTGCGAGGCCATGTTCGAGGATGTACAGACGATCCTGCGGAAGAACGAGTTTGTCACGCGCATCTCAAAGGACCTGCGGCGCGATCTCGATCTCACGCTGGCCGAAAACAAGCGTCTCCTCGCGAAGAACATCTTTGTCTTCGGACAGTGCATGGAAGGGACCCAGTTCTACGGGCTCTTCGGCATGGTCCTTTCCCTGTATCGGCAGAACAAGTTCCCGGGGATCGGCCAGATGTTCCGCTACACGCTTCGCGACGAGAGCAATCACATCGAAGTGTTCCGCAACCTGTTCATGGACCTCGTCGAGGAGAACCGGGACATCTGGACCACCGAGTTCAAGGAGGAACTCCGCGCGACCATGGTGGAGGCCGTGCAACTCGAGAAGGAGTTCATCCGCGACTGCCTGCCGGTCAACGCGGTGGGCCTGGCGGTCGATGAGTTCCTGCAGTATATCGACTACATTGCCGACCGGCGCCTGGAGGGCGTGGGATTGAACCCATTGTCGCCCGGCGTGAAGAATCCGCTGCCCTGGCTGGCCGAGATGATGGACATCAAGAAGGAGCAGAACTTTTTCGAGGGCCGCGTCACCGAATACCAGAAGGCCTCATCCCTGGAAGGAGCCCACGACGACGATCTGTAAGCGGCGCGAGCCGGATGTGTTCGCAGAATATTCCAATTGGGTGTCAAGACGAGACTGAGCCGGAATCCAGCCGATCCTTGTATCACCACGGAGGCACAGAGAGCACGGAGGTTGGCCAGGGGTTTTTACCTCCGGGTCCTCCGCGCCTCCGTGGTGCGCTCTGTCTTCCCGGATCGAGTCTAGTCTCATCTTGATCGCGATTTGGAATCAGATGGGAGAGTGAAGAGGGAAGGGTGAAGAATGAAGGGTGAAAGTTCAGAAAATCTGAGGACATCGATGAAATCTGTGGATGGGTCTCGTTTGTGGAGGGACACGCTTCGTCGGGCCCGGTTTGAGACTGTCATCTTTTCGCCTTCAATTCATAACCGGGAGTCGAACGGGTTGAGAACACCTCGGAGGGCGCACCACGGGTGACGCAACGACCTTCGGAGAGCACGATCACCTGGTCGCACAGCGCAAAGAAATCCCCGGGCGTGTGGCTCACATACACCAGGGGCACGCCAAATTCATCCCGAACGCGCTGCAGAAAGGGGAAGACAGCGGCCTTGTGGTCCGCATCAAGACTGCTGAACGGTTCGTCGAGGAGCAGCAGGCGGGGCGAGGCGAGCAGGGCCCGCGCGAGCGCCACGCGCTGACGTTCGCCCCCGGAGAGATGCGTGATGCGGCGACCGAGGAGCGCGGCAATGTCCAGGCGCTCGGCGATGGCATCGAGCGTTTGGGGCGCCGCGCCGATCGATGATCCGGACTTTTCGCCGCGATGACCTTTGCGCGACTGCAATCCGTAATTGAGGTTGCCGCGCACATCGAGATGGGGGAAGAGCGCGCCATCCTGGGGCACGTAACCGACACAGCGGGTTTCCGGCGCAAGATGGAGCCGACCGGTGGCATCGCTGAGTATCCGGTCGTCGAGCGCGATTGACCCGGAGTCCGGACGACGAAGGCCGGCGACCAGTTCAATCAGGCTGGTCTTGCCGGCGCCCGAGTTGCCGAAGAGGCCGATGGCCCGGCCCGTGATGACAAACGACAGCTCGAGCGAAAACGAGGCCGCGTGCCAGCGGAGGGAAGAAAGAGCCAGCTTCATGGTGGGCGCGGGACGGTGGGGATCACGCCGACCGGGCCGGTCCGCGCTTGCGCAGCAGGAATTCGCTCATGGCCACCGCGGTGAATGCCAGCGCCGCCGAGATGACAAGCAGGACCAGTGCCTGGTCGTCGCGACCAAGCTGAACCTGATGATAGATGCCGAGGGACAAGGTGACGGTTTCGCCCGGGATGAATCCCGCCACCATCGCCGTGGCGCCAAATTCCCCGAGAGCGCGCGCAAAGGCAAGGACACCGCCAGCGCAGAGGCCGCGGGTGGCGAGGGGCAGGGAGACGGTGAAGAACACCCGCCAGGGACCCGCGCCCAAGGTTCGAGCCACCTGCTCAAGCCGCGGCGGCACCTCCTCAAAGGCGACACGGGCGTTTCTGACCAGCAGGGGAAGTGCCATCACGGCGGCGGCAACGACCACGGCCTTCCACGTGAAGGCGATCTCCACGCCAACTCCCTCGAGGATCCGGCCGATCGGTCCGCGCCTGCCCAGCAGCTTGAGCAGGATGAGACCGGTGGCAACGGGAGGAATGACCAGCGGAAGGGCGACCAGCGTTTCCACCACCGCCTTGCCTGGCCAGCGCCTTCGCGCCAGCAGCCAACCCAGGGCAACGCCTCCGGGCAGGATCAACAATGTCGCCAGCGCGGCGGCCCACAGGCTGAAGAGGGTGATGTGGAGGGTGTCTCCCATGGTGCACGGTAACGACCGCGCTCCCATGCCCCGGCGTCAA
>CAZOXB010000119.1:0-12004 GCA_964583635.1 uncultured Opitutaceae bacterium | reverse complement strand
AAACCCGCCCGAGGCGCCGGAACATCACCACGCCGAGAGCGAGGAAGAAAGCCACGGGCAACCAGATGAGGATGTCCGGCCGCAACGACGGCGTGTTGTCGAGCCACTCCACGCACACGGTCAGAAAATAATACCCCATCACCAGCAACAGCGCCACGCCGAGATTAGCGCTGGTCTCCTTGCGCGACACCTTGACGCCAAGCGGCACCGCCAGCACCGCAAAGGCAAACACGGCGACCGCCGTCGTCGCCTTTTCATTGATCGCAAATGAAATCGCCATGCGCTCCCGCTCACGGGTTCGCGGATCAGCCGAACTGTCCGGGAGCGAAAGCCTCCGCTGTTGGGTGAAGAGTTCCTCCAAAGTCATCCAACTGGGCTTCTGTTTTACCGTCTGCTTGCCGAAAAGCTGCTCCATGCGGAGTTCGATGGTGAATTCCTCCGATGTCCCGGGCTGAACCGGCTTGGTGAAATCCTCGGGGTTATCCTTGTCCCGGATTTCGAAACTGACGTCACCGAGCGTCAGCACCAAACGGCCCTCCGCCTCATCAAAGGCGACCTTGCCGCTTCTCGCCCGGCCGGAGCGGACCACCCGGTTTTGTTCGTCGAGTTCCCAAATCCAAACATCCTGGAGGACGCTTTCCTCCTTCCGGCCGACATAGAGGACCACCCCGCGAAAATCGCGGATGAAGGTCTTCGGAACAATGAAACTCAGGGGATTCTTCTGAACCGCCCCGGCGAGGATCCGTTTGTAAGCGGTCTTCGATTTGGGCATCGAATAGAAGTTGATGAAGCCGCAGAACAACGCTCCGAGCAGACCAAGGAAAAAGACCGGTTGCGCGATGTAGGCCATGCTGAGCCCGGCCGCACGCATGGCCGTGACTTCGTTTTGCGCCGACATTCGCCCCAGCACAAGAAGCACCCCCGTCAACACTCCCATGGGCAGGGCATAGGCGGCGACAATCTGTGCCAGCAACCCCACCAGTTTCAGGAATGTCGCCGGCGACAGCTGCCCTCCCATCATGAAGGGAAGGAGATCCTTGAGCATGTTGCCGACAATCAGGATGAACGCAAACAACCCCACGGCAGCGACGCATGCTCCCAAAACGGCCAGAAAAATGTGACGATGGAGGAGCGACATCTGAGGGACTCGGCGCCATCCCTAGCCCCAAGGCCACCGGCCTGCAATCCGAGACTGCCGGCCCGGGCTCAGGCCGATGCCTGGAGGGCCACGGTCCCTCGTGGCCGCGGGAACGCACCGCGCTCGACAAGGCCAGAGCGTCGACTTCCGCAACCTCGCTTCCCGCAATCCTGGCCACGAGGGACCGTGGCCCTCCCATCTGTACTCGTCGGCGCAGCCTGCGAATTCTTCTGGTTTGTATTCGATGGTCCGAGGATCGAGATTCCTCCCCCCAACGGATTCAACGGGGACATCAACGCATGCGGTTCACACCTGAAAAACCTCCCCTCACCGGAGAAACCCTGGAGACGCTCACCGCGCGCCTCAAGGCACACGGCGAACCCGCCTTCCGCGCACGGCAGATTCTCGACTGGCTCTACAAGAAGCGCGCTCGCCACTGGGAGGACATGACCAACATTCCCAAGCCACTGCGCGGATGGCTGGCGGATAACTTCGATCTGATGCCCGCCTCGCTCCTCTTCGACAAACAGTCCCGCGACGTCACCGACAAGCTTCTCCTCGAATTGCGCGACCGTTCGTTGATCGAGACCGTGATCATTCGCGCGCCTCAGGAAGGGGTCGGCGTGGAGCATTCCCGCAAGACAATCTGCATCTCCACGCAGGTGGGATGTGCCATGGCCTGCGCCTTCTGCGCGAGTGGACTGGCCGGATTCAAACGCGACCTCTCCGCGGGCGAAATTGTCGCCCAGCTGATGCAGGTGTGCTACCGGGAGGACGCCACGACAACCCGTGCACGGGTGGAACTGGCGTCCTTCGATAACATTGTTGTCATGGGCATGGGCGAACCCCTCGCCAATTACGACAATTTGATCCGGGCATTGACGATCCTGAACGCCGAGTGGGGCCTGGGATTCGGCGCGCGCCGCATCACCGTCTCCACCAGCGGTCTGGTTCCAAAGATCCTCAAGCTCGCGGATGAGCCGCTCGGATTCCGTCTCGCCGTCTCACTCCACGGCGCCACCGACGAGATCCGCGAAAAGATCATGCCGGTGAACAAGGCGTTCCCCTTGGCCAAACTGCTGCCTGCAGTGCGGACATTCTCCGAAAAGCATGGAAGGATGGTGACGCTCGAGTTCATCCTCATCGAGGACGTCAACGATTCAATCGAACAAGCAGGTGAACTTCGGGATATCGCTCGGGACTTGCATGCCCATGTCAACCTCATCCCCTACAACACGGTCGAGGGCCTGCCATGGAAGCGGCCCAGCGTGCAACGCCAGGAATCCTTTGCCGACGTTCTACGCGCGGCACGCGTGCCCGTCACCTTGCGTCGGGAAAAAGGACACGACATCGACGCGGCTTGCGGCCAGCTCCGTCTGAAAACCGAGAAAGACCGCAACCCGTTATCGTCCGTCGCCTGAATGCATCAGGATTCGCCGGAGGACCGGCGTGACGGGAAACACTTGCAGGAACGCGATTTCTTCCGCCCGTTTGTTGATTCAACTGAGTTTTCTCTTGATCAGGCTCGGGTGTAAACTTTACGCACTCAACCCCATTTTCTCTGGAACCTTCCGCGTTCGGAACGTTTCCTCTTCCTTCTCATTCCCTTCCGGTTGCTCATGATCGAAGTCAAAGGCCTGGTCAAAACATACGGTTCCAATCGCGCGGTTGACGGTGTCACGTTTACGGTCAGGCGCGGCGAAATTCTCGGATTCCTCGGGCCAAACGGCGCAGGGAAATCGACGACGATGAAGATGATCACCGGCTACCTTCGGCCGACGTCCGGCACGGCGATCGTCGACGGGCACGATGTCACGGCAGAACCCGTGGCCGTGAAACGGAAAATCGGCTACCTGCCGGAAAGTGCGCCGGCTTACGGCGAGATGACCGTCCAGGAGTTCTTGGGCTTCATCGCGGAAACCCGTGGGTTCCGCACTGCCCAGGCGCGAAACGCGCAAGTGGATCGGGCTGTCCGGCTCACCCATCTCGACCCCGTTCGCCACCAATCGATTGAGACCCTCTCGAAGGGATTCAAGCAACGCGTCGGTTTTGCCCAAGCCCTGCTGCACGATCCACCGGTGCTTATCCTCGATGAGCCCACCGACGGGCTCGATCCCAACCAGAAAAACGAGGTGCGCTCCCTGATCAAGAGCATGGCCACGGAGAAGGCGGTGGTGCTCTCCACCCACATTCTCGAGGAAGTGGAGGCCATCTGCACGCGGGTGATCATCATCTCGCGTGGCAAGGTCGTCGTCGACGAAACGCCCGCCGCATTCCAGGCGCGCCAGCCCGGAGCCCGGCTCGATGCGATCTTCCGGAGCCTGACACAAAGCGACATCTAATCCCGCCCCACCATTTTCCGATGAGCCAAATCGCACCCTTGTTCAAGCGTGAGTTCCTGGGCTATTTCCGCTCGCCCGTGGCCTATGTTTTCCTGTCGATCTTCCTGATCGCCAGCGTCGGCCTCGCTTTCTTCATCGGCGGCTTCTTCAAAGCGAATCTCGCAAGCATGAGCAGCTTCTTCGGGCTGCATCCCTGGCTCTTCCTCTTCCTGATCCCCGCCGCCGGCATGCGCCTTTGGTCCGAGGAAAAACGCACGGGCACGATCGAGCTGCTCTTCACGCTGCCGGTGACGACACTCGAAGCGGTCCTGGCAAAATTCCTCGCCGCATGGGCGTTCCTCGCGGTCGCGATCCTCCTCTCATTTCCGATGATCATCACGGTCGCGTACCTGGGGGATCCCGACTGGGGCATCATCGCCACCAGCTATTTCGGCAGCATCCTCATGGCGGGATCCTATCTCGGGGTGTGCGCCGTGACCTCCGCCATCACGAAGAACCAGGTCATCAGCTTCGTGGTCAGCGTTGTGGTCTGCCTGGTGATCCTGCTGCTGGGCTTCAGCGTATTCAACGAGGCGATGGCCTCCGCCCTGCCAACCTGGCTCACCGACCTCATCGCCAACTTCAGCTTCGTCACCCATTTCGAGCCCTTCACCAAGGGCATCATCGATCCCAAGGATCTGCTCTATTTCCTGTCGCTGATCGGCTTCACCCTGTTTCTCAACGTGCTCGTTCTGGAGCGCTAAGCCGTCGCATCCCGTCATCGCCCGATCATCGCCACCATGAAACCTGGCCTGAAATCCCTTTCCGTCGCGTTGCTGCTCATCGGCCTCATTCTGGTCAACTACCTCGCCTCGCGGCTGCCCTTCCGCGCCGACGCGACCGCCGAGCATATCTACACGTTGTCCGAAGGCACGAAGTCACTGCTCTCCAAGATCGAGGATCCGGTTGTCCTCGACTACTATTTCTCGCGCTCGGCCTCCGGGGTGCCGATCCAATACAAGAACTATGCCGAACGCATCCGTGAAATGCTGCGCCAATATGTGCGCGCGTCGCACGGCAAGATCGTCCTCAACGTAATCGATCCGCGGCCGGACACGCCGGAGGAGGAACGCGCCGGGGGTGCCGGATTGCAGCCGCAGCGGCTGGCAACGGGTGAAACGGTCTACTTCGGGCTGACCGCCACCCAGGCCGATCAACAGAAGGCGGTTTCATCCTTCAACCCGCAGCGGGAATCGTTCCTAGAATACGACATTTCAGAGCTCATCTACAGCGTTCAGGCGATTGCCAAGAAAAAGCTGGGGCTCATTACGAGCCTGCCTCTCCAGGCCCCGCAGATGGACCCGATGATGATGATGCAGCAACGCCAGCGACCCACGGGACAGTTGGTTGCGGACGAATGGGCGAAGACCTTTGAAATCGTTCCGGTCGAGGCATCCGCCACCACGCTGCCGGACGGGCTCGATGTCATCGCGGTCATCCATCCGCAAAATCTGACGCCGCAATTGCAGTTTGCCATCGACCAGGCGTTGCTCGCCGGCAAGCCGGTGTTTGTGGCGGTTGATCCCGCCTCGCAGTATTTCCGGCGCCAGGGCGGACAGAATGCGATGTTCGGCGGCCCCCAGCCAAACGTCTCCAGCAACCTGTCGATGCTGAAGGCGTGGGGCATCACCTACAATCCGCAGATGGTCGTGGGTGATCTCGACAACGCGACATCCGTCCAGACCGGACCCGGCGGCGTCGTGCGTTACCCCATCTGGCTGTCCCTGACGGAGAATGCCTTCAGCAAGCAGGCGTCCATGGTCGGACAGCTCAAGTCGCTCCTGTTCATCGAAAGCGGAAGCCTGACCGTGGATGCCCCGGGCCGCAGCGTGACTCCTCTCATCGAAACCTCCGCCAACACCGGCGAATTGCAGGCCATGGCCCTCCAATTCGCACAGCCCGACGACGTCGCCCGCCAAATCGTCCCCTCCGGCAAGAAGACCCTGGCCGCCTTGATCACCGGCAAGTTCTCAACGGCCTTCCCCGACGGCGCACCGAAGGAGGAAACGCCGCCCGCAGATCCTCAGTCGAAGGACGCAAAACCCGCTCCCAAACCCGCCGCCGGCCCCGTCCTCAAGGAATCAACCTCCTCCTCCACACTTTTTGTCATCGCCGATACCGACTGGCTGTTCGACGACTACAGCGTCGAACGTTTCAACTTCCTCGGCACCCAGGCGGCACGGCCCCTCAATGACAACCTGGCCTTCGCCAGCAACAGCATCGAGTTCCTCGGCGGGTCCCAGGATCTGATTTCGCTCCGCGGCAAGGGCACGTCGGTGCGTCCATTCACGGTCGTGCGTCAAATGGAGATCGCCGCCCAGCAACGCTACCAGGACCAGTTGACCGCCCTCGAAAGTCGCCTGGCCGACGTGCAGAAGAAGCTCAGCGACCTCCAGGGCAAGAGCACCGAAGGCAACCGCCTGATCGCCACACCGGAAATCCAGAAAGCGATCGAGGATTTCCAGGCCCAGCAAGCCGTCATGCGCGGCGAGCGCCGCGAAATCCGGAAGGCACTGCGCGAGGACATTGAGTTTCTCGAAAACAGCCTCCTCGCCATCAACCTCCTCGCTCCCGTCCTGCTCGTCGTGCTGTTTGGCTTCTGGTTCCAACGCTCCCGCCACGCCTGAACACCGGCAAGACATCCGCCGCGTCAACGTCCCTTCCCATTTCCGTCGCAGGTATGAAACTGAAAACCCTGATCATCGTTGTCGCCCTTCTGGCTGCCGTTTCAGTCACCGTCCATTTCCTCACCCGGCCACCCAGGCAGGCACCCGCCGACCCGCGCGTCGGCCAGCCCCTGATCACGCGCACGGCGGTCGAACAGGCCCATACCGTGCGGCTTTCGGAGAACGGGAAATCCGTCACCTTGACCAAGGGTGCGGGCAATACCTGGCACATCGCCGAATACTACGAATTCCCCGCCGATTTCACCAAGCTCTCGCGCCTGGTCAGCGATCTGACCTCGGCCAAGCTGGAGCGTCTGGTCACGCAGAATCCCAGCCGCATCGCAGCCCTCGAATTCAAGGACACCGGCATCACCATTTCCGACGGCGCGGGCAAGGAAACCTGGTCGATCAAGCTCGGCAAGTACGCGGACGGCGGCGGTCGTTTCGTCCGGTTTGGCGACGAAAACAAGGCGTTCCTCACCCGGGTGAACACCTACTTGGACGTCGAACCGAAGAACTGGGCCGACACCAATCTGCTCTCTCTCAAGCCCGAGGATATTGCCTCGGTGGAGTTGTCCTTTCCGACGGAGAACAAGACGATCACCGCGACTCGCGCAAAAAAGGAGGACGCCTTCACCTCGTCCGCTGCTCCGGCCGGAAAGCGGCTGAAGAGCGATCGCATCGCCTCACTGATTTCGAGCGTGGGCTCGCTGCGGTACTCGGACACCAGTGATCTCACCGATCCCAATGCGATTGCCGCCAAGGCCCATGATCGCACTGTCAAATTCAAGACCTTCGACGGCAAATCCGTAACGGTCACCTTGGGACGCAAACCGGAACAGAAGGTCATCAAGGCTCCCGAGGCCAAGAAGGACGGCAGCACCGGCCCGACTGCTCTGGGAAGCGTCGCCGATCTCGCCAAGAGCAACGAATCCGCCGGACACTCTGGCAGCACCTCCGGGACCACGGAAAAAACCGACGATAAGAAGGGCCCCGCCAAGGTTGCCGAGACGGTCGAAACCATCCCCGCCGGTCCCGTCTTCGTGGTCGTTTCCAATTCGGACGCATCCGCACCGGTGAACGCGCTGATGAAAAAGCGCGCGTTCCAAGTCTACGAATCGACCTTCACCGGCCTGCCAGCCAGCGAAGCAGACCTGTTTGAGGATGCCCCCGCCGCTCCAGCTCCTGCCACCCCCGCCAAGAGCACGGCCCCCGCGCCCTGATCCGAGTCTTCAGTGGGGACATTGCCACACGGGATACCCCCCCACTCCTCACCCATCATTCCGACAGATTTGCTTTACATCATATCAACATATCCGCATATGTTGATATGAAATGCCGCCCGATCGTTCCATTTCCGACCTTTTTGCCGAAAGACGCCCCCTGCGGTCCCTGGAATTCTTTCCTCCCAAGGATGATGCGGGAGTGGAGCTGCTCCGGCAGTCGGCGATCGCCCTGAAGCGCATCTCACCGGACTTCGTTTCCGTGACGTATGGCGCGGGTGGCAGCACTCGGGAGCGCACCGCCCAGGTCAGCTCCTTGCTGAAGAATCAGCTCGGTTTCACGGTTATGCCCCACCTGACCTGCGTAGGGCATTCCCGAGCGGAACTGAATGCCTTGGCCGACCGCCTCTATGCCGACGGCTTTCGCAATATCATGACGCTGCGCGGTGACCCACCCAAGGGCTCGACGACTTTCCAAGCCGCATCGGACGGATTGAGCTTCGCCAGTGAACTGGTCGCGTTGTTGAAGGCGCGCCATCCTGAGTTCTGCCTGGGCGTGGGTGGCTATCCCGAAAAACATCCCGAGGCAGCCTCCCACGAGTCCGATCTGGATGCATTGAAGCGAAAAGTGGACGCCGGCGCCGGGTTTATCACGACCCAACTGTTCTTCGACAACGAAATTTACTTCTCCTTTGTGGACCGTTGCCGGGCACGGGGCATCACTGTCCCGATCATCCCTGGAATCATGCCCGTGCTTTCGTTGAAACAGATCCAGCGCTTCACCTCGATGTGCGGCGCTGTCCTGCCCCGACGTCTCTTGCGTCGGCTCGAAGCGACCGACGACAATCCCGAAGTTGTCGAAATGATCGGACTCGACTGGGCCCTTGACCAGATTCGTGACCTCGTGGCCCAGGGAGCCCCCGGCTATCATCTGTACATCATGAATCGCACGCGTGCCGCCTTGGCACTGGCCGCCGGTCTCGCCGCCTAAACCCCCACGAAGCGCTGGTGACTCATCCAGGAGGGCCACGGTCCCTCGTGGCCGCGGAACGCACCGCGCTCAACAACGCCGGCACTTCAAGCCCTCCACCCTCGTATCCCGCGATCATGGCCACGAGGGACCGTGGCCCTCCTGCTTCAAATTTAAGAATTCGAATGCACGCACCGCGTGCCCGCAAGGGCACCGCTTGCTTTCACCTTCAGCCGATGCAGCTTGGCGGTATGTTCGCCTCACTTTCCGCCCTATTTCGCACATCCGCATGCCTATTCGGGATCGCGCTGGCTCTCACCTCGCCTCAGGTTGTCGCGTTCACGCTCAGGGGCAGCCTCCCTTCTGCGGCCGCCAACGCCAAGGTCGAAGTCCTGCGTGAATCTTTGGAAGCGCGTTCCCTGACTCCGATCGCATCCACCCAACTCGACGGGAACAGACTTGCGATGACTGTCGATACGGAACCCGGACTTTTCACCGTGACGATCGGCGACGCCAAAGGAACCTTCGTCGCCGCCGGGAACCAGGTGCTCACCGTCGCGGCCGGCAACGATGGCAAAACCCTCACGATCTCCGGCGCGCCTGATCAGGCGGCTTACCTCGCCTATGAGAAATTCCGCGCCGCCTCGTTGTCCCGCCTGGTCCTCAGCGTACGCGAGTCGATCCGTGCAGCCCGTGCTGCCGGCAATCAAGCGCTGGTCGAAAAGCTCACCGAAGATGAAATTGCGGGTTACAACGAACATCGTCGCGAACTGAACGGCTACACCCTCGACCATCTCAAAGGTTCCGCCGCATTGTACGCGGCCTCGTTGCGTTGGGACGGCGACCACCGTCTGCCCGAGCTGGCCGCCCTGATCGACGACTATGCCTCCCGCCACGCCAACACCGAAATTGCCCGCCTGCTGAAGGAACGCATCCGGCGGTTCCAATTCGTTTCCAAAGGTTCCGTCGCCCCGGAGCTGTCCGCCTCCACGCCGTCCGGCAAGCCGCTCGCCCTGAGCTCGCTGCGCGGAAAGGTGGTCCTGGTCGACTTCTGGGCCTCCTGGTGCGCCCCCTGCCGCATGGAGAATCGCCACTACGTCGAGGCCTACCGGGCGTACCGTGACCGCGGATTTGAGATTCTCGCCGTCTCCGTCGACACCCGCGAGTCGGACTGGAAAGCCGCCATCGCCAAGGACCAGGCAACCTGGCTGCACATTTCCGATCTCACCGGCTGGAAGACCCCGCTCGCCGGCGCCTACAACGTCAGTGCCCTCCCCGCGAGTTTCCTGCTCGACCGCGAGGGAAAAATCGTGGCGAAAGACCTGCGAGGCGGGCGACTGGCGAAGGCCATAGAAGCGGCTCTGCAATAAACACGATACTCTCGACGATCGCGGCCCCAACACCCGACCAGGCCTCCGGTTCACTGGGCGACGGCTTGCATCCCGAGCAACTCCTGCGTTGCGCAGTGCGTCACCCAAGGGCGCGGGGTATGAAATCTGCAAGATTTAGACCCCTCATACTGGTGCCCGGAGCGGGACTCGAACCCGCAAGCCCTTTCGGACAGCGCATTTTAAGTGCGCAGCGTATACCGTTCCGCCATCCGGGCAGGCGAACCAAACTACAGGGAAGACCTCTTCAGTAACAGGCGATCGGAAGCGGTTGCCAGCTTGAAACAAACCGAGGCCCGTCCGCCCGGATGTCCGGTTGACAGCTCATGGCGGATGACTACCTTCTCGGTATGCCGGCGACTACCATCAAGCTAGAGGCCGACCTCGTCAAGAAGGTCGCCGCGCTGAAGCCGAAGGACGAGAGCATCTCGGCGTTCGTGCGCGAGTTGATCGAGAAGGAGCATCGCGCGCGGCGGCATCGGGCGGCGGCGGTCGAGTATCAGCAGTTCTTGCAGGACAATCCCAAGGAGAAGGCCGCGATGGAGGTGTGGGAGTCCGCGCCACTGAGCGACGAAGTGGAGCCGCGCCAGCCATGAAGCGCGGGACCGTCGTGTGGGTGGATTTGAGCGACACGCATCCGCCGGAGATGGGCAAGGTGCGGCCCGGCATCGTCGTGTCCGGCACGGTGCACAACGAAGTGCTCAACACCGTGGTCGTGGTGCCGGCATCCAGCCTCGCACCCGAAATCCGGCCGCTGCGTCTGGCCGTGGGAAAATTTGCGGGCAAGGACAACTTCGCGGTGATCCCCGGCATCCGGCAGGTGCGGAAAGGACGTCTGCGCGGCGTTCTTGGCCAGCTTTCGCACGAGCATCTCGCCGCGCTCGACGAGTGTCTCGACGCCTATTTGCACTGAACGGAAAAACCTGCACCTCGATGCCGTGGAACCGCCCCGAAACGGACGGACGGTCAGGCCAGGAGTCGGAGGGCCGAGGGCGGAGGTCAGGGTGTCAGGATCACTTTCATGTACTTGCCTCCATCCTTGGCACTGAGCCGGTCGAACCAGGCTTTGCCCTCTTCGAGGGGCGCCACGGCGGTCATCATGGGTTCGACGCGGATGACACCCTGCGCGATGAGGTCCAGACAGAGCGGATATTCACCCGCCGATGCACAGGTGCCGTAGAGCGTCAGTTCGCGTGTGACCACCGCTTGCATGGGGAAATCGGCCTTCGCCGACAGGTTGCCCACCAGCACGGCCGAACCGCCCCGACGAAGCGACGCGAGCGCGAGCGCGAGCGTCGGTGAAATGCCCACGACCTCGAACGCGTAGTCGGCGCCGCGTCCCTGGGTGAGCCGGGCAACCTCCGCCGCGATATCGGCAGAGGCGGAATTCAACGTGTGCGTGGCGCCGAGCGTGCGGGCGACCGCGAGGCGTTTGTCCTCCAAGTCAACGGCTATCACCTGTTCGATGCCCGCCCAGCGCAGGGCCTGGATCACCAGCAGGCCAATCATGCCGCTGCCCACCACCACGGCCACGGCCGGGCCGCCCAGTTCGGACTGGCGGGCCCCACGCTGGCTGCCCGCATCCGGCATCACCCTCCTCACCGCGTGCACCGCAATCGAAACAGGTTCGATCATGGCGGCCTGTGGAAACCCGAGCGGGTCCGGCAAGCGATAGAGAATCCGGCTGGGCACGGCCACGTATTCGGCAAACGCGCCATGCTGCTTGTACTCGCGAGGCGACACTCCGATCACGCGACGATTGTCACAGAGATTGACCTGCCCTGAGCGGCAATAGCTGCACTCGCCGCAGTAGATGGTCGAATCAAACGTCACCCGGTCGCCCACCTTCCACCGCTTCACGGACGGCCCCACCTTCGCCACCTCCCCGCTCGCTTCGTGCCCCATGATCAGGGGAGGCTGGCGACGCCCGCTGGAGCCGTCCCAGCCATGGATGTCACTTCCGCAGATCCCGCATGCCCGGACCCGCACCAGAACCTCGTCAGCGCCGATCGCGGGTTCAGGGAAATCGGTCAGTTCCAGGCTGGACGGTGCGGTCAGCAAAAGGGCTTTCATAGAATTGGGGAAAACACGGGGATAAACAGCCGATCGCCGGGTGGCAACGGTGACGACGGGCCGTTTGCAGGAGGGCCACGGTCCCTCGTGGCCGGATCGCGGGACCCAAGATCGCAGATTGTTTATGTGCCGGCGTTGTTGAGCGCGGTGCGTTCCCGCGGCCAC
>CAZOXB010000118.1:0-12306 GCA_964583635.1 uncultured Opitutaceae bacterium | reverse complement strand
AGTGATACATTAAACAGAGTGTCGGAATAGGCGATCCGCGGCAGGGTGATCAGAAATTCGAGCCACTGCACCGGATCGCCACGGTCGGAATTGTCCGCGCCTGCCAGAAGAACCAAAACGGCACCTCCAACCTCCTGCTGCAGGGCCTGACCCGCATTGAAATTGTCAGGACGGTCCAGCTCCACCCGTTCCGTCGCGTCCACATCAAGCCGCTGGCGAGCATTCAAGGCGCGGACGAGAGCGCCAACAAGAGGCTGTGTGCGAGCGTGGGCCGACTGCTCTCCATTCGCCAGCAGTTGAAGGGCGATCCGGCCAATGACCTCGCCCAATTTCTCCGGACCATCGAAGACCCCGAGATCTTCGTGGATATCGCCGCCTTCAACCTCTGCGGCGACCCGGCGGTGAAACAAACCCTCCTGGAAACGCTGGACGTCAACCGGCGCCTTGAGCTGTTTTCGCGTGAGCTGCGGCGCGACATCGCTGAAATCAAACTTCAAAAACGCCTGCAGGGCAGCCTCCCGGACGATGCCATCGGAAACAACTGACCTTGGCGACAATGCGGGGCGGCTCTCGTTTCATGCTCACCCACGATGTGCTGCTCCACGCCTGAAGGCTGGAGCCGATGGTCGGGATTGAACCGACGACCCACGCTTTACGAAAGCGTTGCTCTACCGCTGAGCTACATCGGCGAATGCCTGTTTCGCAACAACCGCGGTACTCGCCGTATCCGGGCGGGATGACCGCCGGACATCGTCGCACCGCGGTGGCGTCGAAACGGAGGATGGGTATTAGGCGGCTGCGGACCCGCTCAGCAAGCAATTTCGTTGGCAGGCGCGATCACGGCGTTCCCCGGGCGTGCAGTTGACGTTGTATCCTCCCGATCTGCATGGTTTTCTGCCGACTCCTCCCGTGCCACCACCGCTCCCGACCGCACTCTTCGATTATCCCTTGCCGCCGCACCTGATCGCACAGACTCCGGCAGCAAGGAGGGACCAGTCGCGCCTGCTCGTCGTGGACCGGAGCCGCCATACCGTGGAGCACCGTGTTTTTTCGGATTTGCCGACTTACCTGCGTCCCGGAGACTGCCTTATTCGCAATGACGCTGCAGTCCTTCCCGCGCGATTGTTTGCCCGAAGGGCGGGCGGCGGTCAGACCGAGTGTTTCCTGCTTCGTCCGACGTCCGAGGACAATATCTGGTGGTGCCTGCTGCGTCCGGGAAAAAAGCTGCCGGTGGGTGCACGATTTGAAAGGGACGACGGATTCACCGCGACCGTGCTGGAAAAGGATGGCGAGGGCTGCGCGCGCATCGCCTTTGAAACCGTCCATGGAGATCCGATCCTCGTCGTGGCCAACCGGATCGGCGCGGTGCCGCTGCCGCCTTACATCGAGCGGCAGGACCCGCTGGGCCCTACACGCACCTCCGATCTCGAACGTTACCAGACGGTCTACGCGCAACCGGACAAACAGGTGGCGGTCGCTGCGCCCACCGCCGGGCTGCACTTTACACCGGAGTTGCTCGCGAAACTGAAGGACGGAGGAATCGTCACCGCGGACGTCACGCTGCACGTCGGACTGGGCACCTTCAAACCGATCTCCACTCCGACCGTTGAAGAGCATGCGATCCACCGGGAAGTCTACGAGCTGCCTTCGGAAACCCAGTTGAGGCTATTCAACCCCCAAGGCGGACGCCGCATTGCGGTCGGCACGACCTCGGTGCGCTGCATTGAGGATTTTCTTGGCCGGCACTCCGCGCCGCTTTCCGAAGGGCGGGCCTACACGGGAGAGGCATCGCTGTTTGTGTACCCACCGCGGAGCTTCCGGGGTGTCGACGCCCTCATCACCAATTTCCATCAACCCTGCTCGACCTTGCTCTGCCTTGTGGCTGCCTTCCTGGCACCCGGCACGAACGATGGAATCGCCTTTCTCCGGGAAGCGTACTTGGAAGCGATCGCGAAGGAGTATCGCTTCCTCAGTTTCGGGGATGCAATGCTGATCGTTTAACGGCTGTCCAGCCAGTCTCCTCCGTCCTCGGCGGCGACCAGCATTGCGCTGAGCTCCACGGCACTGCGGGCCAGCGAGCGAAGGAGTCCCTGTTCGTCCGCGGCCGCGCCTGCCCCGGGCGCCAGCGCCAGGCGGTCAAGACGGCTCCGCAGGGCACCCTTGCTATCGTCGTGCCGGCGCACGGCCCCTGCTTCGGATGCCAGACTTTCGAGCGCCTCGCCGGCAACGGCGACATAGGCCGTCACATCCGCACGATCCAGGATCCTGCCTTGGGCAAGCTGTACGGCAGCCGCGGTCAATGCGCGTGTCACCCGCTGGTTGCCGTTGGCCAGCGTCGCGGCACTTTCCATGCGCGCCCGCTGGCTGCGCGGATCACCGGACATGCGTTGCAGCGAAGCAAACACCATTCCGTTCGCCACCTCGGCATCATGTTTCGCCGCGATGACCTTCGCTTCGTACCCCCTGCCATCGGCCATCCGCGCCCCGATTTCACGAACGAGGACGCGATTCGCCCGCAGGGCGGCGGCCAGCAGCGCCGGAAAACGCTGGCGCTCCCAGACCGGCCAGAACAACTGCGCCGCCACCAGCGCCAACGCGCCGCCGAGGGCGGTTGCGGTCAGTCGCTCGAGGGTCACTGCGAACGTCATCTTGACCGTCGTTTCCGTGATCAGCACGACGAAGAGCGTGATGAAAAAGACCGCGATCGCATAGTTGCGCTTCAGCCAGAACGCGAAGCCTGCCATGGTCACGCCGAGCGCCACCAGCACGAGTTCCGGCCGCATGACCAGCGCGAGCAGGCCGCTGGCCGCCACACCTCCCGCCAGCGTTCCAAGAAAACGCTGACCGGCCTTCAACCGGGTCGCTCCATAATCCGGCTGCAACACGACCAGCGTGGTCAGCGGCAGCCAGTAGCCGCGCTCCAATCCCAACCGGATGAACATCGCAACGCCCAGCAATTCCAGCACGGTCAGCCGCGCCACAAAGCGCAGCATGGCCGGTTCAGGCGGCCAGTGCAACGACAGCGCAGACGCAAGCGGCCGCAGCGTCCAGGTCTGCACATCAAACAACTCCAATGGGAACGCCGCCTTCTCGTCGGCCCGACCACACGTGAGGCGCAGGGCCTCCTCCACCGCCACAAGCTGGTCCGCGATCTGCCGCAGTCCAAATATCAACTGTGCCCTGTCCGGGGATTCCGCGAGTTGGAGCGACACCCGGTCGGGCAATGCCTGCAAGAGCGTGCCAAGGCGCTTCAGCCGCACCTCACAGGTCGCCACATGCGACGGCTGCCGGGAAACAATGGCGAGCGCGATGCTGCGCGCCGTGTTGCGGAACGAGGTGAACAACGGGGAAAAACCCGGCGCCAGGGCGTCAAATTCCTTCCGCTCCATCATGCCCTCGAGAGCGATGTTGAGGACAATCAGGCGGGTCGCCAGCCGGGCCGCGGCGGTGTTGAGGTCCTCGAGGGGACGCAGATACGCATGGCGGCGATTCGGACCTGCATCCGCATTCACCAGCCCCGCCGCATGATCGAGTGCGGTTCTCACGAGACCATGCCTCTTTGCCAGCAGACGATGCCGTTCCTCCGCCGCCTGGGCTGGATCGGGCTCCAGGGCAGCCGCGAGATCCGCCACCGCCACCCAACTCTCCGCCACTGCCCGCCTCCTCGGGTGCTGCGCCCGGATTGGCCAGAGCGCCACCTGGACGATCACTCCCCACAACGCGCCGATCGCAGCCGAGCCCGCCTGCCCCTGCACGGCGGCCGCCTCGGCCGGACGTGACAACGCTATCAGAAACAGGAGGGCCGAGGAAACTGCCAGCGGCGGTCCGTACTCCACGCTGAGGTGCCGCCACGCGCCTCCGGCCACGGTAACCATCAACGTGCCGACCAATGCAGGCCCCAAATCCCCCCCCGTGACACTTCCCAGCCAGGTGCTGCCAGCGAGGACCGCCGACATCGAGAGCAACAGGCCGATCCGCAGCGGATACGGACCGCGAATGTCGACGAGGGCAATATTCTGCGCCGCAATGCCCGCAAACGTCGCGTCAATCGGCAACCAGCCCGCCTGCGCGGCCAGAATCGGAACCATGAACGCCACCACGCACCGTGCCGCCCGGCTCAAATCCGGCCGCAAGCGTTCCTTTTGCCATCGTTCGTGGAGCCTCGCACGCAAGCCTTGCATGCGAACCCATTATCCACCGGCACCGACGGCGGTCACGATTTTTCAATGGAGATCCGCCCGCCGCTGAAACCCTCCTCGTCACAATCCTCGAGCTCGCCTTGCCATTTTCATCCAATCGCGTCCCCTCTTCACAAGCGCAATGCGCTACTCCCCCCAGTCATGATCTTCCGCACCTTTCGCAATCGCTTCATCGCCACCGCCGTCACCGACCTGACCTCTGCCGGCATCGCCACTCCCACCACTTGGAAAATCGATCCGGTCCATTCCTCGGTCTCATTCACGGCCCGGCATTTCGTGGCGAAAGTACCTGGATCATTCGGCCGGTTCGAGGGCAGCCTTGTCTTCGATCAGGCGAATCCCTCTGCCAGCCGTGCAGAGGTCACAATCCGGGTGGGGAGCATGCATACTCACAACGATAAGCGCGACGCCCATCTCTTGTCCGACGATTTCTTCTCCGCGGAGAAGTTTCCCGACATCAAGTTCCGGAGTCGGTCCTGGACCGGAACCGGGAAGGACAATTTCAGCATCGTCGGCGATCTGACGATCAGGAATGTCACACGGGAAGTGACCTTGGCGGCGCGACTGCTCGGCATCGGCCCAGGAGCCGACAATCACACTCTTTCGGGCTGGAAGGCGACCACCCGTTTGGATCGTCGCGATTTCGGCATCACCTATTTGCCCGCCGTGATTGGCAGCGAGGTTGACATCACCATCAACGTCGAAGCCATCAAGCAGTAGGCCCGGAAGCCGAAGCAAAGAAAAACGCGCAGATTCGCAGGTGCGAAGAACCGGCGAAGAAAAAATCCGGGCTTGGAATCCGGTCTCTTGAAAGGTGCGCAGGCATGCAGCCTGCCTCCGATCCGATGCGGGTTGGATACCCGCGCCACTTTATGTCTCGGAACCGCCTGAAGGCTTGGTTCCCAAGGCCCATCGCGTCACACTTTGCGTCTTTGCGCCTTCGCGTTTTCCTCCTAACAGTACGCCATGACCGCAGACGAAATCCAGATGCTGATCGAGGAAGCGACACTCGATTTCACCTTGGGTGAAACGGACGCCGCGCTGACAAAATTGTCCCGGGCCGTCGAAGCCGCACCCACCTCGCACGAGGCATGGCATGCCGTTGCGGAAATCAATTTCTCCTTGCGGCGACTCGATGAAGCGCTCGTCGCGGCGGAAACGGCCCACGCCCTTCGCCCCACCGATCTGTTCGTCAACACGACGCTGTCACGCATCTGGATGGAGCGCGGCGACAAGGCCAAAGCCGAACACTTTGGCGCCCAAGCCAAGATCCTCAGTTGGAAGGACCAACTCGCCAATCCGTCTCAATACAAGGATGGCCTGGCCTGATCTCTGGTTGCCGGTTCCATCGCCGGATCAACCCGCCCACCGCCCGCTCGCAGATTCTTCACGCCTTTCCGCGCGCCCGGCTCGGAAATCTCCGGATCCCGAGCCGCGGGCCACAGTCACAAGCTCCGGCACTCGCATGCAAATCTTCTCATCAACGATTCCTCTTTTCACGATTGTAGCCACCGTTCTGACGGCGCTCCTTACGGGTTGCACCTCCCCCCAGGACAAGCGCGCGGCATTCCGGGAGAAGATGGGACCACCGCAACCCGCGTTGATCGCCACGCAGGCATTTCTGGCAGATCGCATCGTTGTCACCGCCCATCTCAATTCATCCCTGCCGCCGCGGCCCCCTGCCGGACGGAATGACAATGAAGACGAACCGGGCGAGCGCCACGGCGGACACCCTGCCGGGGAAGGTCGCTGGGGCGGCGGCGAAGGCAGAAACATGCCTCATTTCGGCGGCATGGGCGGCGGTGCCGGTGGAGGCCCCCGCCGCGGTGGTGGCGGCGCCGCAGCATTCCCTCGTCAGGCACTGACGATCACTCTGAAAAATACCTCCGCCAGCCCCATCACGGTCCGAGTCCAGGACGTCATATCGATCCTCGGCAACTTCGTTCCGTTTCCCGAAAAGGCCACTCTGGCGGCAGGCGAGAGTGTCGCCCTGGAGGCCATGCGCGGTTCCCTGGCCAATCTCGACGAGTTGGAACTCACCATCGGCCTCGCCGCCGGAACTGATCGGGACCGGCAGACCTTTGTCTTGCGCCGGGAATAGTCCCCCCTTGCACAACCGCAATGGGGGTTCGTGACTGGATCGGGCAACGTGCGGAAGCGCGACGGAGAAATCGAAGATCAGACCCTCTCTGATTTCATTCTTCACGCTTCAACCGCTCCAGTCACAACGAGCCGTGCCGTCTCCAACCACCTGCCTTCTCCGCGTCCCCTTCGCTGCTTCGCACCTCGCGTTTGTCTCACTCGCCGCAACGCGAAAAATCGTGGACATCGCCGGTTCCATCCCCCTAGCGTTGCCGCCATGTCTTCGCCAGCCGCCAAATCTTCCGTCACGGCCATGAGTTTGGTTGTCGATGCCGTTCTCGTCATCGGCTTTTTCCTGTTCATGCTTTGGATGCTGGAATCGCACGTTCCGTCCACCAATCCTTCGATGCTGCTCCTCTGGGGTGGCCTGGGCTCGGCCTGCCTCACTGCGGTATTCTGGCTTGCGTTGCAAATGTTCCGCGTTGTCCTGCTCGCCCAGCGTCGGGACCGCAGGAAGTAACGCGTTGACTCGGGCAAGGGGCGCGCCCGATTTTTGCAGGGTGCCAGAACCTTCCATTCCCGACTCCGGCACGCCGCGCACCACCGCGGCGGTTGAAGATTATCTTGAGCGGATTCGCGACCTGATTCGCAGCAAGGGATATGCGCGTGTCGTGGACATCGCCGCCGAACTCAAGATTTCGCAAGCCAGCGTCACCACCATGATCCAACGCTTGGATGGGGAAGGACTGGTGAAATACGAGAAATACCGCGGGATGGTTCTCACCCGGGCCGGGGAGGCCGTGGCGGCACGAATCGCCCACCGCCACGAGCTTCTGACCACTTTCTTGCGTCAACTCAACCTTCCCGAGGCGGTCATCGAGCACGACGTGGAGGGCCTGGAGCATCACGTGAGCGCCGAAACGTTTTCCGCCATTGAGGCACTCTCACGTTACCTGGCCGCCAATCCGGAAGTCTCCCAACAGCTGACCCGGCTCGGCACCGAAACGGAAGTCTGATCGGCGCCGGACCAAGCCGCGCCGGCGGGTTCCGCCAATTGGCGCCACGCAGGCCGGCGACGGCCCGGGAGGAACTCGCGCGCCAAGCCCCGGCACCCTGCCAAGGATCAACTCTGCTGCTGCTCGCGGCGTTTCGTAATTCGGGAACCCGCCAGGATGGCGATCTCGTATAGCAGGTACAACGGAGCGGCAAACATCGTCTGGGTGAAGGGGTCCGGCGTCGGCGTGACAATCGCCGCCAAAACGAAGATGCCGATGATCGCGTGGCGCCGGAATTTTCTCAGCGTCGAGACCTCCAGCAGTCCCATGTACACGGCGAGCACAATCACCAGCGGAAACTCAAACGAGGCACCCACTCCCGCTACCAGCCAGGTCAGAAGGCTGTAGTAGGCGGCAGGCGTCCAGCGCAGAACAAATCCGAAGAGCTGATTCAATTCGATCGAAACCCGGATCGTGCTCGGTACCAGGAGCCAGAAACTGAATGCACACCCGGACACAAACAGGAACACCGCGGAAAGCCCGACCGGCACCACCATTTTCAATTCCTTGGCTGTAAGGGCGGGCGAAACAAACTGGCCGAAAAAAAAGACAATGAACGGCGATGCAATCAGCAAACCGCCCACCGTGCACATCTGGATCACGACTGAAAAGCCCTCCATGATCGAGGTCGTACCCAGTTCCAATTGAACCTGAGGGTATTCCGCCGCAATGCGGGTCAATGGCTGCAGCAGCACATGATTGAATTCCTTGAGAAAAACTCCCACCAGGCAGGCGCTCACCACGAAGGCGATCGCGCTCTTGACGAGAGTCCAGCGGAGCTCTTCCAGATGCTCAAAAAAACCCATGGGCTTCTCGCGAGGATCGATCGGTTCGTCCGAATCGTGATCGTGCTCAGGGTCTGAAATGGAATCGTTGGGCTGGCTCACCGTGGAAAGAGACCGGGCAGTTTGAAGACTTTCTCCCGGAAGGCTAGCCTGGACCAACTGGCAGGCGGCAGGAAGTCTTCTGCATCGTGCGCGGCCCTTGCACCGTTGACAGCTCTCCCCATGGCCGTATTGGCTCGACCCTCCACGCCCATGCGCGCGGGGGTCACCATCCAGACCACACTTCCTCATTCTACTATGGCCGCAAAATCCAACGCGAAAAAGTCCGCCCCGCGGGGCAAAGCTGGCGCCAAATCCGCGCCCTCAAAGAACACGAAATACGTCTACACCTGGGGCGCCGGCAAAGCCGACGGCAATGGTGGGATGAAGAATCTGCTGGGCGGCAAGGGTGCCAATCTGGCCGAGATGACCCGCATCGGGCTTCCGGTCCCTCCGGGCTTCACCATCACCACGGAGGTCTGCACCTATTTCTACGCCAATCGGAAGTCATATCCGTCCTCCCTGCAGGCCCAGATGGAAGCCGGCGTGAAGAACATGGAGAGGATCATGGGCTACAAGTTCGGCGACGCCAAGGGCTTCCCGCTTCTCGTCGCCGTTCGTTCCGGCGCGCGCGATTCGATGCCTGGCATGATGGATACGATCCTCAACCTGGGCCTCAACGATTCCACCGTTCTCGCCCTTGCCGCAGCCACCAGAAATGAACGCTTCGCCTGGGACTGCTACCGCCGTTTCATCCAGATGTACGGCGATGTCGTGCTCGGCGTCCAGAAGGGTGAAGGGGAGGATCACGAGCCGTTCGAGACGGTGATTCACAGCTACAAGCACGAGAAGTATCACAGCGACATCGAGGACTCCAAACTGACCGCCGAAGACCAGCAGGAGCTCGTCGCCCGCTTCAAGAAACTCGTCAAGGATCGCACGGGAAAGGTCTTCCCGAACAATCCGTGGGATCAGCTGCGCGGCGCCGCCGGTGCCGTGTTCGGCTCATGGATGAATGACCGTGCGATTGTCTATCGTCGCAAGTACAACATTCCGTCCGAGTGGGGCACCGCCGTCAACGTTCAGGCCATGGTGTACGGCAACACCGGCGAAACCTCCGGATCGGGTGTCGCGTTCACGCGCAACCCGGCCAATGGCACCAATGAATTCTACGGCGAGTTCCTCATCAATGCGCAGGGCGAGGATGTGGTGGCCGGCGTGCGCACGCCCGAACCCGTGCTCAATCTGAAGAAGGAGATGCCCAAGTCCTACGCCGAACTCCTCAAGGTTCGCGCCATCCTCGAAAAACATTTCAGGGACGTCCAGGACATCGAGTTCACGATCCAGGAAGGCAAGCTCTTCATGCTGCAGACACGCAACGGCAAGCGCACCGCCGCGGCTGCACTCAAGTTCTCCATCGACATGGTGAAGGAGAAACTCATCGACTGGAAGACCGCCATCCTGCGCAATCCGGCCGACCAGCTCGAGCAGTTGCTGGCTCCGATATTCGATCTCGCCGACGTCAGGAACGCCAAGGTCGTGGCCAGCGGCCTGCCCGCGGGCCCCGGTGCCGCCACCGGCAAAATCTACTTCAATGCCGAGCGTGCCGTCGCCGCCGCCGAGCGCGGCGAGAAGGTGTTGCTCGTCCGCATTGAAACCTCCCCCGAGGACCTCCGCGGCATGATCGCCGCCGAAGGCATCCTCACCGCCCGTGGCGGCGTCTCCTCGCATGCCGCACTCGTCGCCCGCCAGATGGGCAAGGTCTGCGTGTGCGGAGCGGCCGCCCTCGAACTCGATTACGACAAGAAGACGGTTTCAGTCGACGGACAGGTTTTCGCCGAAGGCGACTTCCTCTCGATCGACGGCACTGCGGGCACGGTCTACGCCGGGCAGATCAAGACCGCCCCCTCGGAAATCATTGCGGGGCTGCTGCACAATGACGCCGCCGCGAAAAAGACCGAGAAGTTCCGGAACTACAACCAGCTGATGAAGTGGTGCTCGCAGGCCACGAGGCTGTCCGTCCGCACCAATGCGGACACTCCCGAGCAAACCCGGAACGCCATCGCGTTCGGTGCCGTCGGGATCGGTCTCACCCGCACGGAACACATGTTCTTCGAGGGCGACCGCATCGATGCGATGCGCGAGATGATTCTTGCCGAGACTTTGACCGCCCGCAAGGACGCCCTCGCCAAGCTCCTCCCCTTCCAACGCGCCGATTTCCTGGGAATCTTCAAGGCGCTCAAGGGTTTCCCGGCGACCATCCGCTTCCTCGATCCGCCGCTGCACGAGTTCCTCCCCCACACGAAGGAACAGCAGATGGATCTGGCCCGCAAGCTCGGCATCCCGGTCGAGAAGATCATGCATCGGGTGCACGAACTGCACGAATTCAATCCGATGCTGGGTTTCCGCGGCTGCCGTCTCGGCATCAAGTTCCCCGAAATCACCGCCATGCAGGCACGCGCCGTCTTCGAGGCGGCGGCCGAAGCGAACAAGGGTGGTTACAAGGCCAAACCCGAAATCATGATCCCGCTGGTGGGCTTCAAGAGGGAACTCGATCTCCAGGTTGCCATCGTCCACGAGATCGCCGCCGCCGTGCAGAAGGAAACGAAGACCAAAATCGCCTACTCGGTTGGCACGATGATCGAGATCCCGCGCGGCGCACTCACCGCCGACGAGATCGCCAACACGGCCGAGTTCTTCAGCTTCGGCACGAACGACCTCACCCAGACGGCGCTCGGCATGTCCCGCGACGATTCGGGTTCCTTCCTGGGCGCCTATCAGGACGCCGAAATCATCAAGAAGAACCCGTTTGCCAGCATCGACCAGACCGGCGTCGGCCAGCTCATGCGCATCGCAATCGAGAAGGGTCGCCAGACCCGGCCCGACATCAAGCTGGGCATCTGCGGTGAACACGGCGGCGATCCCGACTCGGTCAAGTTCTGCCACAAGCTCGGTCTGAGCTACGTATCCTGCTCGCCCTACCGCGTGCCGGTCGCCCGCCTGGCCGCCGCCCAGGCCGCCGTTGCCGAGCTGAAGAAGTAACTCCACGGCAACAGAGGGCGCCAGCCGCTCCCTTCAGCCCCGCGCTTCCCGCAAGCGCGGGGCTTTTTATTGGTCGAATATGGGCAATGGGGTGCGTCCACCCCGCCAGGCTATTTTCCCCAAATGCACGCATTGGGCTAAAGCGGTTGAAAAGCGGCCGATTATACTCCCGACGGAAATCGACGTTTTCGCCTCTCAATTCTCATGCCTACGACCAATGGAATCAGTGACGTGGTGTTTCGCGACACCATGAACCGAGCCGTTCAGGAGGTCATGAGAACCATGCTCGGCCGGACTGCCGTGCTGGACCGGGAGATCGATCCGCGCCAGCAGTCACGGGGAACCCTGGAGATCATGGGTCAGCATGTGGTGGGTACCGTTGGCTTCATCGGCGACATCAACGGTCTGATTTACCTCTACATCGATACCGAATTCGCCGCGCTGGCTGCCGTCCATCTTCTCGGCGTGAGCCGCGATGAACTCGAGGAAGCCGGCGACGAGGCCGTCAACGACGCGATCGGCGAACTGACCAACATGACCGTGGGGACATTCAAGAACCAGCTCTGTGACCGCGGCTACCTCTGCACGCTGACGATTCCCTCCATTCTGCGAGGCAGCAACTTCAGCATCCAACCCATCAGCGCCGCCACGCGGCGGATCTACGACTTCAGAGTCGGTCAACACCGCATCATCACGGATCTGCTGATGAAGATCGGATCCTAAGCCCGCCCCCTTTCCGCTTCCAACATGCGCTACAAGATCCTCACAGTCGACGACTCGAAGACTGTCCGCATCATCGTCAAGAAGGCGTTCAAGGCGTTCGACTGCGACATCATTGAGGCATCGAACGGTGTCGAAGGCCTCGCCATCGCGGCGAAGGAGAGACCCGACGTCATTCTCCTGGATGTCACCATGCCCGTGATGGATGGCGTGGAGATGCTGACCAAACTCAAGGCCGATCCCGCGCTGAAGCCCATCCCTGTGATCATGCTCACCGCCGAGGGTGGCCGCGAACATGTGATGCGAATCGCCAAGATCGGCGTGCGCGACTACATCGTGAAGCCGTTCCACGAGGAAATTCTCGTGGAGAAGGTTGGCCGGATC